>NZ_JFHW01000027.1:0-17607 GCF_000612205.1 Enterobacter sp. 5-4 | reverse complement strand
GCGGATAGACTAAAAGTGTTACCTATGTTCCCGGTCTGATCTGTCACCTATGTATCCGGTCATACACTGCGCTTACCCGGCCTACAAAACCGTAGGCCCGTGCAAGCGCAGCGCCGCCGGGCAAAATCAGCCGCGCAGAACCTTCAGGCAGCGTTTCAACTGCTCATCCAGCGGCGCTTCAATACGGATGACTTCACCGGTATTTGGGTGGGTAAATTTCAGCGCTGCCGCATGCAGGAACAGACGCGACAGTCCCGTCCCCGCCAGCTGCTTATCAAACTCGCGGTCGCCATAGCGATCATCAAACGCGATGGGGTGCCCTGCAAACTGCGTATGTACGCGGATCTGGTGGGTACGGCCGGTCACCGGACTGCAGCGCACCAGCGTGGCAAACTCATAGCGCTCTTCAACCTTAAAGCGCGTCTCAGACGGTTTCCCTTCCTGGCTGACGCGGACAATACGCTCGCCGCTTTGCAGAATGTTCTTTAGCAGCGGCGCCTGCACCACTTTTACATGGGACTGCCACTGGCCGCGCACCAGCGCCAGGTAGTCTTTCTGCATCCCTTTTTCACGCAGCTGTTCATGCAGGGAACGCAGCGCAGAACGTTTTTTCGCTACCAGCAGCACGCCAGAGGTGTCACGGTCAAGACGGTGAACCAGTTCAAGGAAACGCGCTTCCGGGCGCAGGGCGCGGAGCCCTTCAATCACACCGAAGCTCAGGCCGCTACCGCCATGGACTGCCGTTCCTGACGGTTTATTCAGCACCAGAATGTGGTCATCTTCATAAAGGATGACATCGCTCAGGGCCGCCACTTTCTGTAGCTTCGGTGAAACGGTCTCTTCTTCACGCTCTGCCACGCGCACCGGCGGAATACGCACTTCATCGCCCGCCTCGAGTTTGTACTCGGGCTTCACGCGTTTTTTGTTCACCCGCACTTCGCCCTTACGCAGGATGCGGTAAATCATGCTCTTTGGCACCCCTTTCAACTGGGTGCGCAAAAAGTTATCGATACGTTGCCCCGCTTCATCTTCGGCGATGGCAACCATTTTTACGGCTGGAGTCTCTGTTTTCATGGTTGGCGATTCTAAATATCGTCAGCCATTAGCGCCACTCATTTTTCTATGCTTATATTTACTTTTATCCGGCCTGCGCCCCGTTTCACGCAATCGATTTGGTGGTTATTAAACCAATCACCACCTTGAGGTGAAGAAACTGTGAGTAACCGGGTGATAATTGGTAAAAGTCATCTTGCTATAACCCGGCGAGCAGTGGAATAATGAGGTCGTTTTCCGCGTTAAATCCGGGTTTTGTAAGGATGTCGACGGAATGACCAATTTTGTCTGACCGATCATCCACGCAGCAATGGCGTAAGACGTATTGATCTTTCAGGCAGTTAGCGGGCTGCGGGTTGCAGTACTTCCCGGTATAAGGATTGTTCTCTGGAGAGTTCTACCCAGGCAATTCCCCTGATAATTGCGCTGTGTTTCCGTATGAAACACAGGCAACCGACACTCTGCGCCTCTTAAGCGAGCGACAACCGTGAGGTTGGCGACGTGAACAGACACGAGGCCATCGGTTCATACCCCGGAAAGCGTCACCTTGCCCGCAGCTTTGTCGTCAATGTAAGAATAACGAGTAAGTTACGATGAAAAGAATGTTAATCAACGCAACTCAGCAAGAAGAGTTGCGTGTCGCCCTTGTGGATGGGCAGCGCCTGTACGATCTGGATATCGAAAGTCCCGGACACGAACAGAAAAAAGCGAACATTTACAAAGGCAAAATCACCCGCATTGAACCAAGCCTTGAAGCTGCATTTGTCGATTACGGTGCTGAGCGTCATGGTTTCCTCCCTCTGAAAGAAATCGCCCGCGAATATTTCCCTGCAAACTACAACGCCCATGGCCGCCCAAACATCAAAGATGTTCTGCGTGAAGGTCAGGAAGTTATCGTTCAGATTGATAAAGAAGAGCGTGGCAACAAAGGTGCCGCACTGACAACCTTTATCAGCCTGGCGGGGAGCTATCTGGTGCTGATGCCAAACAACCCGCGTGCGGGTGGTATCTCTCGCCGTATCGAAGGTGATGACCGTACCGAGCTGAAAGAAGCGCTGGCAAGCCTTGAACTGCCTGACGGCATGGGGCTTATCGTGCGTACCGCAGGCGTCGGGAAATCCGCCGAAGCGCTGCAGTGGGACCTCAGCTTCCGTCTGAAGCACTGGGAAGCCATCCAGAAAGCAGCGGAAAGCCGCCCTGCTCCGTTCCTGATCCACCAGGAAAGCAACGTGATCGTGCGTGCCTTCCGTGACTACCTGCGTCAGGACATCGGTGAGATTCTGATCGATAACCCGAAAGTGCTTGAGCTGGCGCGCCAGCACATCGCCGCGCTGGGCCGTCCGGATTTCACCAGCAAAATTAAGCTCTACACCGGTGAAATCCCGCTGTTCAGCCACTATCAGATCGAATCCCAGATTGAGTCCGCCTTCCAGCGTGAAGTGCGTCTGCCATCCGGCGGTTCTATCGTTATCGATACCACTGAAGCGCTGACCGCTATCGACATCAACTCCGCGCGTGCAACCCGCGGTGGCGACATCGAAGAGACCGCCTTCAACACTAACCTTGAAGCCGCTGATGAAATCGCCCGCCAGCTCCGCCTGCGCGACCTGGGTGGTCTGATTGTTATCGACTTCATCGACATGACCCCTGTACGTCACCAGCGTGCGGTAGAAAACCGTCTGCGCGAAGCGGTGCGTCAGGATCGTGCGCGTATTCAGATTAGCCATATCTCACGCTTTGGCCTGCTGGAGATGTCCCGTCAGCGTCTGAGCCCATCGCTGGGTGAGTCCAGCCATCACGTCTGCCCACGCTGCTCCGGCACCGGCACCGTGCGTGATAACGAATCGCTGTCCCTCTCTATCCTGCGTCTGATTGAAGAAGAAGCGCTGAAAGAGAATACCAAAGAGGTTCACGCGATTGTGCCTGTGCCAATTGCGTCCTACCTGTTGAACGAAAAACGTGCTGCGGTCAGTGCCATTGAAGCACGTCAGGGTGGTGTTCGCTGCATCATCGTGCCAAACGATCAGATGGAAACCCCGCACTACCACGTGCTGCGTGTCCGTAAAGGCGAAGAGACGTCAACGCTCAGCTACCTGCTGCCGAAGCTGCACGAAGAAGAGATGGCCCTGCCATCTGATGACGAGCCAGCAGAGCGTAAGCTGCCAGAGCAGCCTGCGTTAGCGACCTTCATCATGCCAGAAGCCCCACCGGAAGCCGCCCTGGAAAAACCAGCGGCCAAACCTGCGGCGCAGAAACCAGAAGCGACGGCCGCGAAAGCCCAGCCTGCGCAGCCGGGTCTGCTGAGCCGCTTCTTCGGCGCGCTGAAGAAGATGTTTGCCGGTGAGGAAGTTCAGCCAGAGCAGCCGAAAGAAGAGCCAAAAGCGGCCAAGCCTGAACGTCAGCAGGACCGCCGTAAGCGTCAGAACAACCGCCGCGACCGTAATGACCGTAGCGATCGTAATGAGCGCAACGAGCGTCGTGACAACCGTGACAACCGCTCTGACAATAACGAAGGCCGTGAGCAACGCGAAGACAACCGTCGCAACCGTCGCGAGAAACAGCAGCAGAATGTTGAAGATCGTGAAATTCGCCAGCAGGCGGGCGATGAGTCTGAGAAGAGCAAACAGCGTGACGACCAGCAGCCGCGCCGTGAACGCAACCGTCGCCGTAACGACGAGAAACGTCAGGCACAGCAGGAAGTCAAAAACCTGAACCGCGAAGAGCCTGTTGAACAGCAGGACGGCGAGCAGGAAGAACGTACTCAGGTCATGCCGCGCCGTAAGCAGCGCCAGCTTGCTCAGAAAGTCCGCTTCGCCTCTGAAGCAACCGAAGAGACAGCAAACGTTGCGGTTGAAACTCGCGAGAGCGCAACCGGTACGCAGCTGGCAAAAGTTGACCTGCCAGCGGTCGTTGATAACAACATTGAGCAGGATGAAAACGGTGAAAACCGTGATAACGCCGGTATGCCGCGCCGTTCACGTCGTTCCCCACGTCATCTGCGCGTCAGCGGTCAGCGCCGTCGTCGCTATCGTGACGAGCGGTACCCGACTCAGTCTCCAATGCCGCTGACCGTTGCCTGTGCTTCACCAGAAATGGCTTCCGGCAAAGTCTGGATCCGCTACCCTATTGCTCGCCCGGAGCAGGTTGTTGAAGAACAGCCGGTAACGGAAGAGGTCATTGCACCTGTAGCAGCGGTAGAAGAGGTCGTGACTGAAACGGCAACCGTAGTTGAACCTCAGGTTGTTGAAACTGAAGCACCTCAGGCCGCGGACGTCGAAACCACGCATCCGGAAGTGATTGCCGCGCCGGTTGATGCCGCACCGCAGCTTATTGCTGAAGAAGATGTCGTGGTGGCTGAGGAAATCGCTGAAGAGGCTGAACCTGTAGCCGCGGTAGAAGAAGCCGCTGAAACCCTCGTCGAAACCACCGCTGAAGAGGTCGTTCAGGATGTTGAGATTCAGGTTGAACCGGTTGTTGAAGAGCCGAAAGCGCCAGAAGTGAAGCCTGAGCCGGTTGTTTCTGCGCCAGCCGCTGCCCACGTAGCGACAGCACCAATGACCCGCGCCCCGGCGCCGGATTACGTGCCTGAAGCGCCGCGTCACAGCGACTGGGTTCGCCCGGCCTTCAGCTTCGAAGGTAAAGGCGCAGCCGGTGGTCACAGTGCAACGCATCAGGCGACTGCACCGGCAACGCGTCCACAGTCTGTCGAATAACGACAAACGACACTGAAGTAAAAAGCCGACCCTTGGGTCGGCTTTTTTATGGCTGCTGAACAGGCTTTCTCATCCCGGTCACCTCCGGCATGACCTGCCGCATCAACTCCAGAAATCGCCGCAAGCGTGCCGGATAATAACGGGACCAGGGATAGACCAGATGTACCGGTAGCGCCGCGGGCTGCCACTCGGGCAGCAAATGCACCAGCCGCCCTTCCCGAATATCGTCCTGTACCGTCCAGCTGGATACCACGGCCACGCCAAGGCCGGTAAGTGCCGTATTGCGTGCGACATACAGGCTGTCGGTGCTGAGCCGTGGCGTAATAGCAATCCGCGCGGTGGCGGATGAGGCATCGTGAAAAAGCTCCACGTGGCGCTGGTAGAAAGAGCTGATGGCTATCCAGGGAAACTGCTGCAAATCCTCCGGCGTATTCACCGCCGGGAAGCGGGCCAGCAGAGCCGGAGAAGCCACCACCGAGCGCGGCACCTCCGCCAGCAGTACGGATACGGTTGCCGGATCGACCTCCACGCCCACCCGAATAGCACAGTCAAGGTTGTCGCCGAGGAAATCCGCCGACCGATCGTTGAGCATCCACTCAATCGAAAGCTGCGGATAGCGTTGCAAAAATTCGGTTACGGGTTTCAGAAGCTGATCCTGACCAAACGCGTGCGGCGCCCGCACCCGCAGCACGCCTACAGGCTCATCTTCCGTCTGCCCCACCTCATCCTCCAGCGCCAGCCAGCTGTCAATCACCCGACGGGCGTGCTGATAGCAGCGCTCGCCGTCATCCGTTAGCCGCGTCGTGTGGGTGGTGCGCAACAACAGGCGCACGCCCAGCATGGTTTCAAGCGACTGCAGCCGTCGGCTTACCGTGGCCTGGGTTGTTGCCAGCTGCCGCGCCGCCGCAGAGAGCGAACCCGCCTCAACAATGCGGACAAACGTCCGCATTAGCTCAACCCTGTCTATACGCTCAGCTCTTTTCATCGCATTTTCACTTATACGTTCAACGTATAAGCGTTTTACCACCGGGCCCGCTACCGTCGCAAGGCGTGCTGATAAAAAATAGCCTCACACGATGAATGAGGAACTTCTTATGAACACAACAACCGCCGCCCATGCCGTGAGCCGCTGGGTGATTTTAATGCTGGCGATCGGTGCAGGTTTCAGCGTGGCATCAATCTATTATGCCCAGCCTCTGCTGCCGCTGATGGGTGCCGACCTGCATTTGAGTATTGAAGGTATGGGCCTGGTGCCAACATTAACGCAGGCAGGCTACGCGCTTGGCATCCTGTTCCTGCTTCCTCTGGGCGATCGCCACGACCGCAGGACGTTAATTTTGATCAAAAGCGCGGCGCTGGCGCTGTTTCTTCTCGGCTGTAGCCTGACCGGGCAGATCCATTCCCTGCTGCTGGCAAGCCTGCTTATCGGCATGGCCGCCACCATGGCACAGGATATCGTCCCTGCCGCGGCCATCCTTGCGCCGGAAGGTAAACAGGGGAAAACCGTGGGCACGGTAATGACCGGGCTGCTGATGGGTATCTTATTATCAAGAACCGTGAGCGGCGTGGTGGGCGAAGCGTTTGGCTGGCGCGTCATGTACCAGCTGGCAGCGGCGAGCATTGCGTTCATCGGGGTAATGATGTGGTTTGTACTTCCCCGTTTTGCCATTCACTCCACGCTGAGCTACCCCGCGCTGATGCGCTCGATGGAACACCTGTGGCGTCGCTACCCGGCGCTGCGCCGCGCGGCGCTGGCTCAGGGTTTCCTGTCGATTGCCTTTAGCGCCTTCTGGTCAACGCTTGCGGTCATGCTGCTGGAACGCTATCACCTGGGTAGTGCCGTCGCAGGTGGTTTTGGTATTGCCGGTGCCGCGGGTGCGTTAGCTGCCCCACTGGCGGGGGGGCTGGCGGACAAACTGGGGGCAGGAAAAGTCACGCAGCTTGGTGCCGTTCTTGTGACCGTCTCTTTCGCCTTGATGTTCCTGATGCCCGCGCTGGGCGTTCATGGGCAGCTGATGCTGATCGCCATCTCTGCCGTCGGGTTCGACCTGGGCCTGCAGTCCAGCCTGGTCGCCCATCAGAACCTGGTGTACAGCCTTGAACCGCAGGCGCGTGGTCGTCTCAACGCCCTGCTCTTTACGGTCGTCTTTATCGGGATGGCGCTGGGGTCCGCGTTAGGCAGCAATATCTACTCGCTGGCTGGCTGGACGGGTGTGGTCGCACTGGCCACCGTCTGTGGCGTCATTGCGCTGGTCATCCGTCTGATAGAAAGCGCGCGTGTCGCCTCAGTAACGGCAGAAGTCGCATAAAAAAATGCCCAATCCAGACGGATTGGGCAGCAAAACATGCCCAGTTTCAAGACATGTTCTAAGAGGTCAAGATGTTATTTGTTCAGCTGGAACAGAGACATGCCCTGCATATCGCTAAACGCTTTATAAGACGCCTGCAAGGCCGCCTGCTGCATGGTGTAAGAGGAAATCGCTTCGTTCCAGTCGACATCCACCAGGTCGCTCATCTGCTTGGTCTGGCCCAGCGCGCGGTCATCGCCCAGCGTATCGAGTTTTTCCAGCTCGTTCATCTTGGTGCCCACATCCGCGACGACCGTCAGGATATTGTTCTGGGAGTTTTTGATGCCGATTTGCGCATTGGCAATCACCTGGCTTTGCGCCGTTGCAGCAGCCGGATCGTTCTCAATCGGCGTCTTCAGCGACGCGATGGCAGAATCCAGGATTTTGAACATGTTCGTCTGGCCATATCCACCGCCCGGCAGCTCTTCCGCATTACTGGTAATGCTTTCAAAAATCTGCTGCCCGGTATGGCTAATGGTCATATTTCGCGCCGTATCAACCTGCTGCGTGATGGCTTCTGCGCCGCCGTTATAATCCCCGGTCGCCGCATCAAACGGTGCACTCTCGGTTTTGTATCCCGCAAAGATAAAGCGACCATTACCATCCGTCGTGTTGGCCAGGTTCATAAGCTGATCGCGGATCCCCTGAATATCGGTCGCCAGAGAAAGGCGGTCGTCATCGCTTAATGTGCCGTTCGACGCATAAACGAGCTTCTCGCGCACGCTTGAGAGCGCGGTGTTCACCTGCGTTAACACGTTATCTTCCAGCGAGACTTTTTGCGTGGCGAAGGTACGTGCAAGCGCGAACTGGCTGTTTTGCGACTGCGATTGTGACAGAACGATGGCCTGCGACGCGGCGATAGGATCGTCCGAAGGACGGTTAACGCGCTTACCGGTGGACATCTGCTCACCGTAGCTCAACCATCTGCTCTGGGAATCGGTGATCCCGCGCATGTTCTGCTCATACATCATCTGGGTGCTAATACGCATTATTCACCTCAACCTTAACGAATGTTGATAATTGCATCGAAGAGCGTACTGGCAGTCTGGAGAACCTGGGCGTTCGCCAGGTAATACTGCTGATAACGCTGCAAATTGCCATACTCTTCGTCGAGGTTTACCCCAGAGATGGTCTGCTGCTGCTTGATTAACTGCGTTTCCACATTCGCTTTCGTCTGGCTGCTCACCTTCAGTGACGCCGTTGAGCTACCGACTGTACTGACGAGAGAGGCATACGCATCGTTAAAGGTTTTATTCCCACCCACAACTTTCGCGTTTTGAAGATCAAGCAGTTTCTGGCCATTACGGTTATCACTTTCGCCGCCGTTCTGCACGGACGCCATCGCCAGTTTGGACTCGTCGCTGATCGCCAGATCCATGTTCATGATGACGTCGGAAACCGGCTTCACGGTAAAGCTGTCTTTGGTATTTGCCGTGCCGCTCACGTTGACGTTAAGACCATCAAACGACAGGTTGCCGCTGGCATCCGGGCTCATCGTAAAGCTGGTTTTGTCTGATGTACGGGTGATCGTCCAGTCAGTGCCGTTGAACTGCAGCTTATAGTCTGTCGCCTGGACCTGCTTGCTGTCCGTCACAGAGGCCGTAACAACCGCCGATCCGCCGTTCTTGCTGTTGGACAGCACCGCCGGAGAACCAAAGTTGAACAGCTTACCGCCCGCATCACCGTTAGCGTCAAAGCCAGCCTCATGCTGCGTGTTCATCGAATCGGCAAAGGCCAGCGCCATCTGGTTCAGGGTGTTACGAGCTTTATCCAGATCTTCCGTGCGGAAGGTCAGTAAACCGCCCAAAGAACCGGTGGTGATCATCTTTTCCGGGATCTCTACGTTCCCGGCCACGTCATCGACATAGGCCACGGTGGTACGAGCCGGATCGGCACTCGACTTCACGGCAGCCAGCTGGTTAGCTTTGCTGCCCTGCACCAGGCTGTAACCGTTGCCGAAAGAGATGTTATACGTGCCGCTATCCTGCACAGACACTTCCACGCCGACGATTTTGTTCAGCTCGTTGACGAGCTGATCGCGCTGGTCAAGCAGATCGTTAGGCGATGCGCCCGCACCGACGCCGGTCAGACGGGAAATCTGATCGTTCAGATTGGCAATCTGTTTGGCGTAGTTGTTGATCTGCGACACGCTGGTTGAAATCGCGGTATTCACCTGCGTATCCTGGTCACGAAGATACTGATCGTTGGTTTTGAACTGATTGACCAGACCGCCCGCTTTACCCAGCACCGTCTGACGCGCCGCCGGATCTTCCGCGTTGCTCACCAGCGTTTGCAGGCTTTTGAAGAAGTCCTGCAGCGTGGTGGAGAGCGAGTTGGTGGTATCGGAGAGCACATCGTCGATTTTTGACATCTGCTGGTAGCGCGTCGTCAGGCCGCTGCTCTGCGTCTGCGCGGCGCGCAGCTGATTGGTGATGAAGGCGTCATACTCACGCTGGACACCGGAGACATACACCCCGTTACCCACCCAGCCACCGCCGGTCAGCGTGCTGTTAGATGCGCCCAGCACCGTGGTCTGGCGGGTATAGCCTGCCACGTTATAGCTTGAAATATTATTACTGACGGTATTGAGTGCCGACTGCGCAGCACTGAGGCCACTCATGGCGCTGTTAATCAAACTGGACATGGGGGTTCCTTTTATACGTTCAGACACGAGTCCTGATGAAGGTTATCGGCAACCTCCACCGGGACTTGAGAACTTTCAGAACAGATTTTCAATATCTGTGCTATAGGCTTTGCTGACCTTCTCGCCCATGGATTTCAGCTGCTGGATCATGCTGGTGAGCTTACGCGCATAGTTCGGGTCGGTCGCGTAGCCCGCGTTTTGCAGCGCCTGAGCGCCCTGCTCCGCCGTCGCCGCCTGCGTCACGGCGGTATAGCGCGGATTTCGGCTCAGCAGGCCAACATAATCGGACAACGCTTCCAGATACGAGCTGTAGACGCGGAATTTGGCTTTGACCTTCACCGCCGCACCGTTCTCGTATTCGGTGGTTGTGATCTCCGTGGTTGGCCCCTTCCAGCTGGAGGTGGCCTTCACGCCGAAGATGTTGAAGCTCGGTTCGCCGTTTTCCTTGCGGATCTGGCGCTGACCCCAGCCCGACTCCAGCGCAGCCTGCGCCAGAATCAGGTGATGCGGCACGCCGCTCTGTTCGCTGGCAAGGCGTGCCGGCAGAGAAAGCTGCGCCAGGAAGTCTTTGCTGTCACCGGAGAGCGGCTCATCGCCGCTGCCCGTGGCTTTCGGCATGGCTTTACGCACCATTTGCGTCAGAGCCTGGTTCTGATAGCTGGTCACCGTTTCCAGGTCGAACTTCATCGGTACCTGCTGCGGCTGATCCTGAGGCTGAATGCCCTGCGCCGCTTCGGTCTGCTTGACAATCATGTCAGCCAGACCGAGGCCTTTCCCGGCGGTCATCTGCTGCGCAATCTGCTGGTCATACATGCTGGTGTAGAGACGCGTTGAATCGCTGCTGAACATCCCGTCTTTCGGCAGGGTTTCGCGCATGCTCTTCAGCATCATCTGTACAAACATCCCTTCCACCTGGCGGGCGACCGGGCGGATATTCGCCGCCGGGTCTTTACCTGCTTTGGTTTTCAGTTCGTTGAGCGACTGGGCGTCCCAGGCTGCACTGGTCAACAATTTGCTATCGGTCAGCATTAGATGATTTCCAGTTTGGCGCGCAGGCAGCCCGCGCTTTGCATGGATTGCAGAATGGACATCAGATCCATCGGCGTTGCGCCCAGGGCGTTCAGGGCGCGCACCACGCTGTTCAGGTTGGCGCTTGATCGCACGCTCTGTAAAGACCCACCGCTCTGACGTAAATCAATCTGCGTTTGCGGGGTTACCACCGTCTGACCACCGCCAAACGGCGTGTCCGGCTGGCTGACGTTAGCGGAGCGGTTCACCGTCACCGACAGGTTCCCCTGCGCCACGGCACAGCTGTCGAGCGACACTTCCCGGTTCATCACCACCGAGCCGGTACGGGAGTTGATGATCACCTTCGCATCCTGGACCGGAACGTTCACTTCCATATTCTGGATATCGGCCAGCATGCGCACCTGGTTGCTGCTGCCGGTGGAGGTACGGATCTGCACGGTGCGCGCATCGAGTGCCGTGGCATTACCGTAGCCACGGCTGCGGTTGATGGTATCGGCAATCTGCTGCGCCATCGTGAAGTCTTCATTATTGAGCTGCAGGTTAATGGTGTTGCCCGCGCCAAACTGGGTCGGCAGTTCACGCTCAATGATCGCCCCGTTGGTAATCCGTCCGCCGTTGAGCTGGTTTACCTGCACGCTGCTTCCGCCTGCGGATGCACCCGCACCGCCGACCAGAATGTTCCCCTGCGCCAGCGCATAAACCTGGCTGTCGACGCCTTTCAGCGGAGTCATCAGCAGCGTACCGCCGCGCAGGCTTTTGGCGTTACCCATTGAGGAGACCACCACGTCAATGGTCTGTCCCTGACGCGCAAACGCCGGGTAGGACGCGGTGACCATTACTGCCGCCACGTTTTTCAGCTGCATGTTAGTTCCCGCCGGCACGGTAATGCCGAGCTGGGAAAGCATGTTGTTCAGACTTTGGGTGGTAAAGGGGGTCTGGGTCGTCTGGTCACCGGTACCGTCCAGCCCCACCACCAGGCCATAGCCAATCAGCGAGTTTTCACGCACGCCCTGAACGCTGGTGAGATCGCGAATACGGTCAGCCTGGGCAAAGGTAGCCACCAGCGCGAGCGCCACGGCGAAGATCGATTTAAACATGGGTCACCTCGCTTACATCGGCGATAAGTTAAGGAAGAAGCGCTGCAGCCAACCCATATTTTGCGCTTCATTAATGTAGCCGTTACCGACGTACTCAATGCGCGCATCCGCCACCTGGGTGGACGGAACGGTGTTGGTGCCGCTGATGGTGCGAGGGTTAACCACGCCCGAGAAGCGAATGAATTCAGTGCCCTGGTTGATGGCGATCTGTTTTTCACCCACAACGTGTAAGTTGCCGTTAACCAGTACCTGGTCAACCGTGACCGTCAGCGTGCCGCTGAAGGTGTTGCTGGCGTTCGCGCCACCTTTACCGTTAAAGGTGTTGCCGCCAGAGGCATCGACATCAGCACGCGCGTTGCCGAACAGTCCCTGCAGGTAGCGCGGAACGGTATCGAAGCCAAAATTCGTTTTGCCATCACGGCTGGCGTTCGCCGACGAGCTCTTGCTCGCGCTGACGTTTTCCTGCAGCACAATGGTCAATGTATCGCCGACGTTACGCGGGCGGCGATCTTCAAACAGCGGCTGATAGCCGTAATTAATCGGCTGCGCGGTCTGGAAAATGGAGCCGTTGACTACTGGCGCAGGGCCAGGAACGGGTTGCGCAGTCGTCGCACCCTGGACCAAAGGTTTAGACGGGATCCAGGCACACCCGCTGAGGGTGACGGCCAGAACAGTCAGAATCGGATAACGAAACGCCGCGTTTTTTTGCATTGCCTTCATCTTCGAAAACAGGGAGCCGGCGCGGCGTTTACCGCACCGGGCTACACCTTAGAGTTGCGTCAGTTTCTGCAGCATCTGGTCGGTCGTCGACACTGCTTTACTGTTAATTTCATACGCGCGCTGAACCTGGATCATATTCACCAGCTCTTCCGCCACGTTCACGTTGGAGGTTTCAACATAGCCCTGATACAGCAGGCCCGCGCCGTTCAGGCCCGGGGTGCTCTCATTTGGCGTCCCGGAGGATTGCGTCTCGGTGTAGAGGTTCTCACCAATGCTTTCCAGACCGGTATCGTTCATGAAGGTGGTCAGGTTGAGCTGCCCAACCTGAACCGGCGCAGCCTGCCCCTGCTGGGTTACGCTGACCACACCGTCACGTCCGATGGTTATGCTCAGGGCGTTCGCCGGGATGGTAATCGCAGGCTGAACCTGGAAACCGCCCGCCGTCACCAGCTGGCCGTTCTGATCGACCTGGAACGAGCCGTCGCGGGTGTAGGCAGAAGTCCCGTCAGGCAGCTGCACCTGGAAGAAGCCCTGGCCTTTGATCGCCACGTCTTTGCTGTTGTTGGTCTGAGACAGGTTGCCCTGGCTGTGCAGACGCTCGGTCGCCACCGGACGAACACCGGTACCGATCTGCAGGCCCGATGGCAGCGTCGTCTGTTCAGAAGACTGCGCGCCCGGCTGGCGGATGGTTTGATAAAGCAAATCTTCGAAAACGGCGCGTTGACGCTTGAAACCATTGGTGCTCACGTTTGCCAGGTTGTTGGCAATCACGTCCATATTGGTTTGCTGGGCGTCCAGGCCAGTTTTCGCGATCCATAAAGAACTGATCATAAGGAATCCTGTTAGCTCATAGCCAGAAGTTGGTTAGCCTTGCCCGCGTTTTCATCGACGCTGCTGATGATCTTCATCTGCATTTCAAAACGACGGGCGCTGGCGATCATGTCGGTCATGGCTTCGACCGGCTTGACGTTACTGCCTTCCAGAACACCGGACATCACGCGGATGCTCGGATCGGCCTGTAAGGTGGCACCCCGCGTCGCCTGCGCCGCCTGGGTCAGACGGAACATGCCGTCGTCGCCACGCTGCACCTCTTTGCCTTCCGCCTTAACCAGCTTCAGACGACCGACGGGCGCAACGGTATTGGCCGGGTCGCCAGGGTTGAGCGCCGAAATGGTGCCGTCCGCAGCGATAGTCAGCTCAGAGCCTTCCGGTACGGTCAGCGGACCCGCTTCCCCCATCACCGGATGCCCCTGAATCGTCAGCTGGCCCGTCGCGCTCACCTGGATGTTCCCGTTACGGGTATAGCCTTCGCTACCGTCCGCCGTTTGCACCGCCAGCCAGCCGTCCTGCTGCAGAGCCACGTCCAGCGGGCGTGAGGTGTAATCCATCTGCCCTGGCGTCATATCGGCGCCAGGGGTTGATGCGGTCACCAGCGTACGGGTCGGCAGGGAAAGTCCTTCTACCGGCACCGCGCGCAGCGCATTAAGCTGCGCGCGAAAGCCCGGCGTGGAGGCGTTTGCCAGGTTGCTGGCGGTAACGGCCTGCTGATTGAGCGTCTGACTTGCCGCGCCCATCGCGGTATATATTGCGTGATCCATTGCGCTTTCCTGTTAGCCGCTTAACGCAGGTTAACCAGCGTGTTGAGGATCTGATCCTGGGTTTTGATGGTCTGCGCGTTCGACTGATAGTTACGCTGCGCGACGATCATGTTCACCAGCTCTTTACTCAGATCGACGTTAGAGGCTTCCAGCGCACCGTTGGTCAGCGTGCCGAAGTTACCGCTTCCGGCAGTACCCAGCAGCGCCACGCCGGAGGACTGGGTGGCAGACCAGACGTTGTCGCCTTCCGATTTCAGACCTTCGTTGTTGGCGAAGTTTGCCAGCACGATCTGGCCCAGAACCTGGGTCTGCTCATTGGAATAGTTACCGACCACAGTGCCGTCGTCATTGATTTGGTAGCTCACCAGGTCGCCTGGTTTAAAACCATTCTGGCTGGTCGCGACGATATTGTTCGCACCGGTGTTCTGCTGCATGGAGTTAGCAAAACTCATGGCGAAGGTCGCTGGCGTCGCACCTGGGATGGTCGCGGTAGTGATGTTGATATTTCCACCACCGGTCAGCGTACCGTTATTATCGAAGGTCAGCGTGGTGGCGAGTGCCGCCGTGCTGCCTGCGACGCTACCGTCCTGGGCATACACTTTCCAGGAGTTAGCCGGGGTCGCATCTTTGACATAAAACAGGTTCATGTTGTGCGCATTACCCTGGCTATCAAAGACGGTCACCGTACCTTTTTTGTTGTACGTGTCCGGGTTAGCCGGATCAAAGGCGGTGGTCGGCGCGGTATCGGTGGAATTCAGGTTAATCTGCTGGGAAGCCGTGGTGGTGGACTTCGCGGCCATCAACGTGGTTGGGATATTAATGACCTGTGGGTTCGCCCCGGTCTGAACCGTTGATGGCGTCCCGGCAACCGGATAACCGGTTAACTGCATCCCCTGCATGTTCACCAGGTTACGGTTTTCGTCCAGCTTGAACTGGCCGTTACGGCTGTAGAACACAGAGCCGTTGGAGTCGACCATACGGAAGAAACCGTTCTGGCTGATGGCAACGTCCAGGCCACGACCGGTGTTGGTGGTGGTGCCGTCGCTAAAGTCCTGCGTGATGCCCGCAACTTTCACGCCCAGGCCGACTTTGGAACCGGCAAACATGTCTGCAAAGGAAGCAGAACCGGATTTAAAACCATAGGTCGCGGAGTTGGCGATGTTGTTGCCAATGACGTCCAGGTTGGTGGCCGCAGCATTCAGGCCGCTGACCGCTTGAGAAAAGGCCATGACTTACTCCTGATAAGTGTTAAGGCTTAGATAATCTGCCGAACTTCGTCGAGTGTGGTGGAACCAGAGGTTCCCAAATCCAGTTTGTTGCCGTCGCTTCCTTTAATCACGCCCTGGACCAGCGCGAACTGCAGCGGCTGCGCCACCAGCTGGGTCGTCCCGTTGCTGGCGCTGATCGCGACTTTGTAAGCACCGTTTGGCGCTTTCGTGCCGTCGGTCAGGCTGCCGTCCCAGGTAAAGGTGTGAACGCCCGCCTTCAGCTCGCCGATATCAATGGTGCGCACAACCGTGCCGTTGCTGTCGGTAATGGTTGCGGTAACTTTCTCCGCCGCCTGCTGCAGCTCAACGCCAAACGGCGTTGTGGTCGTTGTGGTGTTGCCTTCGGTAGTGCTGGTGCCTGCCAGAATCGTGGTTCCCGGGATCATCACCCCGTGGCCAATCAGGCTTGCCGCCTGCAGAGACTGGGCGCTATTAATCTGTCCAGAGACGGAACCAAGGGTGGTGTTGAGTTTCTCAATGCCGCTAACGGTGCTGATCTGCGCAAGCTGCGTGGTCAGTTCGTTGTTCTGCATCGGGTTAGTGGGGTCCTGGTTCTTAAGCTGCGCCACCAGCAGCGTCAGAAAGCTGCCCTGAAGATCGGCGGCGTTACTCCCCGTCAGGGAGTTAGAACCCGTCGTACTCTTTGTGTTGTTAACACCCGAGTTCGTCGGATCATTCACATTTACGGCGATGGACATGCATGTCTCCTTTACTGGCCGAGAGTGAGTGTTTTGAGCATCATGCTCTTCACGGTATTAAGCACTTCGACGTTGGCCTGGTAGCTACGGGAAGCCGACATGGAGTTCACCATCTCACCCACCACATCCACGTTTGGCATCTTCACGTATCCGCTGGCATCCGCCAGTGGGTTACCCGGCTCATACACCAGTCTGTCCGGGGCCTGGCTCTCCACCACATCCGAGACCTTCACGCCGCCCGTCGCCGCGCCTGGCGCAGCATCGACCTGAAAGACAACCTGTTTGGCACGATAAGGCTGGCCGTCGGGTCCGGTGACGCTGTCGGCGTTCGCGAGGTTACTGGCGGCCACGTTCAGGCGCTTGGACTGTGCGGTTAACGCCGAACCGGCGATATCAAAAATATTCAGCAAGGCCATCTATCAATTCCCCCCCTGCAGGACGTTCATCATGCCTTTGATTTGTCCGCCGAGTACGGTCAGACCCGTCTGGTATTTCAGGCTGTTGTCGGCAAACTGGGTACGCTCCCGGTCCATATCCACGGTGTTACCGTCGAGTGAGGGCTGATCGGGAATGCGATAAAGTAAATCGGTCGCTGGCGCGGTCATCGCCTGAGCAGGAATATGGCGAGAGGATGTCATGGCAAGTGCAACACCCGTTCCTTCGGCACGTCCACGCTCCATCACCTTTTTGAGTTCACTGGAAAAATCAATATCGCGCGCCTGATACCCCGGGGTATCGGCGTTAGCGATATTGGCGGCTAAAATCTCCTGCCGCTGGGCGCGTAAGTTGAGCGCTTCCTGCTGAAAACGTAACGCGGCGTCGAGTTTATCGAGCATGTCTCCTCCGCTGATGGCAAAATTTCAGTTCACAGCTTAAATCTCACCCGGTCTCCCCTATCGACGGAATAAGCGCAAAATGCGTCGCTATTTATTCCGTTGATGCAAAACCACTACAGGTAGAATTCGTTCAACTCTGGAAACGGTGGAACTTGCGATGCAAACGTTAAAACGTGGTCTGGTGGCGACTCTCTTGCTGTTAAGCCCTCTGGCGCAGGCTGAAGGGTTACAGGATCGGCTAACGGCTTTTTTTGCCGAAAAACTGGCAGGCTTTAGCGATGACGTGACCGTTACCGTGCGCACGCCACCGAATCTGTACCCGACGTGCGACCAGCCGTCCTTCAGCGTGGTAGGGTTCACAAAGCTCTGGGGGAATGTGAACGTGCTGGCACGCTGCGCCAACGAAAAACGCTATTTACAGGTTGCCGTTCAGGCGACGGGCAATTATGTTGTCGCCGCCGTGCCCATTGCGCGCGGCAGCGTACTGCAGACAAACAGCGTGACCTTGAAGCGCGGCCGTCTGGATCAGCTGCCGCCACGCACCATGCTGGATATTAACCAGGCTCAGGACGCCGTCAGCCTGCGCGACGTCGCGCCAGGCCA
>NZ_JFHW01000026.1:0-405334 GCF_000612205.1 Enterobacter sp. 5-4 | reverse complement strand
CGCGCCAGGCCAGCCGATACAGATCTCCATGCTGCGTCAGGCATGGCGGGTAAAAGCAGGCCAACAGGTGATGGTGGTGGCCAACGGAGATGGCTTTAGCATCAACAGTGAAGGGAAAGCGTTGAACAATGCCGCGGTGGCGCAAAACGCCCGCGTCAGAATGTCCTCAGGCCAGGTGGTGAGCGGAACCGTCGATGCTGATGGGAATATTCTGATTAACCTATAATCTTTTTAAAGATTTCGCGGCGCGTGCCGATAAATATTCCACTAATGATGATGTCAGGCGCAAACGCCGCGAACCCTCGATGAGGACAACACTATGAGCATTGATCGTACATCAGCCCTGAAGCCGGTAAGCGCTGTACAACCTCGCGAAACGAATGACGCAACGGCGCAGAAAACGCGTCTGGAGAAACCGTCAACGTCCAACAGCACCAGCGTGACCCTGAGCGACGCGCAGGCAAAACTGATGCAGCCGGGCAGCAACGATATCAATATGGAACGTGTTGAAGCGCTGAAAACGGCTATTCGTAACGGTGAGCTGAAAATGGATACCAGCAAGATCGCTGACGCCCTGATTCAGGAAGCACAGAGTTTCTTACAGAGTAACTAACCGTATGAGTCGACTGTCAGAAATACTGGATCAAATGACGGTTGTCCTGAACGACCTGAAAACGGTAATGGACGCTGAACAGCAGCATCTCTCTTCCGGTCACATCAACGGCAGCGCGCTGCAGCGTATTACTGAAGACAAAAGTTCGCTTCTGGCAACGCTGGATTATCTGGAGCAGCAGCGACGCGCTGAGCAAGATCCTAAGCGCAGCGCCAATGACGATATTATTGAGCGCTGGCAGACCATTACCGAAAAAACTCAGCACCTGCGCGATCTTAACCAGCATAACGGCTGGCTACTGGAAGGACAGATTGAGCGTAATCAGCAGGCGCTTGAGGTGTTGAAACCGCATAAAGAAACCGGACTGTACGGTGCGGATGGTCAGACGGCGACGGCGCGTATTGCAGGTGTGAAAAAGATTTCGATTTGACGCTTAAGCGACTCATCATGCAGTGGGGAGCACCATGAGGTGAACTCCCCTTTTGGCGTTTATGCCGTCCGGCGGGCAAACTCTTTGACTTTGAAACCCAGCACCGCGAGCGTGGCAAAGTACGCCACCACACCAACGCACACCACGGCCATCAGGCGCATCAGGCGATAAGGCATCGTGCCCAGGGACCACTCCGGCATCACGTGCATCATGCCAAGCAGCGCGGCAGACATCACCAGTACCGCAACGATCAGACGCACCAGGAAACTGCCCCAACCCGGCTGCGGCGTGAAAATATCCTGCTTGCGCAGCTGCCAGTACAGCAGGCCGGCATTCAGACAGGCCGCGAGACCAATCGATAATGACAGGCCGGCATGTTTCAGCGGACCAATAAACGCCAGGTTCATCAGCTGCGTCATAATCAGCGTCACGATGGCAATTTTTACCGGCGTTTTGATGTCCTGACGCGAGTAAAAGCCCGGCGCCAGCACTTTCACCACGATCAGCCCCATCAGTCCCACCGAGTAGGCAATCAGCGCGCGCTGGGTCATGGCGGCATCGAAGGCGGTGAATTTCCCGTACTGGAAGAGCGACACCGTCAGCGGTTTGGCCAGAATACCCAGCGCCACCGCGCTTGGCAGGGCCAGCAGGAAGCAGAGACGCAGGCCCCAGTCCATCAGGCGGCAATACTCATCATGATTGCCGCTGGCAAAACTTTTCGACAGCGACGGCAGCAGGATGGTCCCCAGCGCCACGCCCAGCACCCCGGACGGAAACTCCATCAGGCGGTCGGCATAGTACATCCAGGAAACCGAGCCGGACACCAGGAACGAGGCAAAGATGGTGTTGATAATCAGCGAGATCTGGCTGACGGAGACGCCGAGAATGGCGGGCCCCATCTGCTTGATGACGCGCATCGCCCCGGCATCTTTGAGGTTGATGCGCGGCAGCACCAGCATGCCGATTTTTTTCAGGTGCGGCAGCTGATACGCCAGCTGCAGCAAGCCGCCGACGGTGACCGCCCAGGCCAGCGCCAGCACCGGCGGGTTGAAGTGCGGGGCGGCGAACAGGGCAAAGCCGATCATGCTGACGTTAAGAAACGTCGGCGCAAACGCCGGTACAGAGAAGCGGTTCCAGGTATTGAGGATCGCCCCCACCAGCGAGGCCAGCGAGATCAGCAGAATATAGGGGAAAGTAATGCGCAACAGCTGCGAGGTCAGGGCAAACTTGTCGGCCGTATCGGCAAAGCCGGGCGCGGTCACCATAATCACCCAGGGCGCGGCCAGCATCCCGAGGACGGTCACCACCGCCAGCGCCAGCGTCAGCAGGCCGGAGACATAAGACACAAAGACGCGCGTGGCGTCCTCGCCCTGCTTGCTTTTATATTCCGCCAGGATCGGGACGAATGCCTGAGAAAACGCCCCCTCCGCAAAAATACGACGCAGCAGGTTCGGTAATTTGAACGCGACGAAAAAGGCGTCCGTGGCCATCCCTGCACCAAATACCCTTGCCACAATGGCGTCGCGCGCAAAACCCAGCACGCGGGAAAACATGGTCATCGAGCTGACGGCCGCCAGCGATTTTAATAAGTTCATTAACGTGAATTTCCAGAACCATACGGATTTCCAGGACGGGCAAGCGTAAGCGCCACCCGGCAAAGCCTACAAGCGGCGCTTAGTCTACCCGGATTTCAACGAATTACTATCCGCAGATGTTACAGCGAGTTATTCACTCATGGCCTCGCGCCAGAGCCTTTCCACAATGCGCTGCGCCATGATGGCCTGCTCACCGGACGTTTCAGGAACCGTCTGATTTTTCACGCAGGTGATGAAGTGGCGGGCGCAACCGGCAAAACCGCGCTGTTCAAGCGTGCTCTGCCAGCCAGGCGCGGGGAGCGTCATCACGCCGTTGCCCTTCTCTTCCCGCCATTCACGCATGTCGGTAATGTCGTACAACGCCCCGTCGGTGACGGCCTGGACGCATTCTCGCTGGCTGCCGGCACGACGATGCATGCTGGTAGTTACCTGCAGATGGTCAATCGCGAAATGGTGTTCTGCATAGACCATTTCACCCTGCTCGTTCGTGAGCAGCGTGCCACTTTGCAGCTGCGCGTTGCTACCGGCGAGCCACAGCGCCGTATCCACAACGTGGAGATAATCATCCAGCAGCGTGAAGCGCAGATCGTTTGGCCCGATGCTGTCCGTGCGGTGTTTATCCATCCGCAGCGAGGCAAGCGTGCCCGACTGTGCCTTAAGCTGCTGGTAAAGGGGCGCGAAGCGGCGGTTAAAGCCGACCATCAGCGTCAGTTTTTTACGCGCCGCCAGTTTAATCAGGCGTTCCGCGTCCGGAACATTTTCCGCCAGCGGTTTATCCACGCAAACGTGAACGCCCGCATTGAGCAGCTCGCTCACGACCTGATAGTGGGTAGACGTTGAGGTATGCACAAAGACCGCATCGCACTCGCGGGCCAGATCCTGAAGCGATGCCGCATACGGCATACGCCAGGTTTCGCAGATCCGCTCGGCCTTCTCGCGCGTGGGTGACCATGCCCCTTGCAGCGTCCAGTCCGTCGCTGCCCCAAGAACCGGCAGCCAGGCTTTTTGTGCAATACCGCCCAGCCCTACTACGCCAATGCGTAATTTTTTCACCGTCAGTCTCCCAAATGTGCCAGCAGGGCATCCAGACGCTGTTTCAGCCCGGCAACCTCTTCTTCCAGCGCCGCTACGCGGGCAACCAAATCATCATCTACGGCCGTTATGTCGGTTGCACTGGATTTAACTGAACTATCAACGTCACCGCTGAACAGGTGCATATAGCGGCTTTCACGCTTGCCCGGCTCGCGCGCCAGACGCACCACGTAAGGACCGTCTTCACGCGCGGCCAGCCCTTCCAGAGTTTGCTCGACCTCCTGCATGTCGCTGAACTCATGCATACGGGAAGCGCGCGTGCGCAGTTCTCCCGGCGTCTGCGCTCCGCGCAGCAGCAGCGTGGTGATGACCGCCACTTCCGCACTGCTCAGCTTCAGGTCACCGAATTCGGAGTTACAGAAGCGCTGTTCGTATTTGGTCACGCGGTTGCCGAAGCCGCTGACGGTGCGCAGATAGTGGCGTTTGACCAGCGCATCCAGCACGTCCTGAACCTCATGCTCGCTGAGGTTCATCACCGGCTCGCGGTTGGTCTTCTGGTTGCAGGCCATGGTCACGGCGTTGACGGACAGCGGATACTGCTCCGGCGTGGTGACCTGTTTTTCGAGTAAGCACCCAATCACGCGCGCTTCTGTACCGTTTAGCTGATACTTCATCTTTTCTCCTTAACGACCTGCAGTCCAGTCCCGGGTGGTTAATGCCGTCAGAACGTGGTCGCGCCACTCTCCGTCTATCAGCAGATAGTCTTTGGCGTAACCCTCTTTCTCGAACCCTAAACGCGCCAGCAGATTTCCGCTGCGCTGGTTATGCGGCATATAGTTCGCCATAATGCGATGAATGTGCTGGGTGCGTTGCATATAGCGGATCGCTACCGTCAGCGCCTCGTACATCAGCCCCTGCCCCTGCCACTTCTGGCCGATGGAGTAGCCCAGATAGCAGGCGTGAAACGATCCCCGCACCACGTTTGAAAAATTGGCGATCCCGATAATCTCTTTCTCTTCAGGATCCAGCAGCGCGAAATAAAACGCGCTGCCCTGCTTGTGAAATTCCGTAATCATGCTGAGGCGCGCCTGCCAGCCGGAAGGGTAACAATGGCTCTCATCCCGAACGGGTTCCCAGGGTTTTAAAAACTGGCGATTCTCGGCGTAATAATCCGCCAGACGCCAGGCATCACGCTCATGCACCAGACGAACGACCAGCCTGTCCGTTGTCAGACGCACTTTTGGCACATTACTGCGATAGCCAAACATCGATACCACTCCTTCCCGTCACTTCAGCTTGCCCATTAGCTTTACTATACCTGCGCCTGCGCCGTCTGTGAAAACAGTGACATACCATTTTCACCTCTTTTCACATTTTTCGATGAGAACTCTCTATCAAAGCACCCTTTTGATAAAAAAATATTGTCACGTGCAGGGGTGGGAAAAAACGCGGCGACACCGCAGAATGTTAGCGTGCTCACCATCTTATTTTCCCTGGAGGGAAAATGTCCCGCGTATCACAGGCCAGGAGCCTGGGTAAATATTTCCTGCTCGTCGATAACATGCTGGTCGTGCTCGGCTTTTTTGTCGTTTTTCCGCTTATTTCGATCCGCTTTGTCGATCAGATGGGCTGGGCGGCATTAATGGTCGGCATTGCCCTGGGGCTACGCCAGTTTGTCCAGCAGGGCCTGGGCGTCTTTGGCGGGGCCATCGCCGACCGCTTTGGCGCGAAACCGATGATCGTCACCGGTATGCTGCTGCGCGCGGCAGGGTTTGCCACGATGGCGGTCGCCCAGGAGCCCTGGCTGCTCTGGTTCTCCTGTTTCCTCTCCGGTATCGGGGGCACGCTGTTCGATCCGCCCCGCACCGCGCTGGTGGTAAAGCTGATTCGCCCGCAGCACCGCGGCCGTTTCTTCTCGATTCTGATGATGCAGGACAGCGCCGGGGCGGTTATCGGCGCCCTGCTGGGAAGCTGGCTGCTGCAGTATGATTTCCGTCTGGTCTGCGCGGCTGGGGCGGTGCTCTTTATGCTGTGCGCGCTGTTTAATGGCCTGTTCCTGCCGGCGTGGAAACTGTCGACGGTGAAAGCGCCGGTTCGGGAAGGGCTGGGCCGCGTTCTGCGCGACAAACGTTTTGTCACCTATGTGTTGACCCTGACGGGATATTACATGCTGGCCGTGCAGGTCATGCTGATGCTGCCGATCATGGTTAACGACATTGCAGGTACCCCTGCGGCGGTGAAATGGATGTACGCCATCGAAGCCTGCCTGTCGTTAACGCTCCTCTATCCGATTGCCCGCTGGAGCGAGCGGCGTTTTCGCCTGGAGCATCGCCTGATGGCCGGACTGTTCCTGATGACGCTGAGCATGATGCCGATCGGCCTGGTGAACACGCTCCAGCAGCTGTTTACGTTGATTTGCACGTTCTATATTGGCTCGATCATCGCCGAGCCTGCCCGCGAAACGCTAAGCGCCTCGCTTGCGGATGCGCGTGCACGCGGCAGCTATATGGGGTTCAGCCGACTGGGGCTGGCGCTTGGCGGGGCATTAGGTTACGCCGGCGGCGGCTGGTTGTTTGATGCTGGCAAAGCGTTAAATCAACCTGAACTTCCGTGGATGATGCTGGGCGTGGTGGGCTTTATGACGCTACTCGCCCTGTGGTGGCAGTTCAGCCAGAAACGCAGCGCGAGCGGCATGCTCGAGCCTGGCGCGTAGCCTTTCCCTCGGGCGGGAGCCCTTCCCGCCCCACTTCTCAGTTTTTTCTGCTGGTTTCTGCCCATTCACGCTGACATACTGGCGTAACAGGACAGAAGCGCCGATTTTTCGTTGAGGAACACTATGAAGAAAATTGTCTTAGCCGCGGCATTGATTGTCAGCGGCCTGCTGGTTGGCTGTAACCAGCTCACGCAATACACCGTCAGTGAACAGGAAATTAATCAGGCGCTGGAAAAACATAACAATTTCTCGAAAGACATTGGCGTACCGGGTCTTGCCGATGCGCATATCGTGCTCACAAACCTCACCAGTCAAATCGGACGTGAAGAGCCAAACAAAGTCACCCTGGCCGGTGATGCGGACCTCGATATGTCCTCCCTCTTTGGCAATCAGAAAGCCAACATCCAGCTCAAGCTGAAGGCACTGCCTGTTTTCAACAAAGAGAAAGGGGCGATTTTCCTGCAGGAGATGGAAGTGGTCGACGCGAAGGTGTCTCCGGACAAGATGGCGCCAGTTCTGCAAACCCTGATGCCCTATCTGAATCAGTCGCTGCGGAATTACTTTAACCAGCAGCCCGCGTACGTCTTAAGTGAAGACAAAAGCAAGGGTGAAGCTCTGGCGAAAAAATATGCAAAAGGTATAGAGGTGAAACCGGGCGAAATTATCATTCCTTTCACCGATTAACCTGAAGGGCGCTGCGGCGCCCTTTTTTTTCACGGAAAAGTGTGCAAACGAAAACGTTTCCGCTTATGATTTGTGTCCGGCAAAAACAGCCATCCTTATGACTGATTCCTGACAAGCCGGAGCTTCCATGACTGCACAACCCCAGGTTCTTAAAATCCGCCGCCCTGACGACTGGCATATCCATCTGCGTGATGGCGATATGCTGAAAACCGTCGTGCCTTATACCAGCGAAATTTATGGCCGCGCGATTGTCATGCCTAACCTGGTGCCACCAGTCACCACCGTCGATACCGCGATAGCCTATCGCCAGCGCATTCTCGACGCCGTTCCTGCGGGACACGATTTTACCCCGTTGATGACCTGCTATCTGACCGATTCACTGGATCCGAACGAAGTGGAGCGCGGATTTAACGAAGGCGTCTTTACGGCAGCGAAACTCTACCCGGCGAATGCCACCACCAACTCCAGCCACGGCGTCACCAGCATTGATGCCATTATGCCGGTGCTGGAACGCATGCAGAAACTGGGTATGCCGCTGCTGGTTCACGGCGAAGTAACGCATGCCGAGATTGACATTTTCGACCGCGAAGCCCGTTTTATCGAGACCGTGATGGAGCCTTTGCGCCAGCGCCTGCCGGCGCTGAAGGTGGTCTTCGAGCATATCACCACCAAAGACGCGGCAGAGTACGTGCGTGACGGCAACGATCTTATCGCCGCCACCATTACGCCACAGCACCTGATGTTTAACCGTAACCACATGCTGGTGGGCGGGGTGCGCCCTCACCTCTACTGCCTGCCTATTCTTAAGCGCAACATCCACCAGCAGGCGCTGCGCGAGCTGGTCGCCAGCGGGTTCTCCCGCGCGTTCCTCGGTACCGATTCCGCGCCTCACGCCCGCCATCGTAAAGAGGCAAGCTGCGGCTGCGCGGGCTGCTTCAACGCCCCAACGGCGCTTGCCAGCTACGCAACCGTGTTTGAAGAGATGAACGCGCTGGAACATTTCGAAGCGTTCTGCTCCCTTAACGGCCCGCGCTTCTACGGCCTGCCGGTCAACGACACCTTCATCGAACTGGAGCGTAAAGCGAGCCACGTTGAGGAGTCCATTGCGCTGACGGACGACACGCTGATTCCCTTCCTGGCGGGTGAAACCGTAAGCTGGACGGTAAAACGTTAAAAAATCAGTGCCCCTTGTTGTCAAACTGATAATATACCTGTATAAATAAACAGTATATTACACAGGGGGCATTTATGCGTATTGAAGTCACCATAGCCAAAACTACCGTTCTGCCTGCCGGCGCGCTTGATGCACTGGCAGGCGAATTATCCCGTCGTATTAACAACACCTTTCCCGACAACGCGGGTGCCGTCACGGTGCGTTACGCCGCGGCGAACAACCTCTCCGTCATTGGCGCCGCAAAAGAAGATAAAGATCGCATCAGCGAAATTCTCCAGGAAACGTGGGAAAGCGCTGACGACTGGTTCATCACGGATTAACACTGCTCCCTCATTGTGTTTTTTTGCCGGGTCGCCCCGGCTTTTTTTTGCCTCATAATCCTGTAAGTTCAAAATAATTCGGCATCTTCTTTAAAAATCGTGAACGAGATGGTGTTTTATTGTTCGAACAATCCTAAAAAGCAGAAAAATGTGTTGCCACCTGTTTATTTTTCCCTTCGGAACCCTTATTACTTGGTATACTGAAGTTGCTTTCAGAAAAACATGCATTGAACCTCAAAGCCGTTGTCTTCTAACACGCATTAAGGGGGTTATAATGGAAAAGAATAGTGAAGTCATCCAGACCCACCCACTTGTTGGCTGGGATATCAGTACCGTAGATAGCTACGATGCGCTGATGCTGCGTTTGCACTACCAGACCCCAAATCAACTCAACCGTGAAGAAGCGGAAGTTGGACAGACGCTGTGGCTAACAACAGACGTCGCCCGTCAGTTTATTTCTATTTTAGAAGCAGGTATTGCAAAAATAGAATCTGGCGACTACCAGGAAAATGAGTATAAACGGCACTAAGCTTATGCCCACTTTTCTCTCTACAGGCACCCTCGCGGTGCCTTATTTATTTCTCCCTTGTCTAACCCCGCGTTGTTAATTACTCTGCTAACAAAACATCAGTTTATGAGATGCATATGAGATACGACTTAATCATTATTGGCAGCGGCTCCGTAGGATCTGCCGCAGGCTATTACGCAACACAGGCAGGTCTGAAGGTTCTGATGATCGATAGCCATCTGCCTCCTCATGCGGAAGGCAGCCATCATGGCGATACCCGCCTCATCCGCCATGCGTACGGTGAAGGTGAACGCTACGTTCCGCTGGTGCTTCGCGCCCAGACGCTGTGGGATGAACTGGCGAAACAGACCGAAGATCGTATTTTCGAACGTACGGGCGTCATCAACCTGGGTCCGGCACATTCTGCGTTTCTCGCTGGCGTCGAACGCAGCGCGAAAGCGTTTAATCTGGACGTTGAGAAGCTGGACGCGACGGGCATTACCGCACGCTGGCCCGAAATTACCGTCCCGGACGATTATATTGGCCTCTTTGAAGCCCACTCCGGGGTGCTCCATTGCGAAACGGCGATCAAAACCTGGATCGAGCTTGCTGCGAAGGCAGGCTGCGCGCAGCTATTCAACTGTCCGGTAGAGGCCATCACCCATGATGATAATGGCGTCACGGTCACCACTATTGACGGCGATTATTCAGCGTCCCGCCTGCTGGTCAGCGCAGGTACCTGGGTTACCCGCCTGCTGCCCGATCTGCCGATCCAGCCGGTGCGCAAGGTCTTCTCCTGGTTCCAGTCGGATGGCCGTTACAGCGCCCAGAATAAATTCCCGGCCTTCACCGGCGAATTACCCAACGGCGACCAGTTCTACGGCTTCCCGTCAGAAAAAGACGCGCTGAAAATCGGTAAACACAACGGCGGCCAGGCGATCTCCTCCCCTGAAGAGCGTAAACCTTTCGGCGCCTTCCCACAGGATGGTTCAGAGGCCTTCTCGTTCCTGCGCACTATTCTTCCGGGCATTGGCGGCTTGCTGTATGGCGCGGCCTGTACCTACGACAATACGCCGGATGAAGACTTTATCATTGATACGCTGCCGGGGCATGACAACACCCTGCTCATCACCGGACTGAGCGGCCACGGCTTTAAGTTTGCTTCCGTTCTGGGTGAAATCGCCGCGCAGTTTGCCCAGGGCATTGCGCCGCAGTTTGATCTGACGCCCTTCTCCCTCTCGCGTTTTAACGGATAATCCGCACGGGCTCCGGAGGTCACGGGGCCCGCTTCATTCACACCGCATGTTGGGGCGTTATGCGCAAGATCGTTAGCTTTCTGATGAATAATATTCGCGAGCATTTTATGCTCTATCTCTTATTGTGGGCGCTGCTGGCCATTATTGATTTTGTTTACATTGTATTTTACTGAAAACCCAGACTGACAATAATTGACATTACTTTATCTTTATTGAAACTTATAATTTCATCTTGCACGAAGAGATTGAATTAGCGCTAGCGATCCTTTTCAAAATTGCTGAAATAAATAAAATAAAAATCAATAGCCAATTATTTCAGTTGCAATATCCCGCCTTCCCGTTCATTTTTACTTTCCGGTTAATTTGAAAATGGACATTCTGATGCAATGGCGTAACTCCTCCCGGCGCTATGGAATAATATCCATAGGTTTGCACTGGATATTTGCTCTTGCCGTCTACGGTATGTTTGGACTTGGACTCTGGATGGTCACGCTCAGCTATTACGATGGCTGGTATCACCAGGCGCCGGAATTGCATAAAAGTATTGGTGTCCTGCTGATGCTGGGTCTGGTTTTCCGCGTGATCTGGCGGCACATTTCCCCACCGCCCGGCGCGCAAAAGACTCACAGCAAATTTACCCGCGTCAGTGCAGTCGCCGCGCATATTGCCCTTTATGCGCTGCTGTTTGCCATCCTGATTAGCGGCTATCTTATTTCGACGGCTGACGGTAAGCCGATTAACGTTTTTGGCCTGTTCGAGGTTCCGGCAACCCTTAGCGATGCCGGCGCTCAGGCCGACACGGCGGGGGTTGTTCACCTCTGGCTCGCCTGGAGCGTGGTGATTCTGTCCGTGCTGCATGGGCTTGCCGCCCTCAAACACCATTTTATTGATAAAGACGATACGCTAAAGCGCATGCTTGGCCGCTCGTCAGTTGACTCTGGAGCATAAAATGAAAAAACACCTGCTGGGTATCGCACTGGGTTCTCTGTTATTCACCGCCGGCTCCGCCGTGGCGGCGGATTATAAAATAGATAAAGAGGGCCAGCACGCTTTCGTCAATTTCCGTATTCAGCACCTGGGATATAGCTGGCTGTACGGCACCTTTAAGGATTTTGACGGCACATTCACCTTTGACGAAAAAAATCCCGCAGCCGATAAAGTCAATGTGACCATTAATACGAACAGCGTCGACACGAACCACGCAGAGCGCGATAAACACCTGCGCAGTGGGGAATTCCTCAACGTCGCGAAATTCCCGCAGGCGACCTTCACTTCTACTGAGGTGAAGAAAGAGGGTGATAAGCTGAATATTACCGGCAACCTGACGCTTAACGGCGTAACCAAACCGGTCACGCTTGATGCGAAATTACTGGGCCAGGGTGACGATCCGTGGGGCGGTAAACGCGCAGGCTTCGAAGCGGCAGGGAAAATTCACCTGAAAGATTTTAATATCACAACGGATTTAGGCCCGGCGTCTCAGGACGTGGAGCTGATTATTTCCGTTGAAGGTGTACAGCAGAAATCCTAATAACGTCGCCCGGCAGGCTTTCAACGTGCCGGGCGTTATTATCATTCCGGGTCAGGGATACCCAGTTTGGTATTCAGACGACCGCGAGATTTATTGAAAATCTTGTTGCCGTTTTCACGTCCTGCGCGACGGCGACGCTGCTCTTCTTCCGGCAGGATGCTCTCTTCACTGCACAGCTCGCTACAGCAACCGTTAAACTTCTCAGCACAGGCCGGGCACTGAATGAACAGCAGATGACAACCGTCGTTTTTGCAGTTGGTGTGGGTATCGCACGGCGCGCCGCACTGGTGGCACTGGGCGATGACGTCATCCGAAATACGTTCACCCATACGCTCGTCAAAGACAAAGTTTTTCCCGATAAAGCGTACCGGCAGCCCCTGTTCACGGGCGCGGCGAGCGTACTCAATAATGCCGCCTTCAATGTGCCAGACTTTATTGAAGCCGTTGTGCTTCATCCACGCGCTGGCTTTCTCACAGCGGATACCGCCGGTGCAGTACATAACGATCTTTTTATCTTTATGCTCCTGCATCATCTCAACCGCTTTCGGCAACTGCTCGCGGAAGGTATCCGCCGGAATCTCCATCGCATTCTCGAAATGCCCCACTTCATACTCATAGTGGTTACGCATATCGATGAACACGGCATCCGGATCGTCCAGCATCGCATTCACTTCCGCCGCCTTCAGGTATTCACCGACGTCCGCCGGGTTAAACTCAGGATCGTCGATACCGTCCGCCACGATGCGTTCACGCACCTTCATGCGCAGCACCCAGAAGGATTTCCCGTCATCATCAAGGGCAATGTTCAGGCGTAAGCCGTTAAGGGCCGGGTCAAATTGATAAAGTACGTCGCGGAAGGCGCTGACTTTGCTTTCCGGTACGCTAATCTGCGCGTTGATGCCTTCACGGGCAAGGTAGACGCGGCCGAAGACGTTCAGCGCCGTGAACGCCTGATAAAGCGCATCTCGGGTTGCCTGCGGATCGTCGATCGTGAAGTATTTATAGAATGAGATGGTTGTGCGCGGTTCGGTTTCAGCCAACATACGCGCTTTTAACATCTCGTTCGAAACGCGGTTGTGTAACACTGGCATGGTGTACAGTCCTGGAGTCGTTAGAGAGAATGAAAAATCGGTCGGCATCATATAGCAAACAAAACCAATTTACATCCACACAATTTACGCTACATTTCACACACCCTGATTAATCAGGATTAACAATTGCTGTATTCGTGCACGCTTCGAAAGCAGATATTTTGGCTACGCCTCAAAAAATGAGACACTAGCGAAACAGGACGTTTGAACACAGGAAAGACATGACCCAGTTACCAAAATTTACTGCCGCCCTTTTGCATCCCCGCTATTGGTTGACCTGGCTTGGCATCGGCTTTTTATGGCTTCTGGTACAGCTTCCCTACCCTGTTATTTTTCGGTTGGGTAAATTTCTGGGCCGTTTCGCACAACTGTTTATGAAGCGTCGCGCCAGAATCGCATACCGCAACCTTGAGCTGTGTTTTCCGCAGATGAGCGACTCAGAGCGTCACAATATGGTCGCGAAGAACTTCGAATCCGTTGGGATGGGCCTTATGGAAACCGGCATGGCGTGGTTCTGGCCGGACAAACGCATGGCTCGCTGGAGCGAGGTAACGGGAACCGGCATGGATCCTGTACATACGCTTCAGGCCAACCAGACGGGCGTTCTGCTGATCGGCGTCCATTTTCTGACGCTGGAAATCGGGGCGCGTATGTTCGGCATGCAGGCGCCCGGCATTGGCGTTTATCGCCCTAACGATAACCCAGTCATCGATTTAATCCAGACCAACGGCCGCATGCGTTCCAACAAAAGCATGATCGACCGTAAAGATCTGAAGGGAATGATCCGTGCGCTGAAATCCGGCGAAGTGGTCTGGTATGCCCCCGACCACGACTATGGCCCACAGGCCAGCGTTTTTGTCCCCTTCTTCGCCGTTGAAGAGGCCGCCACAACCACCGGTACCTGGATGCTGGCGCGGATGTCCAAAGCCGCCATCGTACCCTTTGTTCCCCGCCGCAAGCCTGACGGTTCGGGCTACGAGTTGATGATGCTGGAACCGGAACTCGCGCCGCCGCTTGACGATGCAGAAACCACCGCGCGCTGGATGAACGGTATCGTAGAGAAATGCATCATGCTCGCACCCGAGCAGTACATGTGGTTGCACCGCCGCTTTAAAACGCGGCCAAAAGGCACGCCGTCCCGCTATTGATTTTCAGGATGCGATCCTCAGGGTCGCATCCTGTTTTAGCTTTAAAAGCTCCCCCTCATTGCGGCAATCATAACCCAGGCGCATAATTAGCAGGCTTATTACTTCTTGCTTCAGGTGCTCAGCACCTCATTATGCGGATTGTTATGTCACCTTCAGATGCCCCCATAAACTGGAAGCGTAACCTCACGGTTGCGTGGCTTGGCTGTTTTCTCACCGGCGCGGCGTTTAGCCTGGTCATGCCTTTTCTGCCGCTCTATGTTGAACAGCTGGGCGTGACGGGCCATAGCGCGCTCAATATGTGGTCCGGCCTGGTATTCAGCATCACGTTCCTGTTCTCCGCGATAGCCTCGCCCTTCTGGGGCGGCCTTGCCGACCGCAAGGGGCGTAAAATCATGCTGCTGCGCTCAGCGCTGGGGATGGCCATTATCATGGCGTTGATGGGCGTGGCGCAGAACGTCTGGCAGTTCCTGATTTTGCGCGCGTTGCTGGGTTTGCTGGGAGGATTTATTCCCAATGCCAATGCCCTGATTGCCACGCAAATTCCTCGCCATAAGAGCGGCTGGGCGCTGGGTACGCTCTCAACCGGCGGCGTAAGCGGTGCCCTGCTGGGGCCACTGGCCGGCGGACTCATGGCCGATAGCTATGGCCTGCGTCCGGTGTTCTTTATCACCGCCTGCGTGCTGTTCCTGTGCTTTGTTGTCACCCTGCTCTGTATTCGGGAAAACTTCACGCCCGTTGCGAAGAAAGAGATGCTACACGCCAGGGAGGTGCTGACCTCGCTTAAAAATCCCAGACTGGTGCTGAGCCTGTTCGTGACGACCCTGATTATTCAGGTCGCAACCGGATCGATTGCCCCTATCCTCACGCTGTACATCCGCGATCTGGCGGGCAACGTCAGCAATATCGCGTTTATTAGCGGGCTGATTGCGTCCGTGCCCGGGGTGGCGGCGCTGCTTAGCGCGCCGAGGCTGGGGAAACTGGGGGACCGCGTCGGTCCGGAAAAAATTCTGATCAGTGCGCTGGTGATCTCCGTCCTGCTGCTGATCCCCATGTCGATGGTGCACTCTCCGTGGCAGCTGGGCTTACTTCGCTTTTTGCTTGGTGCCGCAGACGGGGCGTTGCTGCCCGCCGTACAGACCCTGCTGGTTTACAACTCCACGAACCAGATTGCCGGGCGGATCTTCAGCTATAACCAGTCATTTCGCGACATCGGTAACGTCACCGGACCGCTTCTCGGGGCGAGCATCTCCGCCAGCTTCGGTTTTCGCGCCGTCTTTATCGTGACGGCGGGCGTGGTACTGTTTAATGCAATTTATTCGTGGTTCAGTTTATCCCGCGCGCTACGGCCAGTGGCGGAATAAGACGAACGCCTGACGCTTATTTTCGCATTCATACTTGCAGAATCGGATATTAAGCTATTCTTTCCCTGAAACCTTCTGGAAAACAGGGAGACACCAATGACCATGTACGCCACGCTGGAAGAAGCTATTGATGCCGCTCGTGAAGAGTTCCTCGCCGACAACCCCGGCGTTGAAGAAGAAGATGCTGACGTGCAACAACTTAATATCCAGAAATACGTTCTGCAGGATGGGGATATTATGTGGCAGGCCGAATTCTTTGCCGATGAAGGTGAAGAAGGGGAATGCCTGCCGGTCCTGAGCGGTGAAGGTGCGCAGGCCGTCTTTGATGGCGACTATGATGAAATCGAACTGCGGCAGGAATGGCTGGAAGAGAACACATTGCACGAGTGGGATGAGGGCGAATTTCAGCTCGAGCCACCGCTGGATACGGAAGAAGGTCAAACCGCAGCCGATGAGTGGGACGAGCGTTAATTTACGCTACTCGTAAGGGCCGTGGCTGGCATCGATCGGCAGCAGCAGCGTGTCGAAAATTAGCGAGAATGGCAGATCCAGCACGGTGAGGTAGCGCCATGCGGAGTCTCGGAGATCCCATTTCACACCCGGGTAATACTGATTCCCGTGGCCCTGCCCTGGAATGGTGCGGCTGATGATGCTGCCGCAGCCGCTGAGCAGGCATGCCATCAGAACGACGATGATGATTCTCATGAGTAACCTCTAAAAAAATACCGGCGATTATGCCGGTATTTTAGTTGGCGGGAGGCGCTTCGCTTACCCGCTCTACTTAACCACTTACTTCGCCTTCAACGCCAGCGGGTTCAGCTTCAGTTCTTTATAGTAGTTTACCCACGAAGAGTATCTCTCCGGAGCGGACCATACGCGGTAGTGAAGACGCGCCATCGTAACCGGGTCGCTCAACAGGACCAGACGACGGTCACGGTTGAGTTTTTCCGGGGTCTCGTTCAGCGCCTGCTCAACGTGACGATCGCGGGCAATCTCCAGCACCTGGCTGGCACGGTGACGCGCCGTCGCCATTGCCGTCGCCAGGGCGTTGAATGACGGGTTAAACACGGCGTGCATAAAGCCGTCATCCAGCGTGCGATTGCGGTTCTGCTCGAGATAACGATCGGTGTCTACCAGCACCTGCGGCGGGGAATACTCTTCCGGGATCAGGAACAGCTTCCAGCGTTTGGTCCGCAGCCCCACCGTCGAACGGCTGGAGATGACGGAGACAAACGGCGACAGGATCAGCGAGAAGACAATCGGCGCCAGCCAGAACAGGAAGCGCAGATCCAGCCACGCCATCCCTGCCGCCCACACCAGACCCAGCAGCAGCTGAGAACCATGGCGCATAAAGGCTTCGCTCCACGGCGTGGAGTCGTCATCACGCTGCGGTGAGTTCCAGACCACTTCCCAGCCCAGGAACGCACTGACCACGAACACGGTGTGGAACAGCATACGCACCGGTGCCAGCAGCACGGAGAACAGCACTTCCAGCAGCAGTGAAAGGGTCACGCGGAAGAAACCGCCGTACTCTTTCGAGCCTTTGCACCAGATCAGGATAATGCTGAGCAGCTTAGGCAGGAACAGCAGCACCATGGTGGAGGCAAACAGCGCAATCGCCAGCTCCGGACGCCACTGCGGCCACACCGGGAACAGCTGGCGCGGCTGCAGGAAGTATTGCGGCTCCGTCAGGGCATGGACGACCTGCAGCGCTGTGGAGAGCGCAAGGAACATAAACCACAGCGGTGCGGAGAGATAAGACATCACGCCCGTCAGGAACACCGCGCGGTGAACCGGGTGCATCCCTTTCACCAGGAACAGGCGGAAGTTCATCAGGTTACCGTGACACCAGCGGCGGTCACGCTTGAGCTCGTCCAGCAGGTTCGGCGGCAGCTCTTCGTACGATCCCGGCAGGTCGTAGGCAATCCAGACGCCCCAGCCAGCACGACGCATCAGCGCCGCTTCCACGAAGTCATGTGACAGAATAGAACCGGCAAACGAACCCTCGCCCGGCAGCGGCGCCAGCGCACAGTGCTCAATGAACGGCTTCACGCGGATGATGGCGTTGTGACCCCAGTAGTGGGATTCACCCAGCTGCCAGAAGTGCAGGCCCGCCGTGAACAGCGGCCCGTAAACACGGGTGGCGAACTGCTGACAGCGCGCATAGAGCGTGTCCATACCGGACGCTTTTGGCGAAGACTGAATGATACCCGCGTTCGGGTTGGCTTCCATCAGACGCACCAGACCGCTCAGGCAGTCACCGCTCATGACGGAGTCAGCATCCAGCACCACCATGTAGCTGTACTGGTTACCCCAGCGGCGGCAGAAGTCATCGATGTTACCGCTTTTACGCTTCACACGACGGCGGCGGCGGCGGTAGAAGATCTGCCCTTCGCCCTGCACTTCTGCAATCAGCTCCATCCACGCTTTTTGTTCTGCCACGCAGATATCCGGGTTGTAACTGTCGCTCAGGATGTAAACGTCGAAATGCTCCGCGTTGCCGGTCGCCTTCACGGACTCCCAGGTGGCACGCAGGCCCGCAAACACGCGGTCAACGTCTTCGTTACAGATAGGCATAATCAGCGCGGTACGGTGCTCAGGATTGAGGGGTTCATCCCCGACCGTTGACGCCGAAATGCTGTATTTGTCACGCCCCATCAGCAGCTGCAGGAAGCCCATCAGCGCGGTCCAGAAACCGGCCGAGACCCAGCAGAAGAGAACCGCGAACAGCAGAAGGATGCCGCTCTGCAGGATATACGGCAGCAGCTGCATGAAGGAGACCCAGAGATCCTGGCCCATCATGTCCATCGGGTTGATGAACGCCCAGCCCTGATACGGCAGGATGGTTTTCATATACCAGGTCGCGACGACCGTCTGCGCCAGCGTCAGCAGCAGCAGGATGTAGCGACGGATGGTCCCCACGGTACGCCATTTCTGTTCGGAAGCCTGCTCTTCTTTCGTCAGGCGTGACAGATAGCGCGGCGTCACATCACGCCCGCGCAGGCGATCCCAGAAGCGGCCCACCGGGTTGGTGCGCCACGGATCGGGGAACATTGAGGAACGCGTGGCCTTCGGCATCGCCTGAAGCTGATCGCGCCCTTCGTCGTCTTTAATCAACTGCCCTTCTGCCAGCGAGTCCGGCCAGGCCTGCTCCAGACGTGCCTTTACTGACCCCAGCGGCGTATCATCATCACGGGAAAACTGACGATGTTCACCATCCAGCGCGGTGTGAACCGCGCGGATGTCGCTCTTAGGCAGTGCCGCTTTTTCGATATCCGTCAGCGGCATGGCATCAATATATTCAGATGTATTATTCATTGGCAGGTAGCTGATAGCTCCAGGTTTCACTCAGCGGCTGATCGTTACTGACCAGCGCAGCACGCATTTCAGTGGTCTGTTTCGGATCTTTCACTTTCACGCGCAGGGTCAGACGCCAGCCTTTGGTTACCGGGTTGTAACGCACGGTATTTTCAACGATTTCACCGTTATCACCGATGCTGGCCTGAGCGGCAACGGCGGTGTCCGGTGACAGTTTCTTCATATCCTGGCCTGTAAAGTCCACGACAAAGGCCACGGTACCGTCAGGCTGACGGATAAGATTAGACTGCTTCACATCACCCGTTGAACGGCGAGTCTGCATCACATACGCGTTATCCGGCGCATGCAGCTTATCTTCGTCGCGGCTGAAGGTGATGGTGTACTTGAAGTTCATCTCTTTACCGGCTTCCGGCAGCTGATCCGGCGTCCAGTAAGCCACGATGTTATCGTTGGTTTCGTCGTTGGTTGGAATCTCAACCAGCTCAACCTTACCTTTACCCCAGTCACCGTTTGGCGTGACCCAGGCGCTTGGACGCTGGTCATAGCGGTCGTCCAAATCTTCAAAGCGGGAGAACTGACGGCCACGCTGTAGCAGGCCAAAACCTTGCGGGTTTTCCATCGCGAAGCTGCTCACCGCCAGATGTTTCGGGTTGTTCAGCGGACGCCAGATCCACTCTCCGTTACCGGCATGAATAGACAGACCGTTGGAGTCGTGCAGTTCCGGGCGGAAGTTAGTGGCCGGAGACGGCTGGTTCGGCCCAAACAGGAACATGCTGGTCAGTGGTGCAACGCCCAGTTTGCCCACTTTATCACGCAGGTAAACCTTGGACTGCACGTCAACCACGGTGTCACGACCCGGCATAATCACAAAGCGATAGGCGCCGGTCGCACGCGGTGAATCCAGCAGCGCGTAAATGGTCAGACGTTTATCCGTTGGTTTTGGACGTTCAATCCAGAACTCACGGAAACGTGGGAATTCTTCACCTGATGGCAGCGCGGTATCAATCGCCAATCCGCGCGCAGAAAGCCCGTATACCTGCCCCGCGCCAATCACGCGGAAATAGCTGGCACCCAGCATGCTGACGATTTCGTCGTTTTTATCTTTGCTGTTGATCGGGTAAAGCACCTTAAAGCCTGCGAAGCCCAGGTCTTTCACCGTATCTTTATCGTGTTGCACATTGCCAAAATTGAAGTAATCCGGGCTGTATTTGATCTTACGTACCGCTGTGGCCGTCACTTCGTTGATGGCAACAGGCGTGTCGAAATACATACCCTGATGATAAAACTCAAGCTTGAACGGGGTCTTGATGTTGCTCCAGTAGGCTTTGTCGTGATTGAACTGGATCTGCTGATAGTCCGCATATTTCATATCGCGGAAAACGGAGGGCAAGTTACTTTTCGGCGCTTCGTAGCTCTTGCCAGCCATCGATTTTGCCTGTTTTGCGACATCGTCGATGTTAAAGGCCAGTGCCGATGAGGTATACAGTGATAACACCACTGCAGCACCTAACCAACGCATTTTCATCATCTGTGGTTTATGTTTCATAATAAGTAAGCACTTCCCCCTTTGTGTGCTTATATCGATCCGATCCATTTTAATGGAAACTCAGGCAATCCGACAACATTATCACTGCTTTGTTCAGCTGCTGGCTCATGGTTTAAGCAAATGAAAGAACCCATTATTCACTTTGCGTGCTTATCCTGGAGACAGGGTGTCGGTCTTGGTGTAGGGTTGCTTTCGAATGTAACCATTATGAGTCTTAGGGATAAGACGAAAAGTCTGAGAATGCACAACGTTATATGAGCACAACACCAACAGAACGTGAATATTTCCTCGACTCGATCCGGGCATGGCTGATGCTATTGGGGATCCCTTTTCACATATCACTGATTTACTCCAGCCACACCTGGCATGTGAATAGCCAGATGCCCTCCTGGTGGCTGACGCTGTTTAATGACTTTATTCACGCCTTCCGTATGCAGGTGTTTTTTGTCATCTCCGGCTATTTCTCTTACATGCTGTTTCTGCGATACCCGCTTAAACGCTGGTGGAAGGTGCGCGTCGAGCGCGTGGGGATCCCCATGCTGACCGCGATTCCGCTACTGACGCTGCCTCAGTTCATTATGCTGCAGTACGTCAAAGGCAAAGCGGAAAACTGGCCGAATCTGTCGCTGTATGAAAAGTACAATACGCTGGTCTGGGAGCTGGTGTCTCACCTGTGGTTCCTGCTGGTCCTTGTGGTGCTCACTACGGTGAGCCTGTTCATTTTCAGCCGCCTGCGTCACCACCTGAGTTCGAGAGCTGACGCCTTTTTCGCCACCGTTACGCTGGGCAAACTGTCGGTGCTCTTCTTGCTGTTGGGTATCGCTTACGCCGCGGTGAGACGCATCCTGTTTATCGTCTATCCACCGATACTGAGCGACGGCCTGTTTAATTTTGTGGTGATGCAGTCCCTTTTCTACATTCCGTTCTTTTTAATCGGCGCGCTGGCGTTTATTTACCCGAAGCTGAAAGCGCTGTTTACTACCCCGTCACCGTGGTGTGCTGTGGGTGCGGCCATCGCGTTCGCGGCCTATCTGCTGAACCAGCGCTACGGGAGCGGTGACGCCTGGATGTACGAAACGGAAAGCGTGATCACCATGCTGCTGGGTTTATGGATGGTGAACGTAGTATTCGCGCTCGGCCACCGCCTGCTGAACTTTAAGTCCAGCCGCGTGACCTACTTCGTGAATGCGTCGCTGTTTATTTATCTGGTGCATCACCCGCTCACGCTCTTCTTCGGGGCTTACATCACCCCGCATATCGCCTCTAACACGCTGGGTTTCTTTACCGGTCTGGTGTTTGTCGTGGGGATTGCGATCGTGCTCTATGAAATCCACCTGCGGATCCCGCTTCTGCGTTTCCTCTTCTCAGGAAAACCTCAGGTAAAAGCCTCATAAACAACCGCGGCGCACTCAGTGCGCCGCGTTTGCTTCAGGTCTCCAGTTCCTGCCCGCGCTGGGTCAGCAACCGTTGATAAAGGTGGGTGGTTTCTTCATCGAAACAGACAAAGATAACTTTCTCAGGCATCGGCTTTAGCGACAGATAGCGGTAAACGGTGTCGACGGCGATCGTAGCGGCAGCCGCCTTAGGATAGCCATACACCCCGGTACTGATGGCCGGGAATGCCATTGTTTTATAGCCGTTGTCGGCAGCCAGCCGCAGACAGTTCCGGTAAGCCTCTTCCAGAATACTCGCCTCGTGCCGATCGCCACCGTGCCAGACAGGCCCTACGGCGTGGATCACCGCTTTGGCAGGCAGATCGCCCGCAAGCGTAATGACCGCATGGCCGGGAGGACATTCGCCCTGCTGTTGCCGTACGGTTTTGCAGGCTTCCAGCAGCTGCGGTCCTGCAGCCCGGTGGATAGCCCCGTCCACACCGCCTCCCCCCATCAGGGAGGGATTGGCCGCATTGACGATGACGTCGACGTGCATGGTCGTAATATCACCATGAATAACTTCAATTTGCGGTTTCATAAAGCCCCTCTGCAACCCGCCTTTTTATTAAGTGTATCGCAGGGCTGCCCGGGAGAAAAAACTATCAGAAAAAATCCTCTTCCGCACAAAGCGGAAGAGAGAACGCTATCGATACTGGATTTCGACAACCGCGAGCGTTTTTTCAGGGTTAAGGTATTTCATGCGGAGCGACACCAGATCTGAATCGGACACTTTGCCATTAAGCGCCTCTTCATAACTGACCATGCGCGTTTGCATACGATTATTATCCGGACAGGACATAGCAAACTGTCTCTGCTGCGGCGTAACGTCACAGGGGTCTGCAACAATGGCACCGCGAAAATGAATAACGCCACCGTTCACAATGGTAGCCGAATAAACCGGGAGGCTAAAAACAGAAACAATCAGGCCCAGACCCGTCACGAGTCGAGCGAAAGAGTGGTTCATTATCGGTACTCCTCAATGAAAATCGTCCTTGAGGGGTAAACGCACTTCATTATGACAAACGAAGTCTCACGTTAAGGAACATAATGACCTGATCCCTGATATCAGCATAGCTCAACGGCACAGACCCGCCACATTCGCAACACATTGATTTCATGAATGATTAAAGCGAACGTTCCGCTGGCGACCACTGCTGTGATAAATGAAGCGATTTACCGTCTGAAACGGTGACAACGATTTTTACCGTGTCTCCCGCATTAATATTTAAACTCAGGCGCATTAAATCAATCGTCTGATTAGCGGGTATAAAAAGGGTATTTTGCTGTCGGGACGAACTTTGTCCCCCCTGCCCTTCCCGAACGGAAACAATCTGAACCTGACAATCACACGGCTGCGCCAGGGTGACCTGAGGAATAATGGTGGTCATATTTTCCTGCTGCGACGTTTTGAAAGTTATCTGGCTGGAAAGCGCGGCAAGAAGAATTAAGGTATTCATGATGAACTCCCGAAAAAAAACAGGGCATCAGCCCTGTTTTTTTGTAGCACAGATTTCAGTATCAGTACTGATGAGCTGTCGCGTGGTTACCAAAGCCAATCTGGGTAACGTTGACAGTAGAGTTAGAGGCAGTCTGGTCGACGAGGGCGCCGTTAAAGCCGCCGGACTGGCTAACGTTCATAACAGATTTTTTGCTGTTCCACTGATCCAGTGTTGCACTGTTGCCAAATCCTTTCTGGGTCAGGTTGATTTTACTGTCATCAGAACCCTGACCAACGTCAGCGCCGTTACCGCCACCTTTCTGGGTAATATTCAGCACGGAATTTCTGGCGTCTGTCTGCAGAGCAACCGCGGAGTTACCGCCACCGTCCTGATAAATATTCAGGGTTGAATTTGGGCCACTGTATCCGCCATGACCATGCCCATGACCCCAGCCGCCCTGATTAATAGAACCCGCCATAGCACTACCAGAAACTACGATTGCTGCAAGCGCTGCCACTTTGAGAAATTTCATGGTAAACCCCCATCGGATTGATTAAAATCGTCGCGAATGCGCTAATGTTGAATAACGTTAATCGCCATTTGCGACTGTTTCTGCACTACAACTGCGGTTTTCTGCGTACCGTACTGCGTAATATTTGCTCTATTACCCGACCCTTTCTGGATAATTTTCGCGCTATTACCGTATCCCTCTTGCGTAATACCTGCATCATTCGCGGTACCGCTCTGATCGATCCAGGCTATATTGTAACTCCCTGATTGATCAACTCTTGCTCTGTTGCCCGCCCCATCCTGTGAAACAATGGACAAGAGTTTTGAACCTTCCTGGCGAACCTGAGCGTCATTAAAAACACCCTGTTGACCAATAATGGCTGCCTGATTGAGTGATGAAAGACTTAATTCGTTAACCGCAAAATTATATTCAGCATTGGCTAAATCTGAATTCGCTGCGGTTACAAATCCAGGCGCACCCAGTAATGTAAACACCATAAATAACGATGTGTATTTCATGTTGTCACCCTGGACCTGGTTATTTAATCACGCCATAACCTATAACCGTGTTACTTGTAAAAACGATGCATATTGTGTTAACGCGTCGTTACGGTGAAGAGTATGTCCGCTGAAACATTTTAAATATCTCACCCGCGCGGCTTATTTTTATTTTTCGGATCACCACAAAGTCGTAATTTACGACAAAAATCACTTTCCTCAGGCCAGCTTATATTTTTTATTTCCCCTGTCCAACAATCAGGTTGTACAACGAGGCGAAGGCTGTCCACGCGTCTTCTCGCGTTGTTTAAACGTAACGGCAGAAGGACACTTTTTCACAGTCGTGACACGAAGCCCGTTTTCTTAAGCCAGACAACCGCGCATTTATGGGCTTAGAAATAATCTGTACCTCATACTGTTTTATCGTTCGCATAAAATAATAAATATATATAATAATCAATGAGATACAAATATTTGTATGATTTTTAAAAACTGTGCATCTCTATTTAGATGTACAACTTTCTCATCATTTATCGCCATTCATCACAAGTGATTTTCACAAATTAATATTGATTTTTACATTCGGTTACATGTTTAACACTTGCTTTAAACTTCGTAAAAGCTAGATTGAAATTAGATGTACGAAATTGGTTTTATATTTACCTCCCCGTTGAGGTTATGGTCTGATTCTACACACAGCAGTGCAACATCTGTCAGTACTTCTGGTGTCCTCTATTAAACAGGAGGACAGCTGCCAGGTGCCAAAAAAAAGTGGGGTTTCATCATGTATAATGAAGTCCATAGTTTACATGGTCATACATTACTGTTGATCACAAAACCTTCTTTGCAAGCGACAGCGTTATTACAACATTTAAAGCAATGTTTATCACTGAACGGGAAATTGCATAATATTCAACGTTCTTTTGATGATATTGCACCTGGCAGCATCATTCTGTTCGATATGATGGAAGCTGATAAAAAGCTCATCCATTACTGGCAAGATATTTTAAGCAGGAAAAACAATAATATCTGCGTGCTATTATTGAATACGCCTGATGAATATCCTTTCAGGGATATTGAAAGCTGGCCGCATATCAATGGCGTGTTCTACGTCACGGAAGAAGAAGACCGGGTAGTTGAGGGTCTGCAAGGCATATTGCGCGGAGAGTGTTATTTTTCGCAAAAGCTGGCCAGCTACCTCATCACGCACTCCGGAAATTATCGCTATAACAGCTCAGAGTCAGCACTGCTCACGCACCGTGAGAAAGAGATCCTGAATAAGTTACGCATTGGTGCTTCAAATATTGAAATCGCCCGTTCGTTATTTATCAGCGAAAATACGGTAAAGACTCACCTTTATAATCTTTTCAAGAAGATAGCTGTAAAAAACCGAACTCAGGCGGTTTCGTGGGCAAACGATAACCTCAGGCGTTAATCACATGAAGCGCACGTTGAGTTGGATCGCCGCAGCGAGTTTCCTGCTCGCTGCCGGGAATCTGAAGGCCGTCGAGGTCGAAGTTCCCGGATTGTTAACAGACCACACTGTCTCATCGGTCGGGCACAGTTTTTATCGAGCCTTCAGTGACAAATGGGACAGTACTTATACCGGAAATATAACAATCAACGAGCGGCCCAGTGCACGATGGGGAAGTTGGATAACAATAACGACCAATCAGTACGTTATTTATCAAACGTTTTTATTCCCCACTAAAATGGACTTCGATAAAAACGTAGCCCTGGCACTGGCCCAATCAGAAGACGCTATTAATCGCCTGCAAATAGATAAAGCCCTATTAAGCACCAGCGATTTAGCTAAAGACGAGTTCTAGCGAACCGATATGCGGAGGCTGTCATGCGTATTGCATATGCAGTTGTTTCGATAATGCTAATAACACCTATAAGCTGGGCCGGAAATATGACGTTTCAGTTCCGTAACCCTAACTTTGGCGGTAACCCTAACAACGGCGCCTTTCTGCTGAATGAAGCGCAGGCGCAAAACTCCTATAAGGACCCAAGCTTAAAGGATTTTAGCGTTGATACCCCATCCGCACTGGACAACTTCACTCAGGCTATCCAGTCGCAGATTTTAGGCGGGTTACTGACCAACATTAATACCGGCAAACCCGGCCGGATGGTGACCAACGATTTTATCGTTGATATCGCCAACACCGATGGACAGCTTCAGCTGAACGTGACCGATCGTAAAACCGGAAGGATCTCCACTATTCAGGTTTCCGGTCTACAAAGTAATTCAACTGACTTTTAAACAATAGCTAAATAAGGACAACGATCATGCAGCGCTTCCTGATATTTGTTGCAGTGTGCTTATTGAGCGGTTGTTTAACTGCTCCACCTAAAGAAGCTGCAAAACCAACATTAATGCCTCGGGCCCAGAGTTATCGTGATTTAACGCATTTACCTGCTCCAACGGGGAAAATATTTGTCTCCGTATACAACATTCAGGATGAAACCGGGCAATTTAAGCCTTACCCGGCAAGTAACTTCTCCACGGCCGTGCCGCAAAGCGCCACCGCGATGCTGGTTACCGCGCTCAAGGATTCGCGCTGGTTTATTCCGCTGGAACGTCAGGGTCTTCAGAACCTGTTGAATGAACGGAAAATCATTCGTGCCGCACAGGAGAATGGTACCGTCGCGGCCAATAACCGCACGCCTCTGGAATCTCTGGCGGCAGCGAACGTGATGATTGAAGGATCGATTATTGGTTACGAAAGTAACGTTAAATCGGGTGGTGCGGGCGCGCGGTACTTCGGTATCGGTGCGGATACCCAGTACCAGCTCGACCAAATCGCCGTTAACCTGCGTGTGGTCAACGTCAGTACAGGCGAAGTGCTCTCTTCGGTGAACACCAGCAAAACCATCCTGTCTTATGAAGTGCAGGCAGGGGTATTCCGCTTCATCGATTACCAGCGTTTGCTGGAGGGTGAAATTGGCTACACCTCTAACGAGCCGGTCATGATGTGTCTGATGTCGGCCATTGAAACCGGCGTGATCTTCTTAATCAACGACGGTATTGACCGCGGGCTGTGGGATCTGCAAAACAAAGCAGACGTGCAGAACCCGATACTGGTGAAATACCGCGATATGTCAGTCCCTCCGGAATCCTGACAGGAAGCGCATAAAAAAGGCGAGATGATTATCTCGCCTTTTTTTATTCGCTCACCGCCGTGATGTCTTGCGCTTTTTCCCGCCGCGACGCCAGCCAAAGACCGCTGTTTTTCATGGCATAGCCAAACAGCAATCCCAGCGCCAGAGAAGGAACGACCAGCTTCCAGTCACCCTGCCCTGCAAAGGTCGCGCACGCCCCGATAAAGGTGCCCGGCACAAACGAAAGCAGGAGATGCTTAGCCTGAATACACATCAGGAAGGCAACAACGCCCGTCATGATGTACCCCAGCATCTCCAGATGCGGCGCCAGCGCGCTGCCTTTCATGATCACCAGCGCCCAGATAACCCCGCTCATGAGCGTGCAGCCTGAGATAAAGAGCCCTTTGACGCCCCCCTGCGGGCAGGCGAAATAGGCCGTACAGCCAAGGAATCCAGCCCAGCTGAGCAATCCGAGAGACACGGCCACCCATCCCCAGAGCCCGGAGAGAATGCCCGTTGTTATTGCGATACAAAGTAATATGTTCATGGCGCGCATCTTAGCAGAAGCGCACCATAGAAATGCGATCAGAAGCACATTATGTGCAAATTGAAATGCGGCGTTGCAGGATTTATGTGATCTAAGTCACTCTTCGTTCTCTTCTTCCAGCTCATCCCACATCGCCGCAATTGCGTCGCGGGTCAGCGGTGCCAGCGTTCTCCAGAATGGCGAGGCGGCGTGGGCTTCGACTTTCCCAAGGAATGTTCCGACCCACGGCAGCAGGTACGTTTCGAAAAGCGTTTCGATAGCTTCGTTCTCATCATCCCCGGCGTTATCTTCAATCCAGGAAGCGGCCAGCAGCAGCGTACCGATATGGTCCGCAGGCGTATCGCTCAGCGGCATACCGCGCGTGGAGAGGAAAGCACGGACTTCCGCTTCCGTCGCCCCTTCCTGCCAGGCAGAACGGTATGGCGAAACGCGGCACTCATCGCCGACGAACAGCGCATTGTAATCGGTCGCAATCTGCTGCATGTCGCAGCTTTTTTGCAGACGCGCCAGTAAATCATCCTGTTCCAGCGGCCAGTTCTCCGCCAGCTTACCTTCACGAATTAACGTAAAGAGCGGAACCAACAGCGGGTCTTGCGGCTGGCGATAATAGAGCGTACCCAGCACGCGGCAAAGGATGGAAAACTCGTTCATTTTTATTATTCCATTACACAATTAAAGATCGGCAAATTCGGCAATCGGCTCCATGCCGCGCGATTCGAGGAAATCGAGCATGCGGCGCGGAGTCACGTTCAGGATTTGCGCTTCCGGGAAGTTAACGTCATTGAGCACTTTCAGGCACTCGCTGAAATCACCCAGCGTAAAGGCGGTATGGGAATCCGAACCCAACGCCACCATGCCGCCCGCATCGCGTACGGCGGCGGCCACTTCGCGGCAGTTGGCTTCACTGCCCTTGCGCGAGTGAACAAAGGAGGAGTTGTTAATCTCCAGCGCCACGCGGTGCTTCGCTGCCGCCTGCGCGACAGCCTGAATATCAATCGGGTACTTCGGGTTGCCGGGGTGGCTGATAATGTGCACATTGCCGCTGGCAATGGTGGCAATCATCGCCGCGGTGTTGGTCTCTTTATCCTGAGGTGCAAAAACCGGCTCGTGGAAACCGGCGAGGATAAGATCCAGAGACGTCAGCATCGGCCCGGTGCAGTCGATCTCACCGTCGGTATTTTTGATATTCGCCTCGATGCCGCGCAGTATCCCAATGCCGTCCACCAGACGTGGCCAGATCCGCATATTCACAAAATGCCAGTAGTGCGGCGCATCCGCCATGTCCGGACCATGATCGGTGATCGCGAACAGCTTAATGCCTTTCAGCTTCGCCTGGGCGATATAATCATGGAGGTTGCTATACGCGTGGGTACTGGCGACGGTGTGCATATGCAGGTCAACGGGATACATCTCTCTCTCCTCTGCGGTTTTTCCAAAGGATAGCAGTTATCAGCGGCGAATATTAGCAAAAACCCGGCGAACGCCGGGTTTCTCTCAGTAGCCGCGCTGTCTGTCAACCTGGCCGGTGACCGCGTTACCCTTCTCCATTTCGCTGATGGTATGGGATATGTACGCCACCGCTTCTGCCGGACGCGTCACGGCGGCCACGTGCGGGGTCATCGCCACGCGCGGATGTGCCCACAGCGGGCTTTCCACAGGCAGCGGCTCACGGCTATAGACATCCAGCATGGCGCCTTTTAGCTTTCCGCTGTCCAGCGCCTTCAGCAGATCGGGCTCGACCAGATGCACCCCGCGCGCCAGGTTCATCAGGTAGCTCTGATCGGCTAACTGGTTGAGCAAGGTTTCATTGATGATCCCTACCGTTTCCGCCGTGTTGGGCAGCAGGTTGATCAGCACGCGCGTGCCGTTCAGAAAGGCCGGAAGCTCATCCGTGCCGGCAAAGCTCTCTACGCCCGGATAGTCCTTACGGCTGCGGCTCCAGCAGCGCAGCGGGAAGCCCCACGGAGCGAGAGCTTCAGCCACTTTTGAGCCCAGCACGCCCGCACCGAGGATGCCGATGGTAAAGTCTTCGCGACGGTAATCCGGCAGCGGCTCCCAGTGGGCCTGCTGTTTAAAGGCCTGATAGTCATCAAAACGGCGGAACCAGTGCAGCACCTGGCTGACGGCATATTCCTGCATCTGCTGGCCCATGCCGGTATCTTCCAGGCGGAACAGGGGAATCGCTTCCGGCAGCATGTCAGGGTGCGCCTTCAGCTTGCTCAGAATGGAATCCACGCCCGCCCCCAGGGCAAAAACGGCCTTCAGCTTACGGCCCTGGAGCATTTCTACCGGCGGATGCCAGACCAGCGCATAGTCAGCATGTTCGTTATCTCCACGCTTCCACTCGCGAACGCGTGCGCCGGGTAAAGCTGCCGTGAGCGCCTCGATCCAGTAGGCCGTATCAAACGTGGGGTGATAGAAAAGTATATCCATAGTCATTCCTGCCTTTTATTGCGCTGATTTATTTTGCTTTTTAACGAGGTTGTCAGCATAACAAATTTATTGCGCGGCTGTGTTGCTGATAAAAAAGACGCTTTCAGCACAATTAAGAATCATGTTGCCTGAAGTTTGTCTAAACGCGCTAAATTACTGAAAAAGTGAGTTGACGGCAGTTCGGCTTTTCCTTACATTAGCGCCCGTCCCGTCAACAACGGGATGACAATATGGTGAGGTGTCCGAGTGGCTGAAGGAGCACGCCTGGAAAGTGTGTATACGGCAACGTATCGGGGGTTCGAATCCCCCCCTCACCGCCATATTTAAAGAAGAGCTCGCATGAAAATGCGGGCTTTTTTTTCGCATATTGCACGCATGCAGGGGGAATTCGAACCTTGAAACTCCCTGCGCTCTTTATGTCGGGTGGCGCTGCGCTTACCCGACCTACAAAAAGCTACTCCTCCACCATCTTCGCATACTCTTCAGTCAGAAAATCCACCAGCGTCCTGACCGACGGCAGCATGCCGCGCCGCGAAGGATAAACCGCGTGAATCACTTCCCGTCGGGGTTCCCACGCGTCCAGCACCCGTACCAGTTCCCCTGACGCAAGCTGATCCTTCACCATCAATATCGGCAACTGTACAACGCCCACGCCCGCCATCGCTGCTTCCCGCAATGCCAGCATGTCGGTGGTAATAAAGCGCGGTGCGTAGTGGATCTCCGCTTTCGCCCCTTCTGGACCACTGAGCTCCCATTTATGCACCTGTTTACCGGCCCCCATACTTAATCCAGGCCATTCACTGAGCTCGGAAGGCATTCGCGGTTTACCCATACGTTCAATCAACTGCGGACTTGCCACCAGGCAATGCCCCCTGTCAGCCAGCACCCTTAACACCAGATCGCTGTCATCAAACGGACGCGGACGCACGCGGATAGCCACATCAATACCTTCGCCAACAAGATCGACCCGACGATTGGTGGCCTCAAGCTGGAGATTAATCCCGGGGTAGCGCGCCATAAACCTCGCCAGCATCGGTCCCACGTGGACGTGCAGTAACGTGACGGGACAGGTGATCCTGACGACGCCGCGCGGCTCAGCCTGCAGCGCAGCAACGGCCTCCTCTGCCGCTTCTGCTTCTATCAGCATTGCCTTACAGTGCTGATAGAAAGTGTGCCCCACTTCCGTCACCGTAAACTGCCGCGTCGTGCGCTGTATCAACCGTACGCCAAGCCGCTCCTCCAGCTGCGCGATCCTGCGGCTCAGTTTGGACTTGGGTTGGTCAAGCGCCCTTCCCGCCGCCGCAAACCCCCCGTACTCCACTACCTTCACAAACCAGACGAAGTCATTGAGATCCTGCATAAATCCTCATCGTTCTATTTTCAGAACAGTGAATGCCATTTTCACTATCTACCGGGATATTAACCCTGAATATAAGCTAATTACATCAACAGAACATCAGGAGTTAATCATGAAAAACATCACTGGCGTTTATACCGCTCCTCGTCAGCACTGGGTGGGCGACGGTTTCCCGGTCCGTTCAATGTTCTCCTATCAGACGCACGGCGAGCCGCTCAGCCCGTTCCTGCTGCTGGACTACGCGGGCCCATACACCTTTCCGGCAGACGGTGCGAAACGCGGCGTAGGCCAACACCCTCACCGGGGTTTTGAAACGGTCACTCTCGTCTATTCCGGTGAAGTGGAGCATCGCGACTCCACGGGGAAAGGCGGCGTCATTGGGCCCGGGGACGTGCAGTGGATGACCGCAGGCGCAGGCATTTTGCACGAGGAGTTCCACTCCAGCGCGTTCTCGCAAAAAGGCGGAGAACTCAAAATGATGCAGCTTTGGGTCAACCTGCCGGCGAAAGACAAGATGGCCGCACCGGGCTACCAGAGCATCACGAAAGCCGACATCCCGGTAGTGACGCTGCCTGACGACGGTGGAACGCTGCGGGTTATTGCCGGTCGCTACGACACGGTGACCGGCCCGGCGCACACCTTCTCGCCGCTCAACGTCTGGGACATCGCGCTGAACCAGGGAAGCCATTTGACGCTCGCTCAACCGGAAGGCTGGAGCACGGCGCTGGTCGTGCTTGAAGGCAGCATCACGGTAAACGGTACCGCTCAGGCGGGTGAAGCCCAACTGGTCGTGTTAAGTCAGGAAGGCGACAAACTGCACCTGGAAGCGAACAGCGATGCAAAAGTACTGCTGATGGCCGGCGAGCCGCTGAATGAACCGATCGTGGGCTACGGCCCGTTTGTGATGAACAGTAAAACCGAAATCAACGAAGCCATTCGTGATTTCAATTCCGGCCGCTTCGGCCAGCTCTGAACGTAATAAAGGAGAAGAACATGTCTACACCTGCGAACTTTAATGGAACCCGTCCGGTCATCGATGTGAACGATGCTGTGATGCTCCTTATCGATCACCAGAGCGGTCTGTTCCAGACCGTTGGTGATATGCCAATGCCGGAACTGCGTGCCCGTGCGGCAGCGCTGGCAAAAATCGCTACCCTGGCGAAGATCCCGGTGATCACCACCGCATCCGTCCCGCAAGGGCCGAACGGACCGCTTATCCCGGAGATCCACGCCAACGCGCCGCATGCGCAATATGTTGCCCGTAAAGGCGAGATCAACGCCTGGGATAACCCGGAATTCGTGGCGGCGGTAAAAGCCACCGGGCGTAAGACGTTGATCATTGCGGGTACCATTACCAGCGTCTGCATGGCCTTCCCGTCGATCAGCGCGGTTGCGGACGGATATAAGGTGTTTGCAGTGATTGATGCCTCCGGCACCTACAGCAAAATGGCGCAGGAGATCACGCTGGCGCGCGTTGTACAGGCCGGTGTGGTCCCGATGGATACGGCGGCGGTGGCCTCTGAGATCCAGCGTACCTGGAACCGTGAAGATGCGGCGGAGTGGGCGGAAGTGTACACCCACATCTTCCCGGCTTATCAGCTGCTGATCGAAAGCTACAGCAAAGCACAGGAAGTGGTTAAAAACAGCGAAGTGCTCGATTCACAGCGTTAATCCCCTGCTCCGCGGCGTAAAAACCGTGGAGCTGATTATTGCTTAACCGAACAGGCACTAAAGCTGAAAATCTGCTTGACCGTGTCAGCGCAACTCCCTATAGTAGCGCCCCGTTGCCCCCCACGCGGTCAGGCAGCAAAACAATATGGTGAGGTGTCCGAGTGGCTGAAGGAGCACGCCTGGAAAGTGTGTATACGGCAACGTATCGGGGGTTCGAATCCCCCCCTCACCGCCATATTCGAGATGAGAGCTCGTACGAAAGTACGGGCTTTTTTCTTTTATATTCTCCGAAAGGGGGGATTCGAACCTTGAAACTCCCTGCGCTCTTTATGCCTGGTGGCGCTGCGCTTACCAGGCCTACGGGTATTGTAGGTCGGGTAAGCGCAGCGCCACCCGACGACATGCCCGCACAAAAAACAAAGCCCGGTTTCCCGGGCCTTGAACGCAACTGCACACTCAGTAATACGCTTGCAGCGTGCGCTGGCAGAGCGCCGAGCGCACGCAGTCATCTTTGGTGAAGCGTACCACCCCAATCATCTCATCTTCCTCAAAACGCGACATGGCGTCGCTCAGTCCGGATTTCACGCCGGACGGCAGGTCACACTGGGTAATATCGCCGTTAACGATAACCGTCACGTTCTCCCCGAGGCGCGTTAAAAACATCTTCATTTGCGCAGCGGTCACGTTCTGAGCCTCGTCAAGAATGACGACCGCATTTTCAAATGTACGTCCGCGCATATAGGCGAACGGCGCGATTTCCACCTTGCCAATCTCTGGCCGCAGGCAGTACTGCATGAAGGATGCACCCAGCCGCTTCACCAGCACGTCATAGACGGGCCTGAAGTACGGGGCAAACTTCTCCGAAATGTCACCGGGCAAGAAGCCGAGATCTTCATCAGCCTGCAGTACCGGACGGGTAACAATGATTCTCTCCACGTCCTTATGGATCAGCGCTTCCGCCGCTTTGGCTGCACTGATCCAGGTTTTCCCGCATCCGGCTTCACCGGTTGCAAAGATGAGCTGTTTACTCTCGATAGCATTCAGGTAGTGCGCCTGAGCCTCATTGCGCGCCACAATTGGAGAATTATCACGGCTGTCACGGGCCATGCCAATTGCTTCTACGCCACTCATCTGCACAAGCGAGGTGACCGATTCTTCTTCACGCTGTTTATGGCTACGTGAATCCCGTCTCAGCACACGTTTTGCTTCGCGACGAGCTTTGATCACTGCTTTTTGTCTTCCCATGGATAGCACCTTGAGTTGTTGGTATTCATCACACGCGCCAGCGTCGGCACGATTATGCGCACGAACATCAGAGGGTTGGCTTCCTTGTAAGCCATTGCTTGCACTATCGGATGACGATACGGAACAGCTACGCGCACCGTTCTGCACGTCGGTCGAATCAGATTCTTGAGGGAGGGGGGAAAATTTAGTGGTGAGGAAATCGCTGCCGGAGTCTGAGCCTCCGCGCCGGGTGCTGCGGTTGTTATGTTTACCTTGTCCAGTACAGGACGCAACCATTCGCGATCTCCATAGTGATTCAGCATCACTGCCGGGAACTACCGCTGTCTTATCTTAAGTACATCAGGAGTTATCATAAATGCAACATTTATTTTACCTGAATGCAACTTTTAGGACTGTCCCTACAGTTGAAATCAGTCTCATATAGAAATATTACAGAAATATAACAGCAGGATAGTCATATGAAAAAATAATGTCCCCGCGAACGGTTGCGGGGACAATTATCAGGCTTCAATAAGACCCTGCGCGAGATACGCGTTGCTGTCGCGCACGCCTGGCAGGGCAAAGAAATAGCCGCCGCCGATAGGTTTAATGTACTCTTCCAGCGCTTCGCCGTTTAAGCGCTTCTGTACCGTCAGGAACCCCTTCTCGAGATCGTGCTGATAGCAGACGAACAGCAGCCCCATATCGAGCTGACCGGAATTGGTCACGCCGAGCGAATAGCTGTATCCCCGACGCATCATCAGACTGGACTGCGTCTCTTTGGTACGCGGATTGGCCAGACGAATATGGCTGTCCAGCGCAATCACGTCGCCATTCGGATCGCGGGCGTAGTCAGGCACATCATGCTCGTTCTTCATGCCGAGCGGTGCCCCGCTTTGCTTATCGCGACCGAAGATCGTCTGCTGCTCTTTGAGCGGCGTGCGGTCCCAGAACTCCACGTGGAACTGAATAATGCGCACCGCCTGATAGCTACCGCCCACCGCCCATGCCGGTTCGCCCTGATCGGCAGTGACCCACACCACCTCCTTCATGAGCGCACTATCATGGCTGTCCGGGTTGGCCGTGCCGTCCTTGAAGCCCAGCAGGTTCACCGGTGTCTCTTTCCCTTTGCTGCGGGCGGCGTGGTCAGAGATAAACCCTTCCCGCTTCCAGCGCACGCTCAGCAGATCCGGCGTGTGCTTAATGATGTCGCGCAGGGCGTGGATTACCGTGTCCTGCGTATTGGCGCAAATCTGCAGAAGCAGATCGCCGTGGCAGAGGGCGGCGTCCAGGGAATCATTCGGGAAGCGCGTCATTTTTTGCAGCGCCTTCGGCTTTTGTTTTGCCAGCCCGTAGCGCGCGTCAAACAGCGATTCTCCCAGCGAAACGGTTATGGTCAGGTTATCCGGGGCAATGAATGGCCCCAGAATGCCGGAGTCCATTGGCGGCAGACGCGGGTTCGGCGTATCGGGCGCCGGTCCACCGGCGGTCAGAAACGCGATGCGCGTCGTCAGCAGGCGGAACAGGCGTTCCAGATCGGCTTTATCGCTGGCCAGCGAATCAAATGCCACCAGCATCATCGACGCCTGCTGCGGCGTAAGAATGCCCGCCTGATGCTCGCCATAAAACGGCTGCGTCTCCATGCGGGCGTTGGGTGACAGCGTGCCGGGCGCGCTTTGCGGTTTCGCCGCGTGCGCCACCGGACACCCGCCAGCCAGAGCAAGCGCGCCCCCGAGCGCCCCTACCCCTTTTAACAGCCGACGACGGGAAGGCTCAGCCACGTCGTTCTCGTTATGCTTATTCATCGTGCTTAGTCCAGACCCAGTACGCCACGCAGCAGGGAGAGATCTTCCGCCAGGGCGGTAATCGGGCCTTTCAGCGCGTTACGGTCGGCATCGGTCAGCTTATCGTAGGTTTCAAAGCCGTCTTTGGTACGGTACTTCGCCAGAATGGTGTCGACCTTTTTGAAGTTGGCGTCCACTTTCGCCAGCAGTTCGCCGTTCTCTTTCTGCAGCTGAGGACGCAGCAGGTTAACAATTTTCTGCGCGCCGTCGACGTTTGCCTGGAAGTCCCACAGGTCGGTATGGCTGTAGCGATCTTCTTCGCCGCTGATTTTGCTCGCGGCCACTTCTTCAATCAGACCGGCCGCGCCGCCCACCACTTTAGACGGCGGGAAGGCCAGCTCGCTGATGCGCTTTTGCAGCTCCAGCACGTCGCTGTTCAGCTGCTCAGCGTATTTCTCCATCCCTTTGGTGGTGTTGTCGCCAAACAGGGCTTTCTCCAGACGGTGGAAACCGGTGAATTTCGGATCGGCGGCCTTCTGCTCGAAATCATCTTCACGGGCATCGATGCTGCCATCAAGGTCAGAGAACAGCTCGGCGATCGGCTCGATGCGCTCGTAGTGCTGACGGGTTGGCGCATAGAAGGATTTCGCTTTTTCGATATCCCCGGCCTTCACCGCATCGGTAAAGGCTTTGGTTGCCGTCGCCAGCTCCGCCGTCTCTTTCGTGACGTACGCCTTATACGCGGTAATTGCATCGCCCAGGCTCAGCACCGCCGCGCCTTTCGCCGCATCGGCCGTCGCTTCACCTTTGACGATGAGCTTCCCTTTCGGGTTGGTCAGTAGGCCGCAGGTCATCTCATACTCGCCCGGCTGCAGGTTGGCGGTCATCTTCTGGCTGAAGCCAGGGGCGATATTTTCACGCTCTTCCACCACCAGAACGCCTTTCAGGATCTCCCACTCCAGCGCCTTCTGGCTGTGGTTCTGAATAATAAACTGGGTTTTACCGCTGTTCACCGTGAGGGTCATCGGCTCACACTGCTTGTCGTTGACGGTGACCTTAACCTGTGGAACATCCGCGCCCCAGGCGGAGAATGCAGAAGCGAACAGCGCGGCAATGCCTGCGCGTAACGCACTACGACGGAACTGAATTGCCATGACTCTTCCCTTTAAAAGTATATTGTCACTAAATCAAAAATTACGGCGCAACGCGCGACGCCTGCGTGCCGGTACGCGGCGGCATGGCGAACAGCACCAGCGCCGGAACCAGATAAATGAAGTACATCGCCACCTCGCTGACGCTCGGCGTTTCCTGATAGCCGAAGATACCTTCGAGCAGGGTGCCGGTCAGAGAGTGCGTGGAGAGAACGTTGCTGAGGTCAAACGCCACGTCCTGGAAATGGTTCCACAGGCCCGCTTCATGGAAGGCGCGAATCGCCCCTGCCGCCAGCCCCGCCGCCACCAGCAGAATAAACAGGCTGGTCCACTTGAAGAACGCGCCCAGGTTCAGGCGGATACCGCCCCAGTACAGCAGGAAGCCGAGCACCACGGCCGTGGCGAGGCCCAGCACGGCCCCCAGCGGCGGCCAGATCCCCACATCCTGCTGAAACGCCGCCAGCAGGAAGAAAACAGACTCCAGCCCTTCACGCGCGACGGCGAAAAAGACCATCATAATGAGCGCCCAGCCGTGGTTGTTCCCCTTCTGCAGCGCGTTATCCACCGCCTGCTCCAGCTGCACCTTCACGTTACGCGAGACTTTACGCATCCAGAACACCATCCAGGTGAGGATCACCACCGCAATCACGGCGACGATACCTTCAAACAGCTCCTGCTCTTTCTGCGGGAACTCGCCGGTGGTTTCGTTAATGAGAATGCCCAGGCCCAGGCAGAGCGCCGCGGCAAGGAATACGCCGACCCACATGACGCCAATCCAGCGCCCGCGCTGGGTTCGCTTCAGATAACTGGCGATGAGGCTCACGATAAGGGCGGCTTCGAGCCCTTCACGTAACATAATGAGAAATGGAACAAACATGCCGACACCTTAAATGTTTATCGCGGTCAACTGATGCAAAGAAAGGTAAATTCTTGTGATAGTGATTATCATTACGACGGAAAGAAAAACAAGCGAAATGTGCGGTGTTTTGATGACGAGTTGTAAACGCAAAGCCTGATAATAGTGACGTACGTAACGTTCAGGTTTATAAGTTATAACGAAAATGCCCATTTACGCTGATTCAGGGCTGTGGCTAAATATCCGCCTCACAACCTAACTGAAAATAAACCATGTTTAAAATTGTCCATTTCCTGCTGGCGCTGGTGATTATTCTTGCGCTCGCCTGGCTTACGAGTTTTGACCGCCGGAAAATTCGGGTTCGTTTTGTTTTACAGCTGATTGTTATTGAAATTGCGCTGGCGTTCTTTTTCCTGCACGCCGAAAGCGGGTTATTCCTGATTAAATACGTCTCAGGATTTTTTGAGTCACTGCTCAAATTTGCTGGCGAAGGCACCAATTTCGTCTTTGGCGGTATGGGTGAAAAAGGGCTGGCGTTCATTTTCCTCGGCGTGCTTTGTCCGATTATTTTTATTTCCGCACTGATCGGTATTCTTCAGCACTGGCGGATCCTGCCAATTTTTATTCGGGTAATCGGTACGCTGCTGTCAAAACTGAACGGTATGGGCAAGCTGGAATCCTTTAACGCGGTGAGCTCGCTGATCCTCGGCCAGTCGGAAAACTTCATTGCCTACAAAGGCGTGCTGGGCGATCTCTCCTCGCGTCGTCTGTTCACCATGGCGGCCACGGCCATGTCGACGGTCTCCCTGTCGATTGTCGGGGCGTATATGACCATGCTCGACGCCAAATATGTCGTCGCGGCGCTGATTCTCAACATGTTCAGCACCTTTATTATCCTCTCAGTCATCAACCCGGCGCGCCCGGAAGCGGAACCGGATGTTAAGCTCGAAAAACTGCATGAATCCCAGAGCTTCTTCGAGATGCTCGGCGAGTATATTCTGGCCGGTTTTAAGGTGGCGATGATTATTCTGGCGATGCTGATTGGCTTTATCGCGCTTATTAGCGCTGTTAATGCCCTCTTCTCCAGCGTATTTGGCATGAGCTTCCAGCAGATCCTGGGCTATGTATTTTATCCCCTGGCGTGGCTGGTAGGGATCCCGCTGAGCGATGCCTTAAATGCGGGCAGCATTATGGCGACCAAGCTGGTGGCGAATGAATTTGTGGCGATGATTGAGCTGCAGAAAATAGCGCACCAGATGTCCCCGCGCGGGCTGGGGATTTTATCCGTCTTCCTCGTCTCGTTCGCGAACTTTGCCTCCATCGGCATCGTGGCCGGGGCGATTAAGGGCCTGAACGAGCAGCAGGGTGACGTGGTATCGCGTTTCGGGCTGCGTCTGGTGTACGGCGCGACGCTGGTGAGTTTGCTGTCGGCGAGCTTTGCGGGGTTGGTGCTCTGATGTAATGCCGGGTGGCGCGCAGCGATCCCGGCCTACAAAACAACAACGGCGGGAATTCCCGCCGTTTTCATTAAAACTGCACGCACACCGGCTGATCGACACGCATCACCGACTCCTGCGCGAAGCGAGACTTATAAATCCCGCGTAACGCTTCGATGTTCTTCTCGCTCTGCGCATCTTTACCGTGGATCAGCATCAGCGCCTTGCTCGGCTCGCGCGCCACTTTTCCGTCGTTCCCCAGCCACTGCCCGCGGGCATCAAACACCGTTAAGCCATCGCGAAAGCGCGGCGTCACGTCCTGGTCAACAAACTGCTGCCACTCGTTGCTGGTAATCTGCGCCCCGGCAGGACGGTTTAAGCCGAAATAGAGCGTGGTTTGCTGCATCTGGCTATCCGCTTTGCAGGTCTCCACCGCCGCGTGTTGCGATGGCGCGTTGCATCCCGCCAGCGTCAATAATGCCGCCGCCATTAACCCTGTTTTGATTGTCATGCTTCGCTATCCTCATTGTTATAAGCACAGGGATATCACAGGAAAAGACGGATTTTGGCAAGAAAAAAGCCGGGTGCGCTTGCGCTTACCCGGCCTACGGTTTTCCGTGGGAAAAATTATTCCGGCTGCAGCTTAGACGGCGGCGCGGAGTGGTAATGCGCGTCGGCTTCCGCAAAGCGTTTCTGCATGGAGGCAGACGGTGCTTTACCCAGCAGGCTGAAGACCACGATACCGATGCTGCCGAAGATGAAGCCAGGAATGATTTCGTACAGGCCCAGCCAGGCGAACTGTTTCCAGACGATAACGGTCACCGCACCGATAATCATCCCCGCCAGCGCGCCGTTACGGGTCATACGGGACCACATGACGGAGAACAGGACGACCGGACCAAACGCCGCACCGAAGCCCGCCCACGCGTAGCTCACGAGACCCAGCACGCGGTTTTCCGGGTTGGCCGCCAGCGCAATCGCCACCAGCGCCACCAGCAGCACCATAAAGCGCCCTACCCACACCAGCTCTTTCTGGCTCGCGTTTTTACGCAGGAAGGCCTTATAGAGATCTTCAGTGATTGCACTGGAGCAGACCAGCAGCTGGCAGCTCAGGGTGGACATCACCGCCGCCAGGATCGCAGAGAGCAGAATACCGGCAATCCACGGGTTAAACAGAATCTGCGCCAGTTCGATGAACACGCGCTCGGCGTTCTGGTTCACCGCGCCCGCCTGCGCCGGGTTGTTATTAAAGTAGGCGATACCGAAGAAGCCGACCGCACACGCGCCCGCCAGACACAAAATCATCCACGTCATGCTGATGCGACGCGCATGAACGATGGTGTGATGAGAATCCGCCGCCATAAAGCGCGCCAGAATGTGCGGCTGACCGAAGTAGCCCAGACCCCAGCCCATCAGGGAGACGATGGCGACAAAGTTCAGCCCTTTCAGCATGTCGACGTTTTCAATGCTCTTCTGCTTGATCACTTCCAGCGATTCGCCAAAGCCACCAACGGTGAAAATCACAATCACCGGGGTCAGGATCAGGGCAAAGATCATCAGGCTCGCCTGCACGGTGTCGGTCCAGCTTACCGCCAGGAACCCGCCCACGAAGGTATAGAGGATGGTCGCCGCCGCACCGGCCCACAGGGCGGTTTCGTAGCTCATGCCGAAGGTGCTTTCGAACAGGCGCGCGCCCGCCACGATGCCGGAGGCACAGTAGATGGTGAAGAACAGGAGGATAACCACGGCAGAGATAATGCGCAGAATGCGGCTGTTATCTTCAAAGCGTCCGGTGAAGTAGTCCGGCAGCGTCAGGGCATTATTGTTAGCCTCGGTATGCACGCGCAGACGGCCCGCCACCAGCTTCCAGTTGATCCACGCGCCCACGGTCAGACCGATGGCGATCCAGCTTTCCGAGATACCGGAGATAAAAATCGCACCCGGCAGACCCATCAGCAGCCATCCGCTCATGTCCGATGCGCCCGCAGAGAGTGCGGTCACCATCGGGCCTAAACTGCGTCCGCCCAGAATGTAGTCGTCAAAGTTTTTCGTGGAACGCCACGCCAAAAACCCTATCAGGATCATGCCAAAAATATAAACGAGAAATGTCACCAGCATCGGTGTGCTAATTGCCATTCAAATTCTCCAAAAGTGTCGAGCGACAACCATCCGGGTTGCCTTGTTATATGATCACCGGAACGAGGTGACGGTATCTTGTGTTTCGGTTGGGCGCGCTATCCTGCCGTATGCGCCCTCCGCTGACAAACGATTTAACACTGCATTTACATCAATTTCATCCCCGGTTTGATACGAGTTTCCTATAGGTTGCACTCGCTCACGCTTTTACGGGTTGCACCTTTGAAAAGTGTTAACTCCCGCATAAAACCAGGCTTTCCGCGACAAAGCCAGCACGTTTTTCCAGCTAACCATTCGTTAACAATCCATTCATTTTCTGGGTTGCAAACCAGGTCACATTTAACACGGTTGCACAAAGTTGCAACATGGTGGATATTTCACGCTAACGACCAAACACGATGAAAGCACAACAGGAGCTTTGGCATGGGTATGACCACCATGGGGGTTAAGCTGGATGACGCGACCCGCGAACGGATTAAGACCGCAGCAACCCGCATTGATCGCACGCCGCACTGGTTAATTAAGCAGGCGATTTTTAACTATCTCGAAAGACTCGAGAGCGACGAGGGCCTGCCGGAGCTGCCTGCCCTGCTCGCCGGTGCCGCCAATGAAAGCGAGGAAGCGCCAGCCGCTGGCGATGAAAGCCATCAGCCGTTCCTCGAATTCGCCGAGCAGATCCTCCCGCAGTCCGTCAGCCGTGCCGCCATCACCGGTGCGTACCGTCGCGCCGAAACCGACGCCGTACCGATGCTGCTGGAACAGGCCCGTCTGCCAGAAGCTATTGCCGCACAGGCGCACAGCCTGGCGTACCAGCTGGCTGACAAACTGCGTAACCAGAAAACCGCCACCGGCCGCGCCGGGATGGTTCAGGGTCTGCTGCAGGAGTTTTCTCTCTCCTCACAGGAAGGCGTGGCGCTGATGTGCCTGGCGGAAGCGCTGCTGCGTATTCCGGATAAAGCCACCCGCGACGCGCTGATCCGCGACAAGATCAGCAACGGCAACTGGCATTCGCACATTGGCCGCAGCCCGTCGCTGTTCGTCAACGCCGCGACCTGGGGCCTGCTGTTCACCGGCAAACTGGTCTCGACCCATAACGAAGCCAACCTGTCCCGCTCCCTGAACCGCATCATCGGCAAGAGCGGCGAGCCGCTGATCCGCAAAGGCGTGGACATGGCGATGCGTCTGATGGGCGAGCAGTTCGTCACCGGGGAAACCATTGCCGAAGCGCTGGCGAACGCCCGCAAGCTGGAAGATAAAGGTTTCCGCTACTCCTACGACATGCTGGGCGAAGCGGCGCTGACCGCCGCCGACGCGCAGGCCTACATGGTTTCTTACCAGCAGGCGATCCACGCCATCGGTAAAGCGTCCAACGGTCGCGGTATTTATGAAGGCCCGGGCATCTCCATTAAGCTCTCCGCCCTGCACCCGCGCTACAGCCGCGCGCAGTACGATCGGGTAATGGAAGAGCTCTACCCGCGCCTGAAGTCCCTGACCCTGCTGGCGCGCCAGTATGATATCGGCATCAACATCGACGCCGAAGAGGCCGACCGACTGGAGATCTCCCTCGATCTGCTGGAAAAACTGTGCTTCGAACCGGAGCTGGCGGGCTGGAACGGCATTGGCTTCGTGATCCAGGCCTACCAGAAGCGCTGCCCGTTCGTCATTGATTACCTGATTGATCTGGCCAGCCGCAGCCGCCGTCGCCTGATGATCCGCCTGGTGAAAGGGGCCTACTGGGACAGCGAAATCAAACGCGCCCAGATGGAAGGGCTGGAAGGCTATCCGGTCTACACCCGCAAGGTCTATACCGACGTCTCTTACCTCGCCTGCGCGAAAAAGCTGCTCGGCGTGCCGAACCTGATTTATCCGCAGTTCGCCACCCACAACGCCCACACCCTGGCGGCCATTTACAGCCTGGCCGGGCAGAACTACTACCCGGGCCAGTACGAATTCCAGTGCCTGCACGGCATGGGTGAACCGCTGTACGAGCAGGTGACCGGTAAAGTGGCGGACGGCAAGCTGAACCGCCCGTGCCGCATTTACGCCCCGGTAGGTACCCACGAAACCCTGCTGGCCTATCTGGTGCGTCGCCTGCTGGAAAACGGCGCGAACACCTCCTTCGTTAACCGCATCGCCGACACCACCCTGCCGCTCGACGAGCTGGTCGCCGATCCGGTGCAGGCCGTTGAGAAGATGGCGGCGCAGGAAGGCCAGATTGGCCTGCCGCATCCGAAGATTGCCCTGCCGCGCGAGCTGTACGGCAAGGGTCGCGTCAACTCGGCGGGGCTGGATCTCGCCAACGAACACCGTCTGGCGTCCCTCTCCTCTGCCCTGCTCAACAGCGCGCTGCAGAAGTGGCAGGCGAAACCGATGCTGGAGCAGCCCGTTGCTGACGGCGACATGCAGCCGGTCATTAACCCGGCAGAGCCAAAAGACATCGTCGGCTACGTGCGTGAAGCCAGCGAAGCGGAGGTGGATCAGGCGCTGGACAGCGCGGTGAACAACGCGCCAATCTGGTTCGCCACGCCGCCGCAGGAGCGCGCCGCCATTCTGGAACGCGCGGCGGTGCTGATGGAAGACCAGATGCAGTCGCTCATCGGCATTCTGGTGCGCGAAGCGGGTAAAACCTTCAGCAACGCCATCGCCGAAGTGCGCGAGGCGGTCGACTTCCTGCACTACTACGCCGGTCAGGTGCGCGATGATTTCGATAACGAAACCCACCGTCCGCTCGGCCCGGTCGTCTGTATCAGCCCGTGGAACTTCCCGCTGGCGATCTTCACCGGCCAGATTGCCGCCGCCCTGGCCGCTGGCAACAGCGTGCTGGCAAAACCGGCAGAGCAGACCCCGCTGATTGCCGCGCAGGGCATCAACATTCTTCTGGAGGCAGGCGTACCGGCGGGCGTGGTCCAGCTGCTGCCGGGCCGCGGTGAAACCGTGGGCGCCAAACTGACCTCCGATAACCGCGTGCGCGGCGTGATGTTTACCGGTTCGACCGAAGTGGCCTCGCTGCTGCAGCGCAATATTGCCACCCGTCTGGATGCGCAGGGTCGTCCTACGCCGCTCATTGCGGAAACCGGCGGCATGAACGCCATGATCGTCGACTCCTCTGCCCTCACCGAGCAGGTGGTAGTTGACGTTCAGGCCTCCGCCTTCGACAGCGCCGGTCAGCGCTGCTCCGCCCTGCGCGTGCTGTGCCTGCAGGATGACGTGGCGGACCACACGCTGAAGATGCTGCGCGGCGCGATGGCCGAATGCCGCATGGGCAACCCGGGCCGTCTCACCACCGACATCGGGCCGGTGATCGACGCGGAAGCGAAAGCCAATATTGAAAACCACATTCAGGCCATGCGCGCGAAAGGCCGTCCGGTGTTCCAGGCGGTGCGAGACAACAGCGAAGACGCCCGCGAGTGGCGTTCCGGCACCTTTGTGCCGCCTACGCTTATCGAGCTGGCGAGCTTCGACGAGCTGAAAAAAGAGGTCTTCGGTCCGGTGCTGCACGTGGTGCGCTACAACCGTAACAACCTCAACGAGCTGGTTGAGCAGATCAACGCCTCCGGCTATGGCCTGACGCTCGGCGTGCATACCCGTATCGACGAGACCATCGCGCAGGTGACCGGCAGCGCCAAAGTGGGCAACCTGTACGTCAACCGCAACATGGTTGGCGCGGTCGTGGGCGTGCAGCCGTTCGGCGGTGAAGGCCTCTCCGGCACCGGCCCGAAAGCGGGTGGTCCGCTCTACCTGTACCGTCTGCTGGCGAACCGTCCTGAGAACGCGCTGGGCGTCACCCTGGCGCGTCAGGATGCGGAGTATCCGGTGGATGCGCAGCTGAAAACCGTGCTGACCCAGCCGCTGGAAGCGCTGATTAAGTGGGCTGATAATCGTCCAGAGCTGCGTGCGATTGCGCAGCAGTACGGCGAGCTGGCACAGGCCGGTACGCAGCGTCTGCTGCCGGGGCCGACCGGCGAGCGCAATACCTGGACGCTGATGCCGCGCGAGCGCGTTCTGTGCGTGGCGGATAACGAGCAGGACGCGCTGGTACAGCTGGCCGCCGCGATGGCCACCGGGTGTGAAGTGCTGTGGCCGGACGATGCGCTGCATCGCGACCTGGCCAAACAGCTGCCGAAAGCGGTCTCGGCCCGCATTCACTTCGCGAAAGCCGATGCGCTCCTGACGCAGCCGTTCGATGCCGTCATTTACCACGGTGATTCTGACCAGCTGCGCGAGCTGTGCGAGCAGGTTGCGGCCCGCAGCGGGGCGATTGTTTCGGTGCAGGGCTTCGCGCGCGGCGAAACCAACCTGCTGCTGGAGCGTCTGTACGTGGAGCGCTCGCTCAGCGTCAATACCGCGGCGGCAGGCGGTAACGCCAGCCTGATGACCATCGGTTAATCGTGTAAACTTTCCCCGGTGGCGCTACGCTTACCGGGGCTACAAAACAACCGTAGGCCGGATAAGCGCAGCGCATCCGGCTTTTTTACACGGAGGGGATGATGAAAAGAGTATTTCTCGCAGGTGCAGCGCTGCTGCTGAGCGCCAGCGCGCTGGCCGACGAGTGCGACAAAGCGACCACCCAGCTTGAGCTGAATACCTGTAGCGCGCAGCAGTACCAGGCTGCCGACAAAAAGCTCAACCAGACCTATCAGGCCGCCGTCAAGCGTGCGGAAGCCCCTCAGCGCGAGCTGCTGAAAAAGGCGCAGCAGGCCTGGATTGCCCTGCGCGACGCGGACTGTGCGTTTATCGGTTCGGGGACGGAAGGCGGCAGCGTTCAGCCGATGATCGTGAATCAGTGCCTGGCGGAGAAAACCGTGGAGCGCGAGGCGTTTCTGGCCTCGCTGATGCAGTGTGAAGAGGGCGACTTAAGCTGCCCTCTCCCACCGGGGAACTAGCGCAAGCGGATCCCTTCGATAATCATCCGCTGCACGTTCTCCAGGGTGCTGTGGAAAAACGCTTCGTCCTGGAGCGTTTTACCGGTCACCGCCTCGACCTGGGCCGCAAAGTCAGCGTAATGCTGGGTGGAGGCCCAAATCATAAAGATCAGATGATGCGGATCGACCGGGGCCAGCTTTCCGCTGGCCACCCATCCGGCGATAATGGCCGACTTATCGTCCACCAGCTGCTTTAAATCTCCGGTCAGCTCCGCCTGCAACAGCGGCGCGCCCTGCAGCATCTCGAGGCAGAACAGCCTTGATGCCTGCGGGTAATCGCGCGACACCTCCAGCTTCAGGCGAATGTACTCCCTGATCGCCACCAGCGGGGCCAGCTCCTCGCGGAACGCTTTCAGCGGCGCCAGCCAGATATCGAGGATCTGCTGCATCACCGCAACATACAGCGCCTCTTTCGACGGGTAATAGTAGAGCAGATTGGTTTTAGACACCCCGGACTGCTCCGCCACCTGCTCCAGGCGCGTGCCGTGAATGCCAAACTGCGAAAAGGTCTCCAGGGCCGCGCTGAGGATCGCCTGCTTCTTGGCGCTCACCGCCTGCGAACGTTTACCTGGTGTTTTCACTGCGCCTTGTGTCATTCCCGCTCTCCTTATTCTGCGTTGCCCTCAGCATAGCAAAACCCCCGTCTCGCCACGACATCCTGCACCCCGATCGCGCATGAATGCCTGTTTTCTGTGCAATGTTTTTGACCAGTTAGTCCACATTTAATCACATCAAACCACCAACCTCTGATTAACACATTAATAACACTGCCATTTTCAAAACTGGCACTGCCTTTGCAAAAACACCGTTACACCTGCGACGTAATGAAGAGAGGTTCGTGATGAAAATTGGCGTATTTGTACCCATCGGCAATAACGGCTGGCTTATCTCGACCACTGCACCGCAATACATGCCGACCTTTGAGCTGAATAAAGCCATCGTGCAGAAAGCGGAGCACTACCATTTCGACTTTGCGCTTTCGATGATCAAGCTGCGCGGCTTCGGCGGCAAAACCGAATTCTGGGATCACAACCTGGAGTCCTTCACCCTGATGGCCGGGCTGGCCGCGGTCACCTCGCGGATCCAGATCTACGCCACCGCAGCCACCCTCACCCTGCCCCCGGCGATCGTGGCGCGCATGGCCTCCACCATCGACTCCATCTCCGGCGGACGCTTTGGCGTCAACCTGGTGACCGGCTGGCAAAAACCGGAGTACGAGCAGATGGGTCTCTGGCCGGGCGACGATTACTTCTCTCGCCGCTACGACTACCTGACCGAGTACGTGCAGGTCCTGCGCGACCTGTGGGGGACCGGCAAAAGCGATTTCAAGGGTGACTTCTTCACCATGAACGACTGCCGCGTCAGCCCGCAGCCCTCGGTGTCGATGAAGGTGATTTGCGCCGGGCAGAGCGACGCCGGGATGGAGTTCTCGGCGAAATACGCCGACTTCAACTTCTGCTTCGGTAAAGGGGTTAACACGCCTGCCGCCTTCGCCCCGACCGCCGCGCGCATGAAAGAAGCCGCCGACAAAACCGGGCGCGACGTGGGCTCCTACGTGTTGTTTATGGTGATTGCCGACGAAACCGACGACGCCGCGCGCGCAAAATGGGAGCGCTATAAGGACGGCGCCGACGAGGAGGCCCTGAGCTGGCTCACCGAGCAGAGCCAGAAGGATACCCGCTCCGGGGCGGATACCAACGTTCGCCAGATGGCCGACCCGACCTCCGCCGTCAATATCAACATGGGCACGCTGGTCGGCTCGTACGCCAGCGTCGCCAGGATGCTCGATGAAGTGGCGGCCGTTCCCGGGGCGGAAGGCGTCCTGCTGACCTTCGATGACTTCCTCACCGGCGTGGAAACCTTCGGCGAGCGCATCCAGCCGCTGATGCAGTGCCGCGCCCACATCCCTGCCGTCACCAAGGAGGTGGCGTAATGACAACCCTTAACGCACGCCCGGAAGCCATCACCTTCGCGCCACAGCAGAGCGCGCTGATCGTGGTGGACATGCAAAACGCCTACGCCAGTCAGGGCGGCTATCTGGATCTGGCGGGGTTCGACGTCTCCGCCACCCGGCCTGTGATTGAGAACATTAAAACCGCCGTCGCCGCCGCGCGCGCCGCGGGCATGCTTATCATCTGGTTCCAGAACGGCTGGGACGACCAGTACGTTGAGGCCGGTGGCCCCGGTTCACCGAACTTCCACAAGTCGAACGCCCTGAAAACCATGCGCAAGCGGCCCGAACTGCAGGGCAAGCTGCTGGCGAAGGGCGGCTGGGATTATCAGCTGGTGGATGAGCTGGTCCCGCAGGCGGACGATATCGTCCTGCCGAAACCGCGCTACAGCGGCTTTTTCAACACCCCGCTCGACAGCCTGCTGCGCAGCCGGGGCATTCGCCATCTGGTCTTCACCGGCATTGCCACCAACGTCTGCGTGGAGTCGACCCTGCGCGACGGCTTTTTCCTCGAGTATTTCGGCGTGGTGCTGGAAGACGCGACCCATCAGGCCGGGCCGGATTTCGCCCAGAAGGCGGCCCTGTTCAATATCGAAACCTTTTTTGGCTGGGTCAGTAACGTTGCGGAGTTCTGCGACGCCCTGACTCCTCCGCTCGCCCGTATCGCCTGAGGAGACACACGATGCCGAAATCCGTAATCATCCCGCCGGGCACCAGCACGCCCATCGCCCCGTTTGTCCCCGGCACGCTCGCCGACGGCGTGGTGTATGTCTCCGGCACGCTGCCGTTTGATAAAGACAACAACGTGGTGTTTATCAACGACCCAAAGGCGCAAACCCGCCACGTGCTGGAGACGATCAAAACCGTGATCGAAACGGCGGGTGGCACGATGGAAGACGTGACCTTCAACAGCATCTTTATTACCGACTGGAAAAACTACGCCGCGATTAACGAAATCTACGCGGAGTTCTTCCCCGGCGATAAGCCGGCCCGATTCTGCATTCAGTGCGGGCTGGTGAAGCCGGACGCGCTGGTTGAGATCGCCACCGTTGCGCACATCGCGAAGTGAGGCAGGTATGAAACTCTCCGTCTCACCGCCCCCGTATGAGGGTGCGCCCGTGGTGGTCCTTATTGCCGGTCTCGGCGGCAGCGGCAGCTACTGGCTGCCCCAGCTGGCCGCGCTGGAGCCGGAGTATCAGGTGGTGTGTTATGACCAGCGCGGAACGGGCAATAACCCCGACGCCCTGCCGGAAGGCTACAGCCTGGCACAGATGGCGGACGAACTGGCCCGGGCGCTGGCTGAGGCCGGGATCGCGCGCTACAGCGTCGTCGGTCACGCGCTGGGGGCGCTGGTCGGCCTGCAGCTGGCCCTCGACCGCCCCGACGCCCTCACCGCGCTGGTGTGCGTCAACGGCTGGTTGACCCTCAACGCGCATACCCGCCGCTGCTTTCAGATCCGCGAGCGCCTGCTGCATTACGGCGGCCCACAGGCGTGGGTTGAGGCGCAGCCGCTGTTTCTCTACCCGGCAGACTGGATGGCCGCTCGCGCCCCCCGTCTGGAGGCCGAAGAAGCGCTGGCGCTGGCCCATTTCCAGGGCAAAGCCAACCTGCTGCACCGGCTCAGCGCCCTGAAAAAGGCCGACTTCAGCCGCCACGCCGCACGCATCCGCTGCCCGGTACAGATCATCTGTTCCGCCGACGACATGCTGGTGCCCTCTGTCTGCTCGTCTGAGCTGCAGGCGGCCATCCCGCACAGCCACAGCGCGGTGATGCGCCAGGGTGGCCATGCCTGCAACGTCACCGAGCCGGACACCTTCAACACCCTGCTGCTGAACGGGCTTGCCAGCCTGCTGCACAGTCATGAACACGCTTTATAAGGAGCCTTAATGAGCGAAGCCATTACCCCCGCCGCGCTGGAAACGCTGTTTACCGGCGCCCGCACCCATAACGGCTGGCAGGATATTGCCGTCAGCGACGAGACGCTGCGCGAAATCTACGACCTGATGAAATGGGGGCCAACCTCGGCCAACTGCTCCCCGGCACGGATTGTGTTTGTGCGAAGCGCGGAGGGAAAAGAGAAGCTCCGCCCGGCGCTCTCCAGCGGCAACCTGGAGAAAACGCTCACCGCCCCGGTCACGGCGATTGTCGCCTGGGACAGTGAATTCTACGAGCGCCTGCCTGAACTGTTCCCGCACGGCGATGCCAGAAGCTGGTTTACCGCAAGCCCCGCGCTGGCGGAAGAGACCGCCTTTCGTAACAGCTCGCTGCAGGCCGCGTACATGATTTTCGCCTGTCGCGCGCTGGGGCTGGACGCCGGCCCGATGTCGGGCTTTGACCGACAAAAGGTCGACGAGGCCTTTTTCACCGGCACGACGCTTAAAAGCAATCTTCTGATCAACATTGGCTACGGCGACCCGGGCAAACTTTACGGGCGCCTGCCGCGCCTGACCTTCGACGATGCCTGCGGGCTGGCGTAAGGAGCGATCATGACGACACCGGATAAGCAAACCTTTCGCGACGCCATGGCCTGCGTTGGCGCAGCGGTGAACATCATCACCACCGACGGCCCGGCGGGGCTGGCAGGCTTCACCGCCAGCGCGGTGTGCAGCGTTACGGATTCACCGCCCACCCTGCTGGTGTGCCTGAACCGCGGCGCGTCCGTCTGGCCGACGTTCAGCGAAAACCGCACCCTTTGCGTGAATACCCTCAGCGCCGGACAGGAGCCGCTCTCAAACCTGTTTGGCGGCAAAACGCCAATGGAAGAACGCTTCGCCGCCGCCCGCTGGCAAACGGGCGACACGGGCTGTCCGCGTCTGGAGGATGCGCTGGCCTCGTTTGACTGCCGCATCAGCCAGGTGGTGAGCGTCGGCACCCATGACATTTTGTTCTGCGACATCGTTTCGATTATTCGCCACCCGGCGCCGCAAGGGCTGGTGTGGTTTGACCGCGGCTACCACGCGCTAATGCGACCCGCCTGTTAAGGCGCTCTAAGGAGACAGACCATGTTCGGATTTCCCCACTGGCAGTTGAAATCGACCTCCACAGAAGCTGGCGTGGTCGCGCCGGATGAACGCCTCCCGCTCGGGCAGACGATGGTGATGGGCGTCCAGCACGCGGTCGCCATGTTTGGCGCCACGGTGCTAATGCCGATGCTGATGGGACTCGATCCCAACCTCTCGATTCTGATGTCCGGTATCGGCACCCTGCTGTTCTTTTTTGTCACCGGCGGGCGCGTGCCCAGCTATCTGGGATCCAGCGCCGCCTTTGTCGGCGTGGTGATCGCCACCACCGGGTTTAACGGCCAGGGAATCAACCCCAACCTGAGCGTGGCCCTCGGCGGCATCATCGCCTGCGGTCTGGTGTATACCCTGATTGGTCTGGTGGTAATGAAGATCGGCACGCGCTGGATCGAACGCATGATGCCCCCCGTCGTCACCGGCGCGGTAGTAATGGCGATCGGTCTGAACCTTGCGCCGATTGCGGTGAAAAGCGTCTCCGGCTCGCCGTTTGAAAGCTGGATGGCCGTCGTGACCGTGCTGTGCATCGGTCTGGTGGCGGTCTTTACGCGGGGCATGATCCAGCGGCTGCTGATCCTGGTCGGGTTGATTGTCGCCTGTCTGGTATATGCCCTGCTGGCAAACGTTTTTGGTCTCGGCAAGCCGGTTGATTTTACGCTGCTGCATCAGGCCGCCTGGTTCGGCCTGCCGAAAGTGACCTCCCCCACCTTTAACACCCAGGCGATGATGCTTATCGCCCCCGTCGCCGTTATCCTGGTGGCGGAAAACCTGGGTCACCTGAAGGCGGTCGCGGGGATGACCGGACGCAGCATGGACCCGTATATGGGCCGCGCGTTCGTCGGCGACGGGCTGGCGACCATGCTCTCCGGTTCCGTGGGCGGCAGCGGCGTTACCACCTATGCCGAGAATATCGGCGTGATGGCGGTGACCAAAGTCTATTCGACGCTGGTCTTCGTGGCGGCGGCGGTGATGGCGATGCTGCTCGGCTTCTCGCCGAAATTCGGCGCGCTGATCCATACCATTCCGTCACCGGTCATCGGCGGGGCATCAATCGTGGTGTTTGGGCTGATCGCCGTGGCCGGCGCGCGGATCTGGGTGCAGCATCGGGTCGATCTCAGCCAGAACGGCAACCTGATTATGGTGGCCGTTACGCTGGTGCTGGGCGCGGGCGATTTTGCCCTGACGCTGGGCGGGTTTACGATCGGCGGGATTGGCACGGCGACCTTCGGCGCGATCCTGCTTAACGCCCTGCTGAGCCGCCGGATGGCTGCGGCCCCGCAGGGCGAGGTGGTGCGTCAGGAGTCGTGAAATCTCAATGTCGGGTGACGGCGATGCCTTACCCGACCTTTATGTTCGCTAAGAACACCTTTATGTCAGGCAATCACGCCTGCTCAAACAGTCGTTCGATAGATTTTGTAGGAAAGAAAAGAGAATGGCTGTTTTCAACCGTCAGCGGAATAAAGCCCTGCTTCAGATAAAATTGTTTTGCCTGGTCGTTGAGTGCATCAACAAATATTCCGTGTACACCCACCGCCTGCGATGCCAGATAGACAACCCGCATGGCATGCGTGACGAGCGTCGTTCCCCACTCCAGCCCCTGTAAGTCTTTATGTATCGCCAGGCGCCCCAGCGTTACGCTCGGTACGTTGCTATAAGGGATTCGACGCTGCTGAGTCTTAGAAGGCAGCATCGCTTTTTCAAAGCAACTACCAGACAACGTGTAATAGCCCAGGACTCGCGGACCATCGCGATCTTTAAGCAAATAGCCTCGCAAAATACGCCCATTGTGCTGACGCACCAGATGTTCTGTGAGGAAGACATTTAGCGAGGGTTCACCACAATCGAAGTCCCTGAAATTATAGTCTTTTCCCTCTGAAAACATTTCGATCGTGAGATTGTCCACGACGCTTCACTCCATGTTTCGAAGACGTTTTGCCGCTCGCTTCAGGCGTTCATTTGGCTCTGGTGGATTGTCGATGGCATCCATCACCGCATTCCAGGATGCTTCGTTTAATACGAGACGGCGGTGCTGCTCGATGACTTCCGCTGCCCGCTCTGACGCACTGTTCACCATAAACTGGGTGATCGTTTGATTCGTCATCGCTGCCGCTTCTTCAATCATTGTTTTGTCTTCGTCCGTTAAGCGAAGATCGATACGCTGTTTTTTCAGTGCTGGCATGGTTTACTTCACCGTGTACGGTATTTATCCGTACACATCGTAGATAAACCCGTCTGTTTTTTCAATCTAAACCTTCTTCAGCAGTCATGTCGCTCACCGGGTTCCGACGCTTTCTGAGCTTCAACTCGCTCACCAACACCCCGGCGACAATAAACGCCGCGCCCACCAGGGCCAGCAGCGGCAGACGTTCCCCGGCCAGTCGCCCGAAAATGCCCGCCCAGACCGGCTCGCCGGTGTAGATGACCGTTGCCCGCGTTGGCGATACGCTGCGCTGCGCCCAGTTCATGGTGACCTGGATAATGGCGCTGAAAATCCCCAGCCCCAGCGCCACCACGACCAGGCCCGTGGACATCGGCGGCACGGACTCTCCTGCCGGAACCATCGTCGCAAAGGCCACCAGCGACGCGGTCGCGAGCTGCACCACCGTCACCCGTTTGACGTCGACTTTGCCCGCCCAGGCGCTGATCAGAATAATTTCCGCCGCAATGGCAATCGCCCCAATCAGGGTGATGATTTCACCCTGTCCCAGCGCCAGAAGATTGTTTTCCGGCCCGGCAAGCAAAATCAGACCGATAAACGCCAGCACGATGCCAATACAGGACATCAGACCCGGCAGCCGCCCCAGGCACAGCCATTGCAGCAGCGGCACCAGCGGCACATACATGGCAGTGATAAACGCGGATTTGCTGCTGGAGATGGTCTGCAATCCCCACGTCTGCAGGCTGTAGCCCATGGCTATCGCCACCCCAATCGCCACGCCCGCCTTAAGCTCTTTCAGCGTCAGACCCCGCAGCGTTTTAAGAGATATTAGCCCCACGGCTAACGCCGCCGTCGCAAAGCGAAGGCCGACAAAGAAGAACGGATCGCTGAGGGTCACCGCGTACTGAACGGCCAGAAACGTCCCGCCCCAAAACATGGTGATGAGAATGAGGATGGCTTCCTGTGGTTTTACGGAGAATTTAAAGCGTGAGACAGACATGCGGCACCAGCAAATGAGAACAATTCTATAGTGTGCGTTGCCTTTGGTTACAGTTCAATGTTGCAGAAATAAAAAAACCGCCGGGGGAAACCCGGCGGCAGGGAGTCAACCCGGCGAATTACTTATTACCGCCATGGCTGTTTTTCCCCCCTTTCTTGCCAGCCTCAGATGCGCGCTGAGGGTCATTTTTAAAATTCCCCCCGCTATGCTGGCCACCTTTACGGCCTGCTTCTGATGCTCTTTCACGGTCTTCTGCGAAATTACCTGAACCACCACGATGGTTTGCCATCTCTAACCTCCAGAGTGTGAAACATTAGACATCATATTGCATTCAGTAAAAGAGGATTCTTTCACCTCGCGGCTCAAGGACAACGCCTTTATCTGTGCCGCGTGAAACTAAGCTTAGTGGAATGAGGTTATCCGGCAAGCCGAAGGTAATATCCTGCAACATGATCTCAGTCTTTCGGGTGAGATGACGCGGCGGTAATTCATAAGCCTTTCTTATCATTTTAAAAATCCGCACCGGGAAAGTTGTATCATTTTGCTACAAAGCCATTTTTCTCCTCATGTTGTTATAAATCAAATAAATGGCGTTCATTTTTGCAGTCTGGCTGTGATGACATATCTTTAAAAGAGCGCAGCGATCCGCTGTCAGAGAAACCAACGAGGAGTGAAGCAAAATGGCAAAAGTTCTGGTGCTCTATTATTCCATGTATGGACACATTGAAACCATGGCTCACGCGGTAGCAGAAGGTGCAAACAGGGTTGACGGCGTTGAGGTTGTGGTGAAACGCGTACCGGAAACCATGCAGGCAGAAGCCTTCGCGAAAGCCGGGGGAAAAACACAAAACGCCCCGGTCGCCACCCCGCAGGAGCTGGCGGATTATGATGCCATTATCTTCGGCACCCCAACCCGCTTCGGCAATATGTCAGGCCAGATGCGCACCTTCCTCGATCAAACCGGCGGACTTTGGGCATCCGGGGCGCTCTACGGCAAACTCGCCAGCGTATTCAGCTCTACCGGGACCGGCGGCGGTCAGGAGCAGACGATTACCTCAACCTGGACTACCCTTGCTCATCACGGGATGGTGATTGTGCCAATTGGCTACGGCGCGCAGGAGCTGTTTGATATTTCCCAGGTGCGCGGCGGTACGCCGTACGGTGCAACCACCATTGCCGGTGGGGATGGTTCACGCCAGCCAAGCAATGAAGAACTGTCTATCGCCCGCTATCAGGGTGAATACGTCGCGGGTCTGGCCAAAAAACTCAACGGCTAACACCCAACAGGAGGACAAGCATGCCAACTCAAGAATCCAAAGCTCACCACGTGGGCGAATGGGCAAGTTTACGCAACACCTCTCCGGAGATTGCCGAAGCTATCTTTGAAGTCGCGAAATACGATGAAAAGCTGGCCGAGCAGATTTGGGAAGAAGGCAACGATGAAGTGCTGGTGCGCGCCTTCGAAAAAACGGACAAAGACTCGCTCTTCTGGGGTGAGCAAACCATCGAACGTAAAAACGTTTAAGTGTTTCCCCCCGCCATTACGCGGGGGGTTCTCCTTTACTTCGCCGCGTTATTCATCACCGCATTGAATTTATCAACAGGACAGAAGCCGTTCGCATCCACCGGGCAGCCCTTCAGCTCCAGCGTCACGCGCTGCGCCGGAGACTGCAGCGACAGCACGCTGGCGTTGCGCAGCTGCTCTGAGCTCTGGTAGACATACTCAATTTTCATCAGCTCCTGGTTGGCATTTTTGTCATGCCAGCGCTGGAAGACAATCTTGCCGCCAATCGGGGTGCGCTCCTGCTGGTCGTGCAGCTGGTACGGTTTGAAATCGAGGGCGGTGAGCAGGGAAGCAATGTTCGAATCATGCCCCACCAGCAGGGTGATCTTAGGCGCTTTCGCCTGCTCGGTGACCAGCGTTTTATCGATATACTTCACCAGCGGTTTCGCCACGTTTTGCGCCACCTCGGTAGAGGTAAACAGCGAGTCCTGATAGCCGTTTTTCAGCTTCGACAGCACGCGCCACTGCTGGTCGGTTTTGATTTCGCCCCAGGCGACCTGGTCGGCCGGGAAGCCTTCGTAATACTGCAGCGTGAACGCGTCCACCAGCGAGTTGCCCACCTTCAGCGGCCCGGAAACGCCGGGCTCTTTTTCATAGTCGGCGCTGAAGGTATCTTTCGCGTCCGCCAGCGAGCAGACTTTTTTCTCTTTGCAGGACGGCGAGTCGGCGTAGTTGGTCATCTGCTCCAGCAGCTTGTAGCTTTCACCAAGCTGCATTTTCTGCCGCTCGGACTCCATCGCCTTGAGCGCTTTTTCGCGGAATGCCGGCGAGTTATCGGTAATCACCGGATTGAATGTCGGGTCCATGGTGCCCATTTTTTCCTGATGGTGCACGGGCACATCGCAGCCCGGGAACGCGCCGGTAATGAAGAACTGCGCGGTGGCGACGGTGCGCTGCAGGCTGTTGGCGTAAGCATAAACGCTATCCGCCGGTGGACATTCTCCCGTCTTCACCATCCCCTGCTGCGCCAGCCACTCGCGCATGTAGTGCCCCATATAGACCTCCAGCACGCCACCTTTGGTGGTGAGCCGGCCGCCCGGCACTTCCCACTCCGGCCACTGCTTCGGCGTGGACTGCTCCAGCACGCTGCCGTTATTGGCCAGCGGCGCGCGCAGGTTGTGACGGCTCATGATTAAAACTTGCTCCAGCTGATACCCTTCCGGCGTCTCTTGCGCCTGTACGCCAAACGTTGCTGAAATGGAACCGGCGACTGCCAGCGCGAGTAGTGCTTTTCTCATCCCTAATTCCTCACTCGTTTTAAAATGTCGCGTTCAGTGTGACAGGTTCGTCACAATTTTCCGGGAAGCATTTCTCAAACTGATGATTAACGTGCTTACGGAGTGTGCCAATTAGTTTTATAATAAAACCACACCCCACCGGAGAATTCGCTGTGAAACGTACCCGCCTTGAAGAGAGCACCTGCCCCGTCGCCCGTTCGCTGGATATCATCGGCGACTGGTGGTCGCTGCTGATCGTTCGCGACGCGCTTCGCGGTATTAAACGCTTCGGCGAGTTTCAGAAAAGCCTCGGTATCGCGAAAAACATGCTGACCACGCGGCTCAAGCTGCTGGTGGACGAAGGCATCCTCCGGCTTCAGCCCGCCTCCGACGGCAGCGCCTGGCAGGAATATGTCCTGACCGACAAGGGACGCGCCCTGCAAACCGTGCTGGTTGCCTTGTCCCAGTGGGGCAATGAATTTTTGTTCGCGGAAAACGAATGCGGCACCGTTCTCGTCGATAGCGAACAGCGCAAACCGCTGCGAAAACTGATGCTTATCGCCGATGACGGGCGCGAACTGACGCCTGAAGAGATCGTGGCCAAACTCCCCTCCTGAGCCCACCCGCCAGGCAAAAGCAAAAAAATCTCGCCAATGTGGTTGCATTATAAAACCAAATGGCAGAGAGTTAATTCAGTTTCATATTGAAACCAAATAACCCACTTTGCCTGAGGTAATGCATTATGACTACGCAAATCACCACCGCCCTGATCACGGGTGCCTCTTCCGGGATCGGTGCCGTCTATGCCGATCGCCTTGCCGCGCGCGGTGCCAACCTGGTCCTGGTCGCCCGCCGCGAGGATCGCCTGAAAACCCTCGCCGCCGACCTGCGCGCGCGCTACGGCGTGGCCGTCGATATTCTGGTGGCCGATCTCACCGATGAATCCGGGATCCGCGCGGTGGAAGAGGAACTGCGCAGCAATACCGCCATTGATACGCTGGTTAACAACGCGGGCACCGCGCAGATGGCGCCGTTCCTCGCGGGCGAGGTGGCGCAGCATCAGGCCATCAATACCCTCAACACCACGGCGCTGATGCGGCTGACCTACGCCATTCTCCCGCGACTGGCGCGGAACAATCGCGGCACGCTGATCAATATCGCCTCGGTGTTATCGCTCCATGTCCGTGCGGGCAGCGCGCTCTACAGCGCCACCAAGGCCTGGGTACTGAGCTTTACCCGCGGACTGCAGGAAGAATTTGCCGACAGCAACGTGCGCATTCAGGCCGTGCTGCCCGCCGCGACCGCGACGGAGATCTGGAGCCATTCTGGCGTCACGGTGGACGATCTGCCGGAAGGATCGGTGATGACCACCGACGATATGGTGGATGCGTCACTGGCGGGTCTGGATCAGGGCGAACCGATCACCATCCCGCCGATGCATGACGTCAGCCTGTGGGACCGCTACGAAGCGGCACGCCTCGAGCTGTTTATCAGCGCGCGCACCGGCATCCCGGCTCCGCGCTACGTAAAGCAGTAGCCTAACGCTCCAGCTGGTCGCCGTACTCGCTCATCCAGGCGGCCAGCGGAGAGAGTGCATCCTGCAGGGTTAACCCCAGCCCGGTAATCTGATACTCCACGCGCGGCGGGATCTCCGGGTAGACCGTCCGCGTCACCAGCCCGCGCTGTTCAAACAGGCGCAGCTGCTTCGTCAGCTCTTTCTGGGTAATGGGGGCAGCCGCCCGCAGCAGATCGCCGAAGCGGACAGGCGTGTTAATCACAATAAGACGATAAAGGATCGGGATTGCCCATTTGCCGGAAATCAGATTTACAAACTGCGTCATCGGGCAGGTATAGGCCTCAGATTTTTTTTCACAGCACTCACCCAGCATTTCTGCCATAGCACACCTCTTGCCTCGTTAGTATCCATTTGGTACCTGGTTTCCTTTCGATACTAACGTTTCTATAGTGCTTTCTCCAGTGACATTTCAGGAGAAGAACATGGGTCGTTTAACCGATAAGTATACATTGATTACCGGCGGCACCAGCGGCATCGGTCTTGCCACCGCGCAGGCGTTTATCGCCGAAGGCGCCCGCGTCGCCGTGACCGGACGCAACCCGGACACCCTCGCCGAAGCTGAGCGCATTCTGGGCGATAAGGCCTGGGTGATCCCGACCGATGCGGGCGATATCACCTCGCAAAAAGCGCTGGCGGAAACCCTCGCCGCCCGCTGGCCGCGCCTGGACGCGGTGTTTCTCAACGCCGGCGACGTGACGCACGCGCCGCTGGAAGCCTGGCAGGAAGAGGCCTGGGACCGTCTGATGAACATCAACCTGAAGGGGCCGTTCTTTTTAATCCAGGCGCTGCTGCCGCTGCTGAATAACCCGTCCTCGATAATCCTCTGCGGCTCCGTGAGCGCGCGCATCGGCCTGCCCACCAGCAGCGTGTATGCCGCGAGCAAGGCCGCCCTGCTGTCGCTGGCGCGCACGCTGTCGGCAGAGCTGCTGCCGCGCGGGATCCGCGTCAACGGCCTGAGCCCCGGTCCGGTGGAGACCCCGGCGTTTACGAAAACGGGCTTAAGCGACGAGGCGCTTAACGCGATGATGGCGGAAATCATCAAGCTGGTGCCGCTCGGCAGAATGGGCTCGACGACGGAGCTGGCAAAAGCCGCGCTCTATCTGGCCTCCGACGAGTCGAGCTACACGGTGGGAACGGAGCTGCTGGTGGACGGCGGAATGGGAAGTCTGTAATTCAAAAGGCGCTGATGCCGGTGACCGCGCCGACATACAGCGCCGCCCACGCGCAGGCGGAAAGCAGGCTGACGGCGTAGACTTTGACGGCGTTAAGCCTGAGCATCCCCGCCGCCAGCGGCACGACATAGCGCAACACCGCCAGAAAGCGCGACGTAAACAGGGCGATGACGCCGTTTTTTTGCAGCTGATGCTGAACCCGTAAAAACGTAGCGGCATGCTTCGCCGTAAAGCGCGCGACCAGCCGGGTGTGCCCCATCAGCTGGCCGATATGGTAATTCAGCATCGATCCCGCCGTCGCCCCCATCACCACGGCCAGCCACGCCAGCGCCGGGTGCATGCTCCCCTGGCTGACGGTAATGCCCGCCAGCAGCATCACCGACGCGGGCGGCAGCACGGAGGAGATCAGCACCGTCGATTTACTCAGCGCCATCACAAATAACAGCGCGAAAAGATGTGCCGGATACAGCGCAAAATGATTCAGCAGATTATCAAGCCACGCCAATTTCCTCTCTCCCGTTAATTATTTAATCCTCCATTTAAAGTGAATAAACCTAAATAAACCCTCAACATTTTATTAATAATATTTATCTAAACCGTTCTTAAACATTATTTAATTTTCTGAGCGCTAAATTTAAACAGGCGTATTATCCCTCTCGTTTTACAACGATCTCGTTATGGCGAGGCTCCTGTACAAATACACGTTATCGCTCTGGTAGGTTCGAGAGAACCGGCACAGGGTAAAACAGGCACTGTCGAATCAAGGCTTTGTCAGTATAACTTCCCTTGCGGGATACGGTGTACAGTGCTGAACCCAGGACGTGGGGATCTCCTCTTCGACATGCCCTGTCTTGCTCGCCCCTGAGAGATGTTATTATTCAAAGGGAATTCACTATGTCTTACGCTATTCACAACCAAAACCTGGCATTCAATGACAGCGCGGTCGCGCAATATATGAATACCGATTTTATCGTCCTCGATATTGCATTATGCGTGGCGCTGGCGCGCGAGCAATTCTTCAAAAAATTAAAAGACGATGATATTCCGTCGCATATTTTTATTGAAGACAATGGCCGCCTTGCGGGGATGGTTGCCGTGCGCAAGCTGCTACAGACCACAGATACCGTACAGCCAATTAAAAGCCTGATGATTTCGCAGTTTTTGCAGGTCAAACCGGAGGATGAACGTGCCGATGTTGCAGGACTGCTGGCGCACGGCGACGCAGATGTCGTGCCCGTGGTGACCCACGGCAAACTCGTCGGCTGCCTGACCGAGCGCGAAATCGCCCATCTGCTGGAAGATGACGTCACCGAAGATGCCCAGCTTCAGGGGGCGACGCTGCCGCTGGAGAAGCCCTATCTGGAAACCAGCGCCTTCAGCCTGTGGAAGAAACGCTCCGTCTGGCTGCTGCTGCTGTTTGTCGCCGAAGCCTACACCAGCTCGGTCATTCAGCATTTTGAAGAGGCGCTGGAGTCCGCCATCGCGCTGGCATTCTTTATTCCGCTGCTGATCGGCACGGGCGGCAACAGCGGGACGCAGATCACCTCCACGCTGGTGCGCGCCATGGCGCTGGGTGAAGTTCATCTGCGCGACGTGGGCCGCGTGCTGCGCAAAGAGATGACCACCTCGCTGATGATTGCCGTGACGCTCGGCATTGCCGGGTGCATTCGCGCCTGGATGATGGGGATTGGGCTGGAGATTACGCTCATCGTCAGCCTGACGCTGGTGTGCATTACGCTGTGGAGTGCGATCGTGTCGTCGGTCATTCCGATGGTGCTCAAGCGCTGCGGCATTGACCCGGCGGTCGTCTCCGCGCCGTTTATCGCGACGCTGATCGACGGTACCGGGCTGATTATCTACTTTAAGATCGCGCAATATACGCTGGGGCTGGAGTGATGTGATTCCTTGCCGGGTAGCGCTGCCGCTTACCCGGCCTACCCATCTCGTAGACCCGTGCAAGCGCAGCGCCGCCGGGCAACAATCAGATAGCACCAAGCGCTCTCACCGCCTGCCCAAATGCCTCAATCGCCAGGGCAACATCCTCAGCCATCACCGATTCCGCCGGATGGTGGCTTATCCCGCCCTTACAGCGCACAAACAGCATCCCCACCGGCCAGCGTTCCGCCAGGGCGATGGTGTCGTGCCCGGCGCCGCTGGGCAGGGATAACGAGCGCCCCTGCACCGATTCAACCGCGTCGCCCAGCAGGCGCTGCAAACGCGCATCGCACGGCGTGGCGGCGATCCGGTAAAACTCCTCGGCGCTGAAGCTCAGCCCGCGACGGGCGGCGATCGCCTGCGCCTGCGCCAGCAGTTCAGCGAGCAGCGCGTCCAGCGGGGCATCCTGCGGGCCGCGAATATCCAGCGAGAGCGCAACCTCGCCGGGGATGACGTTCACCGCGCCGGGCAGGCAGCGCAGTTCCCCGACCGTCGCTACCCGGTTGCCGCCCTGCTGCCGGGTGGTGTTTTCGATCAGCACCATCCACTCGGCGGCGGCGGCCAGAGCATCCTTACGATGACTCATCGGCACGGTACCGGCGTGCCCGGCCTCGCCGGTGAAGCGGCAGTTGAGGCGGCGCGCGCCGTTGATGGCTTCCACCACGCCCAGCGCCAGCCCTTCCTGCTCCAGACACGGTCCCTGTTCGATATGCAGTTCCAGACAGGCGCTGAAATCCTCCTGATGGCGTGCCGCGAGCGCCATGCGAGTGGGATCGAGCCCCGCCTGCACCATCGCCTGCGCCACGCTGATGCCCTGGGCATCGCACGTCTCCAGCCAGCCCTGCGGCCAGGTGCCCGTCAAACCACGGCTGCCCAGCAGGGTGATGCCAAAACGGGTGCCCTCTTCGTCGCCAAAGCCGACAATCTCGATGGCCTGCGCCAGATGCCGCCCCTGCTTGTGCAGGTTGTCCACCACTTCGATGGCGGTGAGCACCCCGAGCATGCCGTCGTAGCGCCCGGCGTTGCGTACGGTGTCCAGATGCGAGCCGAGCAGCACCGCCTGCGCCCCCTCCTGCGCGCCCTCGTAGCGTCCACAGATATTGCCCACGCTGTCCTGCCAGACGGTCATGCCCGCCTGGCGCATCCACTCCCCAACCAGCTGGTTGGCCTGGAGATGCTGCGTGGAGAGATAGACCCGCGTCAGGCCGTCCGGGGTTTCGCTGATGGCGGCCAGCGCGTCGGCGCGCGCCATCACCCGCTCTGCCGCCGGGCTCATTGCGGCGTCTCGCGACGATAGTGGTCCCACGCGGCCTGCATGGCGGCCCCCTGGGTGGTGGTGAATTTGAGGTAGTTCAGCACCGACTCCAGCGCGCTCAGGGTAGTCATCACGCAGTCCTTGCGCGCGTTGTAGCCCATGGTGCCAATGCGCCACACTTTGCCGTGCAGCGGGCCAAACGAGGTGCCGATTTCAATCCCGAAATCCTCCAGCATCAGCTTGCGCACCTGGTCGCCGTTGACGCCCTGCGGTATCACCACGCCCAGCACGTTGTTCATCTTGTGCTTCAGGTCGCCGAAGGTCTCCAGCCCCATCGCCTGAATGCCCTTCAGCAGCGCATCGCCGTGCAGCCTGTGGCGGGCGATGCCGTTATCCAGCCCCTCCTGCAGGATCAGTCGCGCGCATTCGCGAGCGCCAAACAGTGCGGTGGTCGCTTCGGTGTGGTGGTTCAGCCGCTCCGGCCCCCAGTAGTCCATCACCATGCCGAGATCGAAGTAGTTGGAGTAGATCATCTCCTCGTCGCCGTCGCGGTGGGCGTCGGTGCGAATACCCTCCTCCACGCACTTGCGGCGGCGGATTGCCTCTTCCATCCGCGCACTCAGGGTGATCGGCGACGTGCCGGACGGGCCGCCGAGGCACTTCTGCATCCCGGCCGAGACGGCGTCAAGCCCCCAGGCGTCGGTCTCCAGGGCGTTACCGCCGAGCGACGCGGTGGCATCGGTGTAAAACAGCACGTCGTAGCGGCGGCAGATCGCGCCAAGCTCGGCGAGCGGCTGCAGCATGGTGGTGGAGGTGTCGCCCTGCACGGTTAGCAGCAGGCGCGGACGAATACGCTTAATCGCATCCTCCACCTGGTCCGGGGTAAACACCTCGCCCCACGGTACTTCGATGGTATGCACCTCCGCGCGGCAGCGGCGGGCAATTTCGCACAGCAGGTGACCAAAGCGGCCAAAGACCGGCACCAGCACCTTATCGCCCGGGCGAATGGCGGAGACCAGAATGGCTTCAATCCCCGCGCGGGAGGTGCCGTCCACCAGCATCGTCCAGCGGTTTTCGGTGCGGAACACGCCGCGATAGAGCGCCATCACCTCGTTCATGTAGTGTGTCATGGCCGGATCGTACTGGCCGATCAGCTGGCTCGACATGGCGCGCAGCACGCGCGGGTCGGCGTTGATCGGGCCCGGTCCCATCAGCAGACGCTGGGGCGGGTTGATTTGCGGAAAGTGTGCGATATCCATTGTTCAGTCCTTATCAGTTGAGGCCGCGCACGGAGGAGATGAACTGCTTCAGTTCCGTGGTCTGCGGGTTGGCGAACAGCGTTTTGCTGTCGCCCTGCTCCCAGACTTTCCCCTGGTGCATAAACACCACGCGGTCGCCCACTTCGCGGGCAAAATTCATTTCATGGGTAACCAGTATGAGCGTCATCCCCTCGGCCGCCAGCTGCTCCAGCACCTTGAGCACTTCGCCCACCAGCTCCGGGTCGAGCGCGGAGGTGATCTCGTCGCAGAGTAACACTTTCGGCGACATGGCCAGCGCCCGGGCAATGGCCACGCGCTGCTGCTGGCCGCCGGAGAGGCTCGACGGGTAGTAATCCAGACGATCGCCTAAGCCCACTTTCTCCAGCATCTGCTGCGCCAGCGCCCGGCATTCGGCGGCGCTTTTCTTCAGCACCCGACGCGGGGCGAGCATCACGTTTTCCAGCGCCGTCATGTGCGGGAACAGGTTGAAGCTCTGGAACACCATCCCGACCGAGCGGCTGATTTCGCGCGCCTGGGAATCCCGGTCGGTAATGGTCATGCCGCCCAGCTTGATGCTGCCGTCCTGATAGCCTTCCAGGCCGTTGATGCAGCGCAGCAGCGTGCTTTTGCCCGATCCGCTGCGCCCGATGATGGAGATCACCTGGCCCATGTCGATATCCAGATCGACGCCCTTGAGCACGTGGTTATTACCGTAGTACTTCTGCACCTGATTAATGGTGATGAGAGGCATTGAATTTCGTCTCCAGATAGCGGCTGTAGCGCGACAGCGGATAACACAGAATAAAGTAGCCGAGCGCCACCAGCGCAAAGACCTTAAACGGCTGATAGGTTACGTTGGTCAGCATGGTCCCGGCCTTGGTCAGCTCGATAAAGCCGATAATCGATGCCAGCGCGGTGCCTTTGATCACCTGCACGGCAAAGCCGACCGTCGGCGCAATGCCGATGCGCAGCGCCTGCGGGGCGACCACGCGAAACAGGGTCTGGCCAAAGGTCAGCCCCAGACAGCGTGAGGCTTCCCACTGCCCCTTCGGCAGCGCGCGAATGCTGCCGTACCAGATATCGAGCAGAAACGCGCTGGTGTAAAACGTCAGCGCCAGCGAGGCGGCGGTCCACGGCGAAACGTCGATGCCGAACAGCGCCACGCCGAAGAAGGCCAGGAACAGCTGCATCAGCAGCGGCGTGCCCTGAAACAGCTCAATATAGCCGCGGATGATGCGCTTCACCGTGCGTCCGCCCGTCAGGCGCAGCAGCAGGAGCGGCAGCGTTACCACCGCCCCGCCGACAAACGCCACCAGCGACAGCAGCACCGTCCAGCGTCCGGCCAGCAGCAGGTTGCGAATAATGTCCCAGTCGGTAAAGGTGGTCATCATGCCTGCACCCCCAGCCATTTGCGTCCTGCCGCCATCATCAGCTGGCGCAGGGTAATCGACAGCGCCAGGTAAATCCCGGTGGTCACCAGATAAACCTCAAAGCTCAGAAACGTTCTGGACTGGATCAGGTTGGCGGCGAAGGTCAGCTCTTCATACGAGACCTGCGACACCACCGACGAACCGAGCATCACGATGATGCACTGGCTCACCAGCGCCGGGTAAATGCGCTGCAGCGCGGGCGGCAGCACCACGCGAATAAAGGTCTGCAGCCGGGTCAGCCCCAGCACGCGTCCGGCCTCCCATTGGCCTTTCGGCGTGACCTGGATGCCGGCGCGGATAATCTCGGTGCTGTAGGCGCCCAGGTTCACCACCATTGCCAATAGCGCCGCTTCCCCCGCCGTCATCTTCAGGCCCAGATTCGGCAGACCGAAGACGATGAAAAACAGCTGCACCACAAACGGCGTGTTGCGGATGATTTCCACGTACGCGCCCCAGATCCGGCTAAACCAGGTGGTGCGTCCGCTGCGGATCGCCGCCCCGACAATCCCTGTTGCCAGCCCGCCGACGGTGGCCATTACCGTCAGCTGAACGGTGACCCACAATCCCGCCAGCAGCGCCGGCCAGTGCGGCCAGAGGGCTGAAAAATCAAGTTGCTCCGTCATCGGCTCAGGCGCCAAGGTTTGCCGGCAGCGGGGCCTTCAGCCACTGCTCGGACAGGCCATTCAGCGTGCCGTCTTTAATGCCCTGCTCAATCAGCGCGTCCACTTTTGCCTTCAGGGCCGGTTCATTTTTCTTCAGGCCAATGAAGCACGGCGAGTCTTTCAGCATAAAGCTCGGGACCGGGGCTTTATCCGCGTTCTGGCGCGAAATGGCCGCCACCACGAGGTTGCCTGTTGCCACGTACTGCACCTGGCCAGAGAGGTAGGCGGAGAGCGTGGTGTTATTGTCTTCGTAGCGCTTCACGTCCGCGTCTTTCGGCGCCAGGCCGGTCAGCACCATGTCCTCCACCGCCCCGCGCGTCACGCCGATGGTTTTTCCGCTCAGCGCGGCGGCGTCCTTCAGTTCAGCCCCTTTCGGACCAAACACGCCGAGGAAGAACGGCGCGTAGGCGCGGCTGAAGTCGATTACCTTCTCGCGCTCCGGGTTTTTACCGAGGCTGGAAATGACCAGATCCACCTTATCGGTTTGCAGGTACGGCACGCGGTTGGCGCTGGTCACCGGCACCAGCTGCAGCTTGAGCTTCATCTGTTTAGCGAGATAGCGCGCCATGTCGATGTCGTAGCCCTGCGGCTGCAGATCGGTTCCCACCGAGCCAAACGGCGGGAAGTCCTGCGGAACGGCAATGCGGATGGTGCCGCGCTTCTCAATATCCTGAAGCTGGTCAGCCTTTGCCGGCAGCTGCGTGAAGAGGCATGCGGCCCCGGCCAGTGCAATTAACAGTTTTTTCATGGTGCTTCCCCGTAACGTTAACATGAAACAAAAGATTCTTTGAAGGTGATTTTGCAACTAATGTGCCAGATAAGGCGAAGCGGGGAATTTTCTATTAAAGCCTGATAAAACGCGGGCGGGGCGAAAACGCTCTCCATTTTCGCCCCGCCCTTATGCACCATTTTAATGCAAAGCACCAGCCTGATGCCCCATTATCGCTGTTCGAGTTCGTCCAGCTGCTGGTAGAGGGAGGCAATCTCGTGAATGCGCGGGCGGCCCTTATCGAGAATGTCATGCAGGAAGGCGTTCGCCAGCAGGTTGATCAGACTGTTGACCGACGAATAGCTGTCATAGGCGGAGACGCTGTCCAGCGGAGTGCAGAGCCGCCAGCTCGCCAGCGGGAACAGGCTGTGGGCCTGCGGCTCGCACATCAGCAGCACCGGAATACCGCTGCTCTGAAGCTGCTGCATCAGCGGGCGAATGATGCGCGGGCGACGGCGAAAGGCCATCATCACCACCAGATCGTCCGGCGTTAAGTCCACCAGCTCCTCGCTCAGGCTCTGGCCCGGCTGCGGCAGAACCAGCACCTGACCGCGCGCCTGCAGCAGCTGCTGGCGCAGGTGCAGCGCCGCCGGATAGGCGTTACGCATGCCGATAATGACGATGCGGCGCGCCCTGACCATGCAGGCTATGGCGTCGGCAAACTGCTGCGCGTCGAGGGCATTGACCCACTGGGTCAGGTTCGCCATCTCCTGCTTATAGTGGCGCGCCAGCAGCGTGTTGCCCTGCACCGCGTCGCGGTTATCGGTGAGCGGCATTCCGCTCTGGCGCAGGGTGCGCAGCTCGTCGCGCATGTCCTTATATTTCTCATAGCCCAGCCGCTTAAACAGACGGCTCACCGTGGCTTTCGACACCCCGCTCAGCTGCGCAAGCTCGGCGCTGTTGTAGCTAATCAGATCGTCAAAATGGTCGAATATAAAGTCCGCCACCCGCTGCTCCTGCGGCGACAGCGACGGGTATTGTGCTTTCAGACGTTCATCTAACTGTTCCATAGCGCCTCTGTAACTTTTGTTTCATTACATTGTACCTTTTTTGTATGTATTCATTATACGTGCCAGTTTACTGAAACTTTTCTTTCAGAACTGGAACAGCTTTTGCAGCACCTTGTGACTTTCAGGGTTACGAGGACGCTTCATGCAAAGTAATGTCTCCACGCACGGCATGGCCGTTGCGCCCCACAATCTTGCCAGCCAGAGCGCGCTGGCGGTGCTGCGCGAAGGCGGCAGCGCGATAGAGGCGATGGTCGCGGCAGCGGCCACCATCGCCGTGGTTTACCCGCATATGAACGGGCTGGGCGGCGATGGCTTCTGGCTTATCGTGCCGCCGGAAGGCAACCCCATCGCCATTGACGCCAGCGGCGCGGCGGGATCGCGCGCGACGCTGGCCGCCTACGATGGGCTCACGCAGATCCCCCATCGCGGACCGCAGGCGGCGCTGACCGTCGCCGGCACGGTAAGCGGTTGGGACGAGGCGCTGAAGGTCTCGCGCGAAATGACCGGCAAAACGCTGCCGCTGGCCCGCCTGCTGGCCGACGCCATTGACTATGCGCAGAACGGCACCCCGGTCACGGCCTCTCAGGCCCACGCCACGGCCAGCAAGTTCGACGAGCTGAAGGCCATCCCCGGCTTCGCGGAAACCTGGCTGGTGGACGGTAAGCCGCCGCAGGTCGGGAGCCGCTTTTACCAGCCCGCCATGGCCACGACCCTGACGCGTCTGGCGGAAGAGGGTCTCGACAGCTTTTATCGCGGCCCGCTGGCGAACGTACTGGCGCACGGCATGGAGACGCTGGGTCTCCCCGTGACGCTGGCCGATCTCAACGCCCACGCGGCCCGGCGCACCACGCCGCTGAAGCTGGAGCATCAGCAGGGAGAGATCTTTAACCACGCCCCGCCAACGCAGGGGCTGGTCTCGCTGGCGATACTCGGCATCACCGACCGCCTGAACATGGCGGACGCCGACGACGCCGACACCCTGCACCGCATCGTGGAAGCCACCAAGCTGGCCTTTGGCCTGCGCGATGCCCACATCACCGACCCGCGCGCGCTGAAAACCGATGTTCAGAAACTGCTGGATCCCGCCGCCCTGCAGGCCCTTGCCGACAGGGTTGACGACAGTCGCGCGGCGCCGTGGGGCACCGGAAAAGGCCCCGGCGATACGGTGTGGATGGGGGTGATGGACAGCAGCGGGCTTGCCGTGTCGTTTATCCAGAGCCTTTATCACGAGTTCGGCAGCGGCGTGGTGCTGCCCGATACCGGCATCGTCTGGCAGAACCGGGGCGCATCGTTCAGCCTCGATCCCGCCCATCTTCTGGCCCTCGCGCCGGGCAAACAGCCGTTCCACACCCTGAACCCGGCGGCGGCGCGTCTGAAGGACGGTCGCGTGATGGTCTACGGCTCGATGGGCGGCGACGGACAGCCGCAAACCCAGGCCGCGCTCTTTACCCGCTACGTTGTCCAGGGCGTCCCCCTGCAGGAGAGCATCACCCGCCCACGCTGGCTGCTGGGGCGCACCTGGGGGCAAACCTCAGACACCTTAAAGCTTGAAGGGCGTTTTTCACCCGAGACGGTCGCGCGCCTGCGGGCACTCGGTCACGAGGTGGAGCTATTCCCTGACTTTAGTGAAGCCATGGGCCACGCGGGCGCCATTGTTCGCCACCCCAACGGGCTGTTTGAAGGGGCATTTGACCCGCGCAGCAACGGCGCGGCCGCCGGATTCTGAGGAGAAAACAATGACGACACACCAACCCGACTGGCAGGCGTATCTTGCGCAAATGGAATCCGTACTCGGCGTGACGCTGGATGACGCCCGCCGGGCCGAGCTGCAGCTGCAGTTCAGCCGCATAGCCAGCATGGCCGCCCCGCTGATGGCGCTGCCGCTCGACGACCGTCTGGAGATCGCAGGAGTGTATAAAGCATGACGCTACACGAGATGAGTATCAGCGCGATCCAGCAGGCGCTGAGCGCGGGCGAGCTGAGCGCTCGCGAGATCGCCCGCCAGACGCTGGAGGCGATTGCGCGCGTTAATCCGCAGATCAATGCCTGGACCACCGTGACGGAAGCACGCATGCTCGCCGAGGCCGAGAACATCGACACCCTGCGCCGCGAGAAGCGCCCCCTGCCGCCGCTGGCGGGCGTGCCCTACGCGGTAAAAAATCTGTTCGACGTTGCCGGTCACACCACCCTCGCCGGGGCCGAGCTGTTCAGCCAGCGCCCCGCTGCCGCCGCCGACAGCTTCGCCGTGCGCCAGCTGCGCAGCGCGGGCGGGCTGCTGACCGGGATGGTCAATATGGACGCCTACGCCTACGGCTTTACCACCGAGAACAGCCACTACGGCGCGACGCGTAACCCGCACGATCTGACGCGCATTGCGGGCGGGTCGTCCGGCGGTTCAGCCGCCGCGGTGGCCGCCGGGCTGGTGCACTTTTCGCTCGGCACCGACACCAACGGCTCGATTCGCGTTCCGGCCTCCCTGTGCGGCATCTACGGCCTGAAGCCCACCTTTGGCCGCCTGTCGCGTTCCGGCAGCCATCCGTTTGTCGCGAGCCTGGATCATATCGGGCCCTTTGCGCGCCGCGTATGCGACCTGGCGTCCGTGTACGACGCGCTGCAGGGCCGGGACACCAGCGACGGTTTTCAGTCAGAGAGCTCGCGGGAACAGACGCGCCCCCTGCTTGACCGCGGGCTTGACGGCCTGCGCTGCGCGGTGCTCGGCGGCTACTTCACCACCTGGTGCGACGCGGACGCCAGAGACGCCGTGGCGCGGGTGGCGAAGGCGCTCGACGTGCAGGATGAGCTTCAGTTTCCTGACGCCGAGCTGGCGCGTTCCGCGGCGTTTATCATCAGCGCCTCCGAAGGGGGAAATCAGTACCTGCCCGCGCTTCGCCGGGAGCCCGAGCGTTTTGAGCCGCACTCCCGCGAACGCCTGCTGGCCGGGGCGATGATCCCTTCCGCCTGGTACATTCAGGCCCAGCGGTTTCGCGCGCAGGCACGGCAGGCGTTTCACGCGCTGTTTGCACGGGCCGACGTGCTGATTGCCCCGGCAACGCCGCGCAGCGCCACGCGGATCGGCGAGCAAACCATGGAGATTAACGGTCAGCCGCTTCCCATCCGCGCCAGCATGGGGATGCTGACCCAGCCGATTTCGTTTTTAGGCCTGCCCGTGACCACCGTTCCGCTGCGCACCGCGCAGGGCGCGCCCATTGGCCTGCAGCTGATTGCCGCGCCGTTTAACGAGCAGGCCTGCCTGCGCGTCGCGCGGGTTCTGGAAGAGAGCGGCATCACCGATGCCCGCCCGGCGGAGATAGCAGCATGATGAATCACGATGACATTAACCTCCCGTGGGTGGTTGCCGAGGTGACGGCCGCGTTTTACCGCTATGAGGACGCGCTGGTGAGCAACAACGTTGCGGTGCTGGACGAGCTGTTCTGGCACGACAAGAACACGGTGCGGCTGGGGGCGGGGGAAAACCTGTACGGGATCGATGAAATCCGCGCCTTTCGCGCGGCGCGCCCCGCCGCCGGGCTGCAGCGGACGCTGCGGCACACCATCATCACCACCTTCGGGGAGGATTATGCCGTATGCAGCACCGAGTTTACCCGCGAGAGCACGGAACGCATTGGCCGCCAGCAGCAGACGTGGGTGCGGTTTGCCTACGGGTGGCGCATTGTGGCGGCGCAGGTGAGTTTGATGGTGTAACGCTGAAAAACCTGCCCGGTGGCGCTGCGCTTACCGGGCCTACGATGTTCCGTATGCCCTGTGGGCCCTGTAGGCCGGGTAAGGCGCAGCCGCCACCCGGCAAAACATCGCACACTTACTTCTGAAACGGATGCACCTCCCGCCAGTGGTCGGCAATCTGCTGGCGGGTACAGACCCACACCCGCTCGTGCTGCTCAACGTAATCCAGGAACCGCTGCAGCGCGCGAAAACGCCCCGGTCGCCCGAGCAGGCGGCAGTGCATGCCGATGGACATCATCTTCGGCGCGCTTTCCCCCTCTTCGTACAGCACGTCAAAACTGTCCTTCAGATACGTATAAAACTGCTCGGCGGTGTTAAATCCCTGCGCGGTCGCAAAGCGCATGTCGTTCGCATCCAGCGTATACGGCACGATCAGGTGCGGTTTACGGGTGCCGTCGCTGCAGGCCACTTCCGTCCAGAAGGGTAAGTCGTCGCCGTAGTAGTCGCTGTCGTAGTCGAAGCCGCCATGCTCCACCACCAGCTGACGCGTGTTGGGGCTGTCGCGCCCGGTGTACCAGCCCGTTGGCGGCTTGCCGAACAGGTCGGTCAGAACGTGCACCGCCTTGTGCAGATGTTCGCGCTCCTGGCTGATGTCCATATTCTGATAGTGGATCCAGCGCCAGCCGTGGCTGACCACGTCGTAATCCGCCGCTTTGATCGCCTCAACAATCTCCGGGTGACGCGCCAGCGCCATCGCCACGCCAAAGACCGTCAGCGGCAGGCCGCGTTTCTGAAATTCATTGTGGATCCGCCAGAACCCGGCGCGGCTGCCGTATTCGTAGAGGGAGTCCATCGACATGTGTTTGTCCGGGTAGCTGGCCGCGCCGATGATGTCCGACAGGAACTGCTCGGACCCGGCATCGCCGTGCAGAACGTGGTTTTCCGCCCCCTCTTCATAGTTGAGCACAAACTGCACGGCGATGCGCGCCTGATTCGGCCACCGCGCGTGCGGCGGGTTGCCCGCGTAGCCGCGCAGATCCCGCGGATAATCCTGTTTGAAAAGCCCCATTGCCACCCCCAAAAATTAAAATGGATTCAATGCCTGAAAATGCCCGCTTAACGCTTTGTTCTCCGGAAACGCCAGATCCCCGTGCTTGCTGGTCGACAGCCCCAGCGCCACCAGCGATTCCACCATCTTCACCGCCGCGCTGACGCCGTCGATCACCGGCACGCGCAGCTCGCGGGTCAGCTCCTGCGCCAGGGTCGCCATGCCGCCGCAGCCCAGCACGATGGCACCGCAGCCATCCTCTTGCAGCGCCTGTATACAGCGCGCGCGTACTTTCTCCTGCGCCAGTCCGCTGCCGTCTTCCAGCGCCAGCACCGGGAGATCGATAGCGTGCAGCGCCGCGCAGTGGTCCTGAAAGCCATACTGGTGCAGCAGATGACGGGCAATGATCAGCGTGCGCGGCAGCGTGGTAACTACCGAAAAGCGCGTCGCCACCAGCGTCGCCATATGCATGGCGGCTTCCGCGATGCCGACTACCGGCCCCTGCGCCAGCTCGCGCGCCGCCAGCAGGCCCGGATCGCCAAAGCAGGCGATGACGTGACCATCCACGCCCTGCTCCCTGCCTTTTTTGATCTGTTCCAGGACACCGACGGCGGCGATGGCCTCATCGAAGTGGCCTTCTATGGACGGCACGCCCGCGCTCGGGCAGACCGCGAGGATCTCCGTCCCCGGCGCCGCCACCGCGCGGGCCGCCGCGCCGATGGTTTCCGTCATGGCGAGGCTGGTGTTGGGGTTGATCACTTGTATACAGACAGACATTACGACTCCTTGTGGCCGGCAAACAGCCGGGCAAAATCAGGCAGGCACTCGCCCGCCCGCTCGAAGCAGAGGCTGGCGACGATATGTTCAAAATGGTGCATGAGAGCATCGCTTAGTGGCTCAAGCGCCTTCTGGCGCAGCAGATCCACCAGCTGTTCATGATCGTTGCAGCGGCATCCCTGACGCCACGGCGCGCCCCAGGTGGCGATCACCAGCGAAGAACGCTGGCTCAGGCCGGTCACCATCTCCGTGAGCACCTGGTTGCCGGAGATGGCCTGCAGCTGAATGTGGAAATTGGCGGAGTGGCGAATCGCCGCCGGGCCGTCATAGGCCTCGTGCGCCTGCTGCTCCTGGCGAATGATGGCCTCCAGCGCGGCAAGATGCGGCGGCTGGCAGTGCGCCAGCACGTCCGGCAGGTTAGCGACCTCCAGAAGCGCGCGGGTGCGGAAGATGTGCCGCGCCTCTTCCACCGTCGGGCTGGCGACGTGTGCACCACGCTTGGGCGTCAGGGTGACCATTTGCACAGCGGCGAGTCGTTGAAGCACCTTGCGGATGCCCGTGCGGCTCACGCCAAACACCTCGGCCAGCGCCTCTTCCGGCAATTTGCTCCCCGGCAGCAGCTGGTGTTCGACAATCGCGGTCATCAGCGCCTGGAAGATGGTTTCGTCTTTGTCATGCTGGTCTGGCGCGGTCTGCAGGGCGTTTATGTTGTTCATTCACCACTCCGAATTTACTTTCCGTTATCGAATCGTATACATAAAAATAAAATATTGCATACAAGATTTATTATTTTGGCCTGGATCCTGCAACACCGTTTGCACTCCCACTCAACGGGTTTTCATTCACAGGAGCAGGTTTCATGCCAAACAGTCAAAACGCGCAGCAGGGTACGGCCGCTGATTCCGGTGCGGTTTACAGCCCACGTCTTTGCAATGAGGATCTGGCACCGACGCGTGACCAGAACTGGAGCTGGTACAACATCTTTTCGTTCTGGATGTCGGACGTTCACAGCATGGGGGGTTATGTGGTCGCCGCGAGCTTCTTTACGCTCGGGCTGGCAAGCTGGCAGGTGCTGCTCTGCCTGCTGGTGGGGATTTGCATCGTGCAGCTGTGCGCCAACCTGGTGGCCAAACCGAGCCAGATGGCGGGCGTGCCCTATGCGGTGATCAGCCGACAGGCGTTCGGCGTGTTCGGGGCCAATATCCCGGCGGTGATCCGCGGGCTGATTGCCTTCGCGTGGTACGGGATTCAGACCTATCTCGCCGCCAACGCCCTGATGCTGGTGGCGCTGAAGTTCTGGCCATCGCTCTCTTCACTCACTACCGGCGCATTCCTGGGCCTGTCGCATCTGGGTTGGATCTGCTTTGCCATTATGTGGGTCCTGCAGGCGATGGTCTTCTGGCACGGCATGAGCGCCATCAAGCGCTTTATTGATATCGCCGGTCCGGCGGTCTATGTGGTAATGCTGGCCCTTGCCGGCTGGATTGTATACAAGACCGGTTTTGACGGCATCTCCTTTACCCTCGCCAGCAAATCCCTGAGCGCGGGCGAGCAGACCTGGCAGATGATCACCGCCACGGCGCTGGTGGTCTCCTACTTCTCCGGCCCGCTGCTCAACTTTGGGGACTTCTCCCGCTACGGCAAAAGCATGGGTGAGATCCGCCGCGGCAACCGCTGGGGGCTGCCGTTTAACTTCCTGCTGTTCTCCATCGTCACCGTGGTGATTGTCTCCGGCACCCAGTCGCTGTTTGGCCGCATGATCACCGATCCGATCGAAACCGTCAGCCGCGTGGGCAACGATCTGGCCGTGGCGATTGGCCTGCTGACGATGATCACCGCTACCATCGGGATCAACATCGTCGCGAACTTCGTCTCCCCGGCGTTTGATTTCTCTAACTGCTCGCCGCAGAAGATCAGCTTCCGCACCGGGGGCATGATTGCCGCCGTCGGCTCGATCCTGCTTACCCCGTGGAACCTGTTCAACTCGCCGGAGCTTATCCACTACACCCTGGACGTGCTCGGGGCGTTTATCGGCCCGCTGTTCGGCATCCTGATCGCCGATTTCTACCTGATTAAACGCGGCAAGGTGTCGGTTGACGATCTGTTCGACGACACGCCAAAGGGCAAATACTGGTACCGCAACGGCTTTAACCCGAAAGCCATTGGCGCGCTGATCCCGTCCGTTGCCGTGGGCCTGGTCATCAGCTTTATCCCGGCCCTGCATGAGGTGGCAAACTTCAGCTGGTTTATTGGCGTCTTCCTCGGCGGCGTCACCTACCGCTGGCTGGCGCGGGAAGAGCGCGAGACGGCAGGCGCGACGTCGTTTGGCTCCCGCGTGGCGACGCAAAAAGAGTAACCCCTCCCCTCTGGCCGCAGCGTATCTGCGGCCCGTTCATTCTGGCACCGTTCTTGCTGAGCTTTCCCACCCCGCTACGCAAACACGAAGGCAGGAACCATGATGGAATACCAGACTGCGATACGCGGTGCATTTTTTGATATTGCCCGGGTCTGCGACAGCGCAGACGCCATTGCCCGGCACGCGCGCTACCTTGAGGACGGCCTGCTGTTTATCCGGAACGGAAAAATTCTGGCGCAGATGCCGTGGCAGGAGGGCGAGCAGTATCTTGACCCCCACAAGGGCTACACCGACCTGCGCGGCAGGCTGCTGCTGCCCGGCTTTGTCGACACCCACGTCCATTACCCGCAAACGGAGATGATCGGCGCCTTTGGCGAACAGCTGCTGGAGTGGCTGACCACCTACACCTTCCCGGTGGAGAGCCAGTTTGCCGATGAGGCCTACGCGAAAGAGATCGCCGAATTTTTCATACAGCAGCTGGTGAGCAACGGCACCACCACCGCGCTGGTGTTTTGCACGCTGCATCCGCAATCGGTCGAGGCGCTGTTTACCGAGGCCCTGCGCCTCAACATGCGCCTTATCGCCGGAAAGGTGATGATGGACAGGCACGCGCCGGACTACCTGAGCGAAGACGCAAAACAGAGCTACCGGCAGACGCGGGCGCTGATCCAGCGCTGGCATCACCGTGGGCGGCTGGGCTATGCGATAACGCCGCGCTTTGCCCCGACCTCATCACCCGAGCTGCTTGCGGCGGTCAGCCTGCTCAGAGAGGAGTTCCCGGACACCTGGCTGCAGACCCACCTGAGCGAAAACCCCAACGAAGTGGCCTGGGTGAGCGATCTCTGGCCGGAGCATGAACGCTATCTCGACGTGTATCACCACTACGGCCTGACCGGCGAGCGCAGCGTGTTTGCCCACGCGATCCATTTGCACCACAGCGAGTGGCAGTGTCTGCATGACACCGGCTCGGCGGTGGCGTTTTGTCCCACCTCAAACCTGTTTCTCGGCAGCGGGCTGTTTCGCCTGCCCGCCTGCTGGCAGCACAGGGTGCGGATGGGCATCGGCACCGACGTCGGCGCGGGCACCACCTTCAGCATGCTGCGCACCCTGGGAGAGGCCTACAAGGTCGGCCAGCTTCAGAGCTATCGCCTGCGCGCCAGCGAGGCGTTTTATCACGCCACGCTGGGCGGCGCGCACGCCCTCCGGCTGGACGATAAGATTGGTAACTTCGCGGCAGGCAAAGAGGCGGATTTTGTGGTTATCGACCCCAACGTCACGCCGCTGCAGCGCCTGCGCAATCGGCGCTGTCAGGATATCTACGAGCAGCTTTTCGTGCTGATGACCCTGGGCGACGAGCGCAACATCAGCGAGACCTGGGTCAACGGCGAGCGGGTATGGTCAGCTGCCCCGGTAGGTTGACCACCCGCCGGGGGCAATCACAAACGGCAGATGGAAGTGTTCGTCTGCCGTTTCTCCCGTGACAAACTCAATGTGCGCGCAGGGATAGATCGTCTTCCGGCCGGTATCGCTAAACCACGCCCCGATCTCCGCCACCAGCCGATAGCGGCCCGCGGGCAAAGAGGGGACAAACGCGGCGATGCGCCCCTGGGCGTTGGTCACGCCCGTGGCGAGCGTCTTCCCGTCCTGTTGCAGATGAACCGTCACGCCCTCCGCGGGCTTGCCCGTCGAAATATCGAGAATATGGGTGCTGAGTGTGCTCATTCGTGGATGACTCCTTCCAGGCGCAGCAGCGTAATTTCCCGCAGCTGTTCCAGCGCGGCACGGATTTCCTGCGCGTCGCTGTTCTCCAGCCGCGCGTGCAGGGCCTGTAATATCTCCTCGCCGCTGCGGCCCTTCGCGCGGATCAGAAAGACGCGTCCAAAGCGGGCTTCGTAGCGGGCGTTGCCTTCACGCAGCGCCCGGGCAAGAGCATCATCGCGGTCATTCACCGCCCCCTGCTCCTGGCGCGACAGCGCCGCCTCCGCCGCTGAACCCGCTGGTTTTTCCCCGATGCGCGGATGGGCGCTCAGGGCTTGCGCCAGCGCCGCTTCGTCCCAGTTTTGCATCAGCGATTTCGCCGTACTGAACAATTCGTCCCGGCTGGCGTAAGGCCGCCCGTGAACCAGCGCATCGGCCCAGCGGGGAAGCGCCACGCAGGGGTGAATCAGCGCTAACGCCTGTTCATGGGGAAGATGATTGAAGTCGTGCAGTGCGATCATAGTGTCTCCTTTATTGTCCTTCTCCAGGCTATTGCACAAACCACGCCACCCTGAGCACAGGCGTGAAACAGTCGATTCCACAAGGTCGACCAGGAAATTTTTGATTCATAAAAAGGCACGCTCACCGCGTTTACGCACCTTAGCAGTGCAAACGTCTCCCTTACAACGCCGTTTTCGCCATGCTGCAGCCTGGTACGCAAATTGCTGACTGTCTTTACACCCTGCAAAAGGAGAGAAGCATGAAAGCAATCGTTATTGGCGCGGGTATTGGCGGCCTGAGCGCCGCCGTCGCGCTGAAGAAAGCGGGCATCGACTGTACCGTGTTTGAAGCCGTAAAGGAGATCAGGCCCGTCGGGGCGGCCATCTCCATCTGGCCTAACGGCGTGAAATGCATGCAGCACCTCGGCATGGGCGACATCATCGAGACCTGGGGCGGGCCGATGCGTTTTATGGCCTACAAGGATTACCGGCGCGGCGATACCCTGACCCGCTTTAGCCTTGCCCCGCTGGTTGAGCGTACCGGCGGCCGCCCCTGCCCCGTCTCGCGCGCTGAGCTTCAGCGCGAAATGCTGGACTTCTGGGGTCGCGACAAGGTGCAGTTCGGCAAGCGCGTCGAAGGCGTCCATGGAGACGACGCGGGCGTGAGCGTGACCTTCACCGATGGCACCACCGCCGCCGGGGATTTCCTGATTGCCGCCGACGGCAGCCACTCGGCGGTTCGCCCGTACGTGCTGGGATACACCCCGGAGCGCCGCTACGCGGGCTATGTGAACTGGAACGGGCTGGTGAAGATTGACGAAGAGATCGCCCCGGCTCACCAGTGGACCACCTTCGTTGGCGAAGGCAAACGCGTGTCGCTGATGCCCGTCTCCGGCGGACGCTTCTATTTCTTTTTTGACGTGCCGCTGCCCGCAGGCCTGGCGGAGGATCGCACCACCCTGCGCGCCGATCTCACGGGCTACTTCCGCGGCTGGGCGCCGCCGGTGCAAAAGCTTATCGCGGCGCTGGATCCTGAAACGACCAATCGGATTGAAATCCACGACATTGAGCCGTTCGACAGCCTGGTGCGCGGCAACGTCGCGCTGCTGGGCGATGCCGGGCACAGCACCACGCCGGATATCGGCCAGGGCGGCTGCGCGGCGATGGAAGATGCCGTGGTGCTGGGGGAATGCCTGCGTGAAAACCACAACATCACGCTGGCGCTGCGGCAGTACGAGGCGCTGCGCTGCGACCGCGTACGCGACCTGGTGCTGAAGGCGCGCAAGCGCTGCGACGTCACCCACGGCAAAGATATGGCGTTGACGCAGGCCTGGTATCAGGAGCTCAAAGAGGAGACCGGAGAGCGCATCATCAACGGTCTGTGCGAGACCATTCAGGGCGGCCCGTTAGGCTGAACGCAAGAGGGACAATGATGAAAAGAGAACCGACCCCACCCGCCCACTGTACGTTTGAGCCAGAGGACTGGCTGCGTCTGGCGAAATGCTGGCATCCGGTCGCGCGCGCCTGCGACGTCGGTCCGGCGCCGGTCAAAGCGACGCTGCTGGATGAGCAGCTGGTGATTTACCGGATTAACGACCAGGTCGTGGTTGCCCGTGACGTGTGCCCGCACCGCGGCGTGCCGCTGACGCTCGGCTTTCACGACGAGCACGGGATTATCTGCCCCTATCATGGCTTACGCTTTGGGGAGGACGGTCGCTGCAACCGCATTCCCTCCAGCCCCGACCAGCCCGTTCCGGCGAAGCTGAACCTGATTAACTACGCGGTCGAAGAGCGGTTCGGGCTGATCTGGACCTGCCTGGCCTTTGATCCGGATAACCCCGCGCCGCTGCCCGCCATGCCGCACTGGGATGACGACGGATTTCAGCAGATTAACTGCCCGGCGTTTGAGGTGAACGGCTTCGCCGGACGTCAGGTAGAGGGTTTTCTGGACGTGGCGCACTTTGCGTGGATCCACACCGAAACCTTTGCCGACCCCAATAATCAGCTTGTGCCTGCATATCAGCCACAGGAGACGCCGTTCGGCTTCGTGGCGGATTACTGGAGCGCCGTGAGCAACTATCCCGCCAGTTCCCCCGTGCAGGCTCCGGAAGGGTTCCAGTGGCTGCGCCATTTTGAAATGCACCTGCCGTTCACCGCCACCCTGACGATTCATTTCCCGGGTGAATCGCGGCTGGTGATCATGAACGCCGCGTCGCCGGTGTCATCGCGCGTGACCCGCATGTTCGCCCCTATTGCCCGCAATTTTGACCTGCATATTCCGGTGGAGGATGTACATGCCTTCAACCTGCGGATTTTTGAAGAGGATCGCCTGATGGTGGAAACCCAGCGCCCGGAAAACCTGCCGCTGGACCTGACGCTGGAAGCGCATATCCCCGCGGATAAAAGCTCGATTGCCTACCGTCGGGGGCTGAAGAAAATGGGCTTTGGCGAGTTTTTCCTGGTATGACGGAGGCCAATATGCTGAGCGTAATTGTTGACGGGCTGTGGCGCGAGGGCGACAAAAGCCTCGCCGTCAGGCTGGTGGCTGATAACGGCGACGCGCTGCCGGCGTGGCAGCCCGGGGCGCACGTTGATGTCCACCTGCCCTGCGGCGTGGTGCGCCCGTATTCCCTGACCGGAGCATGTGGGGACGAGAGCTATCTTATTTGCGTGGGGCGTGAAACCGCCTCGCGCGGCGGGTCGCGCTACGTTCACGAGACGCTGCGTCCCGGGCAGAAGCTGATGATATCGGCTCCGCGCAACCTGTTTCCGCTGCAGCAGGCAGAGCGGGTTTTGCTCCTGGCGGCGGGGATTGGCATTACGCCGCTGTATGCGATGGCCCTGCAGCTGAAGGCGACCGGAACGCCGTTCACGCTGCATTATTACGTCAGAAACCGGGAAAGCGCGGCGTTTGAGCGCGAACTCTCCCGGCTCGGTTGGTGCCTCATTCATACCACCAGCCCGCGCACAGTGCTGGCGGCACATCTCCCGGTGGCCGAATCGGGCCTTCACGCCTGGGTCTGTGGTCCGGCAGGTTTTATGGAAAAAGTGCGTGAGGTGGCGGCGGCAAAGGGATGGGATGACGCCCATCTTCACAGCGAGGCGTTTCAGCCCGCAGCGCCCGACGCAGGCGGTGAAGCCGGGGAGATCTTCACGGTCAAACTGGCCTCCACCGGGGAGCGCTGGCCGGTGCCTGCGGATAAAACCATCGCCCAGGTGCTGCAGGAAAATGGCGTGGCGGTCCCGCTTTCCTGTGAGATGGGGATCTGCGGCGCCTGCCTGACGCCGGTGATTGACGGCGTGGTGGATCACCGGGATAGCGTGCAGTCGGAGGCGGAAAAAGGCGCAACGGACCAGCAGGTGGCGCTGTGCTGTTCGCGAAGCTATTCCGGGGAGCTGGTGATTGGGCTGTAAAACGAAAAAACCCTGCGATATTGCTATCGCAGGGTTTTCAAATTTGGCGGAAGCGTAGAGATTCGAACTCTAGAACCCTTTCGGGTCGCCGGTTTTCAAGACCGGTGCCTTCAACCGCTCGGCCACGCTTCCAAAGTGAGGCGCACTATAAACATCTATTAGCGCCTTGTAAAGCAGGAATTTTTCGATTTTTCCCCACGGGCGTTTGACTGCGCAAAAAGTCACCCAAACGCTGACATCCCCTCACTCTCCGCGACCTTGTACATACCGTAACACAGCAACGCTCATCCTTTTAAATCGCTCTGGTATAGAATGCCACAAAAATAGACGGCCATTTGTTGTGTAATTGTTATTAATCTGAATTTCCGCAGATTTAAGACATTACTGCCATGCAGTGTTACTGGTTGATGATGAAAATCAAAAATACGCTTTGCTTACATTTTCTGATGGCGTTTCTGGCCATTTTGTTTCTTTGTCTTCACCCGCTGGTGGCGAGCTTCGATCCGCCGCTTACCTTCCAGCCGCTGATTAAATCAATGGCGGGCACGCCTAAAGAACAGGCGGAAAAAATTGCCACTATTTCTCATGCCTTAGAAGGGAATGCAATTTTCTTCATTGGTGCGTCTGAAGTTGCGACGTCAGAAGATGAACATTACGCTGTCTATAATTACTTTAATAAGCAATTGCACAAACCCGTCGTGGCGTATGGCGATGCGTTTGTCGATGACGAAACGCAGTTTTTACTGTTCTCACGTTTTAAAAATAGCCTTAACGCAAACAGTAAAGTTGTTTTGCTGCTGGCACCTGACAGCTTTTACTCAAAAGGCCTGCCTCCCGCTATCTATGCCGATAATTTCCCGGGTTCTGTTTTTAATCCTTTGATGAAGGATCAGCAGGCACGCCCAATATTGGTTAATTATTTAAAACATATTGAGAGTAAAGAAATAAGCCATTTAACCTTTGGCCAAATGCGTGTCTTTGGCTGGCACCCCGATCTGATATGGGACGAGGTGAGTTTCCAGTTTGCCAACGTCTGCACCCTGATAAAAAACGACTGGCTGGCGCTGCTTCACGTCACGCCCCGGACGGAACAGCCGTGGCCGCCACAGCCGACCACCCACATTGCCCCTGACTGGGATAAAGAGCTGGCGAATGCCCGCGAGTTAAATAAAAAACGCCAGCAGAGCGCGGCCACCCTGTGGATGGACAAAACGATTTACGAGGAGGACGGTACGCGGCAGCAGTGGGATGACACGCCGGTCGTGCCTGCGCAAATCGCCGCCTTCAGTAAAACCGTCCAGCTGCTTAAAGAACACCACGTGCAGGTGATTGCTATCGTCGACCCGGTTAACCCCTGGGCGCTTTACAACACCGATACCTTCCGCCCGGTGGATAAGCAAATTAAAACCATTCTGGAAAAGAACCAGATCCCGTATTTAGATATGTACGCCATGCCTTATCAGAATGGCTGGAACTGGGATCGTTTGCACCCTTCCGAACTGGCCTGGGTTCCTATGATTCGCTTTATTGCACAGAGCTTTAAATAATGAAAATCGCGATCCGTCTTTTTTTCCTTTATCTCCTGCTGGCGATCACCATCGTCGCGTGGACCTCTGTCGATGACAGTATGAGTATGCAGCTGCATTTTGAATATCAAAAGTTCTGAGGCCGAATGATGTATAGCTCAGGAATGTTTTTTGTCTGTTTGTTTTCATCCGCCCTGGCGTTTGCGCTGGTCAATCGCCTATTACGCCATCGCCTGACGTATTTATCGGCATTATCCGTCATGGCCGCATTAGGCTGGGGCTATATTTTTCAGGGTGATTACCGTGTTCCCGCGGTCGTTTTTATCAGTTTTTATCTAGTCGCCGCGTTAAAAGAAAAAGGATGGTTAAAAACCTGGCAGGCGATTGTGTTAACGCTGCTTCCTTTATTTTTGGTGAAATTGCACCTTAATCATCATCTCGGCATGATCGGCCTCTCTTTTATGACGTTCCGCGCGGTGGACGTGCTGCTCTATCGCAGTAAAAAAGAAGGGCAGAATTTCCTGCGCTATTTCTGCTATCTGTTTATGCCCTTTATTATTCTGGCAGGCCCAATGTACCGCTGGCGGACATGGATGAACGACGTCAGCAAGCCCGTCTTTGCCCTTAACCGCGAACAGTTTTTAGTGGCGCTGGAGCAAATCATTACCGGCATTATCCAAAAGTTCTTGTTTGCCATGCTGGTTGATTCGCTGGTCGTACAGCCCTGGAGCCATAAGCCGTTTACGCTGACCGTGGGCGTGGTGATGTCAGTTGCCTATAGCGCCTACCTCTACTTTGATTTTGCGGGCTACAGCAATATGGCCATCGGTGCGGGCCGCCTGTTTGGGCTCAACATCCCGGCAAACTTCAATATGCCGCTTCTGGCAAAGAACCCGCAGGATTTCTGGCGCCGCTTCCACATCAGCCTGTCTGAATGGCTGCGCGATGTGGTCTTTATGCCCGTTTATATGAACCTGATGAAGTTTAACTTTTTCCGTCAGAACAAAACGCTGGCGCAAAATATCGGTATTTTCTGCACCCTGTTTTGCATGGGGGCATGGAATGGCCTGGAACGCCATTACGTCATCAGCGGCGCGCTGTTTGGCGCCATTTCAGTCGCGCACAACATGCTGCTGTGGTCAGCCAAACGCAGCCCGGCGTTGCACCGCGGGTTGCAGTATCCGGCTGTTGCGTTTTTAGGGCGCATTCTGACGCTGGGAAGCGCCGCGGGCGCCCTTTACATCTTTAGTGGAATGTCACCTCTATGAAAAATCTCTCCGATCTTCAGGAACTGCAGGATTTCTTGCGTGCGGCATTATGCGATCCCGCCTCCCCGCAGCAACTGGCCATCAGCGGCAGCGACGAAGCCTTAAGCTGGCTGCAGCTTTCCGCTGCCGTGACGGACTGGGCGCAGCGCTATCAGCGTAGCCAGCCTGTTGCCGGTACGCCGGTCGTCTTGTACGGACACCAGCAGGCCGAGTTCGCCGTGGCGATTTATAGCTGCCTGCTGCACAACATTCCGTACATTCCGGTGGACTGCATATACCCGCAGGAGCGCCTGCGGGAGATCTGCCACCTGGCCAGCGCCCCTTACTATTACGATGTCGCGACCCGGCAGTTCATCGCCACCGGTGAGACGGGCAAGGTGCTGGAGGAGCAGGATCTGGCCTACATCATGTTTACCTCCGGCAGCACCGGCAAGCCTAAAGGGGTGCAGATTGGGCGTGAAAGCGTGTGGCACTTCATGAAATGGGTCAGCCAGGACTTTTCGCTGCCGGAAAAACCGGTCCTGATGAACCACGCAGTGTTCAGTTTTGACCTCTCCCTGATCCCTTTGCTGGCGAATCTGGCGATGGGTGGACACATCGTGCTGAACGCCAAAGACGATATTCAGAAAGCGAACTGGCTGGAACGACTGAAAAGCAACGCCGTCTCCGCCTGGGTTTCCACCCCCTCTTTTGCTTACCAGCAGCTGCTTTCCCCGCAGTTCAACAGCGAGTATTTACCTGAACTCAACGTCTTTATCTTCATTGGTGAAGTGTTGAATAAAGCGCTGGTTAAACAGCTTCGCCGCCGCTTCCCGCAGGCCAAAATCATCAACTCCTATGGCCCAACGGAAGCGACCATCGCGACCACCGTGGTCGAGATCACGGATGCGATCATGAACAGCGACAGCGCCGTGCTGCCGGTGGGGGTCATGATGCCTGAGAGCAGAATGGAAATTTCCGCCGAGGGCGAGCTGATTATCTGGGGTAAAAACGTCATGCGCGGCTACCTCGGCCTACCGCAGGAGAACGCAGAAAAATTACTCCGTCGGGAAAATGAAGCATTTCGCGGCTACCGGACCGGCGATCTGGGCTATGAAGCGGGGCTTATTTACTGCCAGGGACGCAACGACAGCCAGGTCAAACTGAATGGCTACCGTATTGAAATCAACGAAATTGAAAACCGCCTGCTGGCGATGTCCGGGATTAACGAAGCGGTGGTGATGCCACTGATGAAACCCTGCGGCAGCGTGCTGCGCATTGCCGCGTTCTGCGTGACGGAACTGGCGCCGGATACCATCAAAACCTCGCTCTCGAAGGTAGTCCCCCACTACATGGTGCCGTCACAAATTATCGTAAAAGACGCTTTGCCGCTGAATCCTAACGGCAAAATTGACCGCAAGCTGCTGGACGCTTACGCCCGCACAAATTAATGACTCCAGGAAAAATTATGGAACAAGAAATTCTCGCCCTGTTCGAAAAAGTGTTATCCCGTAAGGTGGGCTTTCACGATGAGCTGATTGAATCCGACATTCTCGACTCCATCCTGGCGGTCGATATGGTTCTGGAAGTGCAGGACGTTTACGGCTGCATGATCCCGCCGACAGACGTGGCGACGGTGCTGAAAACCCCGGCGGACCTGGCCCGCTATATTGAAGAAAACCGCTAAACGCCCCTGCTGTTAATCCTGTCCTGAAGGCTCTGGCGCATCGCGCCAGAGCCCAGACGCAAAATGAATATCCTTCACCGGAATTAAACCAACCGCTTTTGGGATTTCTCCTACACTTTAGGGGTCGTGTTGTTCTTAACAGAGGAGTCTGCGGTATGGCATTCGTAACCACGAAAGACGGCGTCAACATTTACTACAAAGACTGGGGTCCGAAAGAGGCTCAGCCTATTGTCTTCCACCACGGCTGGCCGTTGAGTGCCGATGACTGGGATAACCAGATGCTCTTCTTCCTGGCAGAAGGCTATCGCGTTATCGCTATCGATCGCCGCGGACATGGACGATCGGACCAGGTGAGTGAAGGCCACGATATGGATCATTATGCGGCCGATGCGTCAGCCGTGGTTGAAAGCCTGGATCTGCACAATGCCGTGCACGTCGGTCACTCCACCGGCGGCGGCCAGGTCGCCCGCTATGTTGCGAAGTACGGCCAGCCGCAGGGGCGCGTCGCCAAAGCGGTGCTCGTTAGCGCCGTCCCGCCTCTGATGGTCAAAACGGAGACGAATCCCGGCGGAACGCCGATCGAGGTCTTCGACGGCTTCCGCAAAGCGCTGGCGACTAACCGCGCCCAGTTTTATCTCGACGTTGCCAGCGGTCCTTTCTACGGTTTTAATCGCGATGGTGCCGACGTTTCGCAGGGTACGATCCAGAACTGGTGGCGTCAGGGGATGATCGGAAGCGCCAAAGCCCACTATGAGGGGATTAAGGCGTTTTCAGAGACCGACCAGACGGAAGATTTGAAAACCATCACCGTTCCCGTTCTGGTGCTGCAGGGCGATGACGATCAGGTTGTGCCGTATAAAAATGCCGCCCTTCTCCAGGACAAGCTGCTGGCGAACAGCGTGCTGAAAATTTATCCGGGCTTCCCGCACGGGATGCATACCACCCATGCGGATACTATCAACGCGGACATTCTGGCCTTTATTCGCTCATAACGCCGCGTTTCTTGCCGGGTGGCGCTGCGCTTACCCGGCCTACGCCACGATATCCCGCTCAATGCATGAACGCCACCCGAGGGTGGCGTTGTTTATTCCGCTTAGCGATTATCCAGCTGGGCGCGAACGTTGTTCAGCCCGGTGGTGTTGATGCGGTAAGGCTGCCCGTTCACGGATCGGATCAGCTTTTTGGTGCGGAGTTTTTTGAAGACGCTGAGCGTGCAGTCGCTCAGCACCAGCCCTTCACGGGTATAGCACTCAACGGACGTGACGCGGCCAGAACTGTCGCGGACGTGCACAATACGTCCACCTTTGGCGAGAACGTGTAAGGTACGTTGTTCCTGACGGGATAAATTCATACTGGAAAACCTGTGTAATCATCATGCGTAAAAACGAGCCCACACCCGCAGGTGCGTGCGTAAGGTTTAAGCGCAGCGATAACCAGTCCGTCCTGAAAAGGGCGGGAAGCTGATTATCTGATGAAAACATTCTCCAGCATCAAAGCCTCGGTAAGCGATGAAAAGGTATTTACGGGGTGAATGATAACGCCGGGGTTTTACAGGGAAATAACCGGGTCTTAAAAATGTGAGGCGGATCGGCTAATCCAAAAGAAAAACCCCAGGTCAACGAGTAACCTGGGGTTTATATCTGGCGGAAGCGCAGAGATTCGAACTCTGGAACCCTTTCGGGTCGCCGGTTTTCAAGACCGGTGCCTTCAACCGCTCGGCCACACTTCCTGAGTGAGGCGAACTATAAACACCTCACCGCGTGCTGTAAAGAGTGCCAGCAATCGTTCGCTGTAAAAATAGTCAAAACGTGTTTAATCGGTTGAACTGACAACACATCGACGATTTTATCAGCACAGGCCTAGTGTTTCTTGATGTACATGTCTTTCGTGTAATAGTACCCCAGCTTGTCCGGCGTAAATCCACCCACCCACGGTTTCACCAGGTGCGTACGGACGTAATGATACACCGGAATGGCGGGCACATCGCGTCCCAGCAGATCTTCCGCCTGCTGGTAGAACTTACCCCGCTCTTCCGTTGTTTTGGCTTTTGCGGCATTCACCAGCGCCTGGTCGTATTCCGGATTGCTGTACTGGCTGGTGTTTTCGCTGTCGCCGGTGCGGAAGTTGTTCAGGAACGTCGCCGCGTCGTCGTAGTCGGCAATCCAGGCGTAACGCACCGCGTCGAAGTTGTGGGTGTGCATGGTATCCAGCATGGTTTTCCACTCCTGATTTTGCAGCTTCGCGTCCACGCCGAGGTTTTTCTTCCACATGGAGCTGGCGGCAATCGCGATGCGCTGGTGCGATTCAGAAGTGTTATAGAGCAGGTTGAAGCTCAGGGGATGGCTTTCGTTATATCCGGCCTCGTTCAGCAGTTTTTTCGCCTCGGCGATGCGCTTGTCCAGCGGCCAGCTGGCGTAATCCGGGTTCTGGAGCTTGACGCCGCCGATGTCCGGCTGGCTGATGAGCCACGCCGGGCGCTGCCCCTGCCCTAATACTTTTCCGGCAATGATGTCTTTATCGAGCGCCATGTTCAGCGCCTTACGCACGCGGGCGTCGTTGAACGGCGGTCGGGTGGTATTGAATTCGTAGTAATAGGTCGCCAGCTGCGGAGACACGTCCAGCTGGCTGCCCAGGGTTTTCTTGAGCTGAGCGAACTGGTTAATCGGCACCGTGTAGACAATATCGATTTCGCCCGCTTTATAGCGGTTCACATCCGAGGCCTCGGACGTGATGGGCAGGTAGGTCACCTTGTTAATCACGGTGTGCGCGTTATCCCAGTAGCGCGGGTTGCGCTCCGCCACAATGCGTTCGTTGACCACCCACTGAGACAGCTTATACGCCCCGCTGCTGACGAAGTGCTCCGGTTTGGTCCACTTTTCGCCAAAGCGGCCAATCAGCACTTTATCCACCGGCACCAGCGACGGGTGCGCCAGCATCGCGAGGAACGCCGCGTTTGGCTGGGTGAGCGTCACTTCCAGCGTGGTGTCGTTAATGGCCTTCACGCCCAGCGTATCGGGCGCTTTTTTCCCCTGAGCGATATCGGCCGCGTTGGCGATATGCATGTTGCCCGGATAGCTCGCGTACGGTGACGCCGTTTTCGGGTCAATCAGGCGCTGCCAGCTCCAGACCACATCCTCTGCGGTAATCGCCGTGCCGTCGCTCCAGGTGATGCCCGGACGCAGATGGAACGTCCAGACGGTGTTGTCCTTGTTCTCCCATTTTTCCGCCAGCCGGGGCTGGACGTCACCCGACGGGGAAACGCTCACCAGACCTTCGAATAAATCACTGATAATATTGAATTCGATGTCGCTTTCGACTTTATGCGGGTCGAGCGAAGCCGGTTCACTGCCATTATTCCTGACCAGTTCCTGTTTATCGGCCAGCGCGGTTCCTGCCGGCACGTTAGCCGCCCAGGTCGCCGTGCTGGCGCACAGGATCCCGGCGGTAAGTAAAGAGAGCGTAAAGCGCGTGCGTGTTTGTGGTTTCATGTCCTTCGCCTTATTGTCTGTTTTTGTGACGATCCGGAAATAACTCTTAGCGGCCTTATGGTAATAACGCAATAATTTTCAGTAACCTATAAGAGGTTGATCTGATTAATCGCGTCAAACCGCTGTTCATACTGGTGAAACGTATTTATGCAGAAGAAACAACCAGGTCCCGCGCTAACCTGCTGAGTAAAGATGGGTAAAACCACTTTGAGAGTGACGCGCCGTTTCCTATTCTTTCCGTTAATTACATCTGTCATAAGAGAGTGACTCATGGATCGTATAATTACTTCCTCACGCGACCGCACATCGCTACTCAGCACCCACAAGGTGCTGCGCAATACCTATTTCATGCTCAGCCTGACGCTGGCGTTTTCGGCGATCACCGCCACCGCCAGCACCGTGCTGATGCTGCCGTCTCCGGGGCTGATCCTGACCCTGGTGGGCATGTATGGCCTGATGTTCCTGACCTACAAAACCGCTGACAAACCGGTCGGTATTCTGTCCGCGTTTGCCTTCACCGGCTTCCTGGGCTACATCCTGGGGCCAATCCTGAACGCGTATCTGTCCGCCGGAATGGGCGATGTGATTGGTATGGCGCTGGGCGGCACCGCGCTGGTGTTCTTCTGCTGCTCGGCCTACGTGCTGACCACGCGTAAGGACATGTCCTTCCTCGGCGGCATGCTGATGGCGGGTGTTGTGGTGGTGCTGGTGGGTATGGTGGCCAACATCTTCCTGCAGCTGCCTGCTCTGCACCTGGCGATCAGCGCCGTATTTATTCTGATCTCTTCCGGCGCGATCCTGTTTGAAACCAGCAACATCATTCGCGGCGGTGAGACGAACTATATCCGCGCCACCGTGAGCCTGTATGTGTCGCTGTACAACATCTTCGTCAGCCTGCTGAGCATCCTGGGCTTCGCCAGCCGCGATTAAGCTGACCTGCTGAAACAAAAAGGAGAATGCCCCCGGCATTCTCCTTTTTTTATGCCTTAATCACCCCGGCAAATATAGGTGGGGTAACGCCGGTCCTGAATCAGCCATACGGAAGGCGAGAGTTCAGAGATCGTGAGATAGTAGCGTGCGGTCGGGCTGGCAAAGCTTCCCCACTGGGCATCAGGGGTGTTGTCATTGTGTCGACGCCAGGTCTTGGTGTAGCTCAGGACAATTACCTTATCATCGTCCCGTCGCTCCCACGTAAAATCCACGTCCCTGTCAACGATCAGGCTCTTACCTTCAGCCTTTGCAGCGCCTTTGTAGGTGGTCAGGCCGGTGCCGTTACGATGAAAATAGAACTGGGCAACGGCATTGACCTTCACTTCATTTGCCTTTCCTTGATTGCGCGTAAAATTAAACTCGGTGCTGCAGGCCAGCGCATCGCGCTTATAGGCTCCGCCGGTGTAGATAAAGAGCGCAAACGCCCCGCCAACGACTGCGCCACCCAGTCCGAACAGAAGTCTGTTTTTCATTCTTCCGCCCCGCTTTTATAGCGAATAGTTTTACACAGGCTGGCTTCACTCACCGGGCAGGCGCCGATGAAAACCTCATCGGCGGCGGCAAGCGAAAAGCGGGCGCTGAAATAATAAATGTTGTACTCCTCGCGCTCGCACGCGACGTTATTTTTCTTCAGCAGCTCGGCCAATTTTGATAACACCAGCGGTCGGCCATGATCGTTGATCACCCAGAGCCGACAGCCAGCTATTTTTTCCTTAACGGGTTTGAGTGTTGCGGGTACGGTTATCTCAAGCTGTCGGCTAAAAAACAGGCTAAACCCCACGACTGACGTCGTTAATACCGCTAAAACCAGCCACCACTTTTTGGATAAACGCTTATATCCTGACGGCTGCTCAACGGACGGCTGAGATACTTCGGGCGTAACGCTCTCTGCGGGCTTAAAAATAACGTCGGCGTCAAAGCGGAATCCAAACCGGGGCACGGTCACGATATAGTCGTGGCTGTCGCCCAGGGCGTGGAAGCTTTTGCGTAATTCACTTACCGCCTTATTGAGGTTATTTCCCGACGGCGTAAAGCCGAACTCCTCCCACACGCGAGTGATCAACTCTTCCCGGCTCAGGTCGCGCCCTTTATGACGAATAAACTCCTGTAAAAGACGAACGGCCGGAGCCGAAAGCGTTAATACAGACTCGGGTTGCCCAACAATACTTATTGCATGTGCTTCAGGATCGAATAACAACGAATTATTGCATATAAAAAACATCTTTTATTCTCGGCTGTTACCGCATGCTTTTTAATCCCTGATACAACGACAAGAAAATCGCCTCCTGAACTGATTGTTTTTTCATCAGAAGGAGTTTTCTCCCCATCCCGGGTCGCGGTATTTTCGCTTAACTATACAACCTTAAAGCCAGGAAAGCAGGATAAAAAACTGTATATAACGAGTTAATTAATACAAATTTTCACAAACCGCTGTTCTGGTTAAAGTTTCCCTGCCCTGAAGCAATACGTTAGCAGAGGGTGTCCCGTTGTGAATGCGCCGGGAATGAACTCAACGCAGGCGGACAGAAAGTGAAACAGAAAAATAGTGTGAATAAGACAACTGCCTTTTATATCGCCGCGCTGTCATTGCCATTTTTCTCAGAAATGGCACTGGCCAATATGAGCGTGTATCCCATGGAACTTAACGTGGATAAGTCCGGTGCGGCGCAAATTAAGGTGGCGTCAAAAACGGATGATATTCAGTTCATTCGGGTGAGGCAAAAGAAAATTCTTAATCCCGGCACGCCCCAGGAAAAAGAGATTGATGTGGCCTCGTGGAAAGAAGGTGGCGTTGTTGTCACACCGGAAAAATTCGCCCTTGCGGCAGGCGCAATGCGCGTGGTTCGCCTGGTATCGCTTGCACCACCGGAAAAAGAGACGACCTGGCGCGTCTATTTTGAAGGCGTAAAGCAGCCTGACAGCATTATTCCGGGCAAGGCAGAAAGCCCTGCGGCGACGGCAAGACTGGGCGTCAATGTGATCTGGGGCGCCCTGATCCATCTCGCACCGGAAAAAAGCGTGGTTTCACTGACGATTGACCCTCTCAGGGGAACGTTAAAAAACAACGGCACGTTGCGCGTGCCGCTCAGGGAGATCGGTGTTTGTGATGCGGATTCATCGTGTAGATGGATTAAAGAAGACGCGACGATTTATCCGGACACCGAACGGAAATTAAAAACGCTCACGAAGGTACAAGGCCAGAAATATAAATTCCGCTACTTCAACTGGCTGAATAAAAGCGCTGAAGAAGCTGATTTACCCGTCGTGCGATAACACGACGCCACCGTAAAAACCCCACAGGGTTTGATTAAAGAGCCAGGGTGCTCATTTGTAAATATGGAGATATCAATGCGTAAGTATTTTAAACCTCTGATGATTGTTGCCGCGATGACCACGTCCGTTAGCGTGCTGGCGATTCAAAAAGATATTACCGTCAACGCCAGCGTTGATTCACAGCTGGATATGACTCAGGCCGATAACACGCCGCTGCCGGCAAGCATCGATATGCAGTACCTGCCTGGCCGCGGTCTGGAAAGCTACCGTCTGAATACCAAGGTGTGGTCTAACTCCGCCACCAGCAACGTGAAAGTCCGTCTGGTGAGCGCCGCGAAGCTGGCGAATGCCGACGGGGCTGAAACCATCCCTATGACGGTGAAGCTGGGCGATAAAACCCTCTCTACCGCAGATGTGGAATACACCGGTACCGAACTGTTCCCGGGGAGCATTGAAAACGGTTCTGCGGTACTGCCGCTGACCATTTCCCAGACCACTAAAGGCATTCTGAAAACCGGTCAGTACAGCGGCGTTGTCAGCCTGATGCTGACGCAGGCGACGACCACGGAAGGCGGTGCGTAACACCACAGCACCTAAGGAATAACGTCAGAGGGTGCCCACCCTCTGACGTCAGGATGATGTCGAGGCTCGTTCATGGCGTTTCACAGAAATACTCTCCTCTTTGTTGCTTTGTTACCCGCTTCCATCCAACTCGCCTGCGCCGGGCTGGCCGTCCCACCAGGTTTTGAAGATCTGGCAAAGACGCAGCGCCTGTGGACTGAGGTGAACCTCTACGGCGAATCGCTGGGCCTTTTTGAAACGGATATCACGCTTGAAACGGTGAGCTTTGTCGCACCTGAGAACGTAGTAGCAGCCATCAAACGGCGGTTTAATGACGCCCCATCCCTCGTTGCCACCGTCTCTGCCGCGCTGGCCGTTCCGCTTGCCCGTAACGGCAACCTGGCCTGCAGCAGCAACGGCTCCGCAGCGGGCTGCGATTACATCGATACCGATCGCGCGGCCATTATTTATGACGAGAATAACGCCCGCATTAACCTGTTCCTGGACAAGAAATTTCTGCCTAAGCAGACGGCAGAGAACGCATGGTATCAGCCCACGCACGGCACCGAAAATGCGCTGATCCATCAACAAAACCTTAACTTCGTTGCCGACAGGGATTATCAGTCGGCCACCGTGCAGGGCAACGGCGCGCTGGCGCTCACCCAGGACGGCTATGTAAATCTCGACTGGACCTGGCTGGGGCAGCGTTCACGCCACCAGCAGCAGCAGGAGGTCACCCTCAACAACGCCTGGTTCCGCCAGGATATCCTGCGTCAGTACTACGTCCAGGCAGGCGAGATGGATACCCGCGATCTGTTCAGCAATGCCGGCGGAAATATCACCCTCAGCCAGCTGCCGCTGGGCAAAATTCGCGGCCTGCGCACGGGTTCAACACGGGCGTGGATGAACCCGGTTCAGCAGTCGAAGGGAACCCCTGTTACCGTGCTGCTTTCCCATGACGCGCGTATCGACGCCCGCCGGGGCAATCAGCTGCTGGCGAGCTTCTATCTGAATGCCGGGGCGCAAACCCTGGACACGCGATCGTTCCCGGACGGAAGCTACACCGTGACGCTCTCCATCTATGAAAATAACCGGCTGACGCGCACCGAGCAGGTGCCGTTTACCCGAACCGGCATTACGCCATTCGACCGCGTCGAGTGGTTCCTGCAGGCGGGCGAAACCGATAATAGCGATCAAAACGAAGAGCGCCGCGCGGTTGCGCAGGCGGGCGTTCGTCTGCCCGTCACCCCGACGCTGGCGCTGACCAGCGGCGCAACGTTCAAGAAAAATCAGCGTTTCCTGGAGAACGCGCTCGACTGGAGCCGGGGCTTCAACGCGGGCCCGATCGATGGCGTGCTGAGTACCCGGTTTAGCTACCTCTACGGCAGCGAAGGCCAGCGCGGCAATATTCAGCAAATCAGCTACAACGACGGTTTTTCTTTGAGCGTCTATCGCAACGCGTTATCCGCTGAAAACTGCAACACCCAAAGCGCGGGATTTGACGCCGTGAATGGCTGTTATCGCACCCTCTCGGTGATGTTCTCCGTCCCGGTCGGCGCCTGGTATGCGAGCCTGGGGTATTCGGATAACCGCAACGAAGGCCGGTACGTTTCACGCCGGGAGCTGCCGGACAGTGACGATCGCCACGATGCGGGTTTGCCGTGGGAATCGGTCTATATGACCCGCTCGCGCACGCGGGCCTGGCAGGCTGGCCTTAGCAATGCCTTCAGCACCCATGGCCTGAACATTAACAGCAGCATTAACCTGTTCATGCGTAACGATGACGCCCGCGAAGGCAGGGATAAAGGCGGCTACCTGAGCGTGAGCCTGTCCATGGCGCATAACCGCCAGGGCGATGCGTCAAGCTACACCTCTCTGGGCGCGACATGGCAGCACCAGCAACGTGAAAAAAACCAGCTGAGCTACAACGTGGCGCATAACTGGTATGCCGATGCCCGCGGCGAAAATGAGTACGGCCTCAGCGCGTCGGGCATTAACAGCGACTCGCTGAATACCTCAGCCTATACGCGCCAGGGCGGACGATATGGCAACGGGAGTCTGACCGTCAGCGACGCCTGGGATCGTCAGGATCGTCGCCATACGCTGAGCAGCAGCGGCAACTACAGCTCGACGTTTGCGCTGTCCCGCTCTGGCCTGTGGCTGGGCCGCTGGAGCGACGGTCGCCCTGCTTCCGCCGTCGCGGTGAACGTGACCACGCCGGAAGATGCTCAGGATCCGCGCGTCGCCGTGTCGCTGGATAACGGCGGCAGTGCCGATATTCCAGGCAATAGCCGCGCCCTCTTCGCGGTGCCGGGCTATCAGCAGACAACGTTGACGGTTAACGAATCGCTGGATGTCTCACGAGGAGCCAGCAGTGAAATCACGCAAGGATCGGGCAGCAGAACGCTGTTTATGGTGCCTGGCAAACTGCTGCGCCGGGACGTGCAAACCACCGCAAGCTACACCTGGCTCGGCCAGTTAACCGACGAGCGTCACTCGCCGTTTATCGGCGGCGTGCCGCTGAACGTGAACGGCTGGAGCGACCTTGGCAACGGCGGGTTTAGCGCCCAAAGCGACGCCCTGCTGCATAACCTCTACCTGGTGCGTCAGCAGCAGTTTTATCAGTGCGCGCTGAACGTGAAGAGTATGCGCGACGTGGTGCGTTATGTCGGGTCGATCCCCTGTAAGGAGTTAACCTTCTCCGCCCTGCCGGATGCCGTCCAGCAGCAGGCACAGCTGATGCTGGCAGGACGGTCGGTCCCTGCTGGACCGACTGCCATGAACACCGATAGCCTCACTAAAGGGAAATGATGTGATTAAGTGCCTCTTTATTTTTCTGTTCTTAAGCCTGTGGGCCAGCCAGACGCTGGCAGGCTCTCCCGCGGGACGAAATACCAGCGTAGGGATCAGCTTCGATCGCACCGCGCCGCCCGCGCGTTTTGACATCTGGTTTCATGAATCGGGCGGCTTTGACGCCGCCGATCCGCAAAAGTGGGGGCGCAATACCCTGACCTGTCAGTCCCGTACCGATACCACGAACGGCGCCTGCATGAACTCACCGGTCTGGTTCTCGGCGAACCCGGCCGCGCCTTATGCCATCAATTTAGCGTTTACCCATTCCCTTACCGGCAAGACGGTGAATATCAAGGTGTATGGCGATCACTACATGTTTATCAACAATAAAGTGTTCACCTTTGCCAGCTTTGTCACGGGAGGGACGACGGAAATTGCTAGCTGGAACAGAGAGCCCTACTTCGATTTCTATATCGTGAAAAGCGAACTGGATAAGCTCGCCCTGCCGGGGATCTGGACCGCCACGCTGAAGCAGAACCTGCGCCAGTGGGGAAGCGCCGACTGCGGCGGCAACTTCAATGACGTGAATGTCGGCTGTCCTGGCTATCTCACCATCGCCAAATGGCAGGCAAATATTCGCATTGAGGTGGTCGACCCGGGAAACCAGCAGATTTACCTGCCGGCCTTTCCGCACTCCACGCCCATCGTTAACCTCAACCTGACCAACTTCCCGGGGCGCCCCGGGGGCAGCGAGATCAAGGGGGAAAACACGCTGGATATGTGCCTGTACGACGGCAAAAACAGCACCAGCACCCGCGCCTATCTTCGTTTTGAAGATGACGGGCTTCCCTCAGCGGGACGTGCCGAAGGCGCGTTTTCTATCCGGCGGCGCGGTGGAAGCCAGACGGATGCGCGGGACCGTCTCGACTATCAGGTCTTCGTTACCCATCCCGTCACAGGCGCAACCGAAACCGTCGCGAACGGTAAAACCGTAGTCTGGCAAGGCACTAACGATCCGCAGTATCTGCGTCAGGTCGTGCTGCCCGGCGGACGCGAGAGCGTACTGTGCATTCCTGCGCCAATTATCCTGAAAACCCCCGCGTTCGCCGCCAGCAGCAAAAACGCGGGCGACTATACCGGCACGCTGCGCGTCATCTATACGCCCAGCACGTTATAACGAGGTCACTGTGAGTTACGCCATTCTCGACAATAATCGATTTTACGCCGAAGGACTGCGCTATGCGCTGCTGCGTCGGGGCGTTCAGTTAGAGGTCCAGAGCGATACCGTACAATGGCAGCCAACGCTGCTTACCCGCCGCGTGATTGTCGTCCGCTGCCGTTTTTCCGTGGCGGCGACGCATCAGGCGCTGATCAATATTTTGCTCAGGTTGGAAGCCGCCCGCTGGAAAGGCAGCCTTTATCTGGTCTGCAACGAAAAGGGGTGGGCGCTGGCGACGCATTTACGCAAGCGTTTCAGTACGCTAACGCTTTATATCATCGACGACAGGATCGCCGTTGCCGATGCGGCGTATTTGCTGGCAAAAGAGCCACGCCGCGTTCGAAGCCTGGACTGCTGCCTGACCGTTCCTGAATTCAACGTGCTCGATCTGATGCTGACCGGGTTGCCGGTCCGCCACATTGCCATCGTGACGCACATGTCGGAGAAACAGGTTTCAACCCATAAATGCAACGCGCTGAAGAAGCTCAATGCCAACAACCTGCTTCAGCTGCTCCTGTAGGTCACGGTTTATCCTGAGCCCGCTTTTTTGCTACACTGTCGCCGATTTTTCACCTACGACAGAAGATTATGTTCATTTTTGCAGGCCAGGAAATTGAGACCGATAGCGAAGGCTATCTGAAAGATACAACGCTCTGGAGCGAACCGCTGGCGGAGAAAATTGCGGAAAACGAAGGGATTACTCTTTCCCCCGAACACTGGGAAGTGGTGCGTTTTGTGCGCGAGTTTTATCTCGAGTTCAACACCTCTCCGGCCATCCGCATGCTGGTCAAGGCGATGGCCAATAAGTTCGGTGAAGAGAAAGGCAACAGCCGCTATCTCTATCGTCTGTTCCCGAAAGGTCCGGCAAAACAGGCCACCAAAATTGCCGGCCTGCCTAAGCCGGTGAAGTGTATTTAATACCGAATACCGAAGTTGACGTATTCGCGCCCCGGTTGATGGGGTTCCGTTAAGACCTTATCAACCCGCGCGCTGCGCGGCCCACCCGCTTTCAGCCACGCCACCAGCTTGTCAACCTGCTCTGCTTCGCCACAGGCGACCACCTCAACGCTGCCGTCATCCATGTTGCGCGCGTATCCCGTTAGCCCAAGCTCAATCGCTTCGCGCTGGGTACTGTAGCGGAAACCCACGCCCTGAACGACGCCGTGAACCCAGGCAATAGTGCAGACTTTAGACATTCTTCTTCTCCTTAACGTAGCGTTTTCGGCAAACAGCCGTAGTGCTGCCGGAAACGGGCGGTGAAACGAGAGCTGGACAGATACCCACATTGTAATGCGATTTCGCCGATCGGTAATCGGGTTGACTGTAACTGTGACAAAGCCACGGCCATCCTCACCTCCTCGACAATCTGGCGAAAACTCTGTGACTCCTCGCGTAACCGCCTGCGCAGCGTGGGCACGCTTAATGCGAGACGGCTGGCGACATCCTGCGCGGTCCAGGCTCTGGCGGGCGAAAGCATGATGAACTGTCGCACCTGCTCGGTCAGGTTATTGCTTCGCTCGATAAGCAGCGGACCTGCCACGCCGTCATGCAGCAATGCCAGCAACAGACCGAAGGCCTGATGTTTTTGCAGCGCCTCCGGTAAATCCTGACGCACGGCGTGCAGCAGGTTATCCCACATAAACGCCAGCCCCTCGCTCAGCGGAGCGCAGAGCGAATGCAGCGTCGTGCGCGGCCAGGATTTCAGGTAATGCGCTTTAAACTCGGCAACGATTTCCGGCGATAACATCAGCAAGTCCGAGTGAAACAGACCGTTTGCAGGCTGATTGATGATCTCCATTGCCGTATTGGCAGGGATAATGATGAGTTCATCCCGGGTGACCACCAGGCGGTTATCGTCCTGCACAATCACCTTACTGCCGTGAGTGATATGGCAAATCGCCGGGAAAAAGAGCTTAACCTGGTGCAGGCGATGCATTTTGCTGGCACTCACTTCACCCGCCGTGAGATGTTTATGTCGAAAATGGAACTCCTGCACCTCGCCATCCTTATCTGCTGTAGGTTGCGGTTAACTGCGCCTTTGCCAGAACGTGACTATTGAGCATAAAGCCGACCAGCGCGCCGCTCGCATTGTTGTCGATGGGCAGGGTATCCACGTCCAGCGCCCAGACGGTCATCTGATAGCGGTGAGGCTTATCGCCTGCGGGCGGACATGCGCCGCCGAATCCAGAATAACCGAAATCATTACGCCCCTGCACAGCGCCAGCAGGTAATTTTTCGCCATTTGGGTTACCGGCATCAGCGGGCAGCGTCATTGTCTTCACGGGAATGTTGGCTACTGTCCAGTGCCACCAGCCGCTGCCGGTAGGCGCATCCGGGTCATAGACCGTAATGGCAAAACTTTTCGCACCCGCGGGCGGATTTGTCCACGCCAGCTGCGGGGACTGGTTACCACCGTGGCAGCCAAATCCCTCAAACACCTGCTGTGGCGCTAACCGCCGGTCGCCGGAAATATCCCGGCTGGTCATGCTGAAAGGCGTTGCGGCTAAAACCTGAAAACTCATTGCCGTCAGAGCGGCTATTGTGATGACACTGCGCTTTTTCATGGGTATTTCCTTTGCTGAACCGGAATCCCACTGTATATCCCGCCGCAGTGCCGTAATGTGCTTAAGCGATTTGATTTTGTGCCGAAACGCTCAACGGCATCCGCAGATGATTGCGCCTTGCTGAATGTGCTACTCTACGCGCCATTTCCCTGAAATCGACAGAACAGCAAATTATGAGTGTACGTTTAGTGTTAGCCAAAGGGCGCGAGAAATCCTTACTGCGCCGTCATCCCTGGGTCTTTTCCGGCGCGGTTGCCCGTATGGAAGGCAAAGCCAGCCTCGGTGAAACCATTGATATCGTTGACCATCAGGGGAAATGGTTAGCGCGAGGCGCCTACTCGCCAGCCTCCCAGATCCGCGCGCGCGTCTGGACATTCGATAAAGACGAAACCATTGACATCGACTTCTTCGTGCGTCGTCTGCAGCAGGCGCAGCAGTGGCGCGACTGGCTGGCTAAACGCGACGGGCTGGACAGCTACCGCCTGATTGCCGGTGAGTCCGACGGCCTGCCGGGCGTGACCATCGATCGCTTCGGTAACTTCCTGGTGCTGCAGCTCCTGAGCGCCGGGGCGGAATACCAGCGCGCTGCGCTGATTAGCGCCCTGCAAACGCTGTTCCCGCAGTGCGCCATTTACGACCGCAGCGATGTGGCGGTGCGCAAAAAAGAAGGCATGGAGCTGACTCAGGGGCCGGTCACGGGTGAACTGCCGCCTGCCCTACTGCCGATTGAAGAGCACGGCATGAAGCTGCTGGTGGATATTCAGGGCGGGCACAAAACAGGTTACTACCTAGACCAGCGCGACAGCCGCCTCGCGACGCGTCAGTACGTTGCCGACAAACGCGTGCTCAACTGCTTCTCCTACACCGGTGGGTTTGCCGTTTCGGCGCTGATGGGCGGCTGTGCCCAGGTGGTTAGCGTGGATACCTCGCAGGAAGCGCTGGACGTGGCAAAACAGAACGTCGAGCTGAACAAGCTGGACTTGAGCAAAGCCGAATTTATACGCGACGACGTCTTCAAGCTGCTGCGTAAATACCGCGATCAGGGCGAGAAGTTCGACGTCATCGTGATGGATCCGCCAAAGTTTGTGGAGAACAAAAGCCAGCTGATGGGTGCCTGCCGCGGATATAAAGATATCAACATGCTGGCTATCCAGCTGCTGAATCCGGGCGGAGTTTTGCTCACCTTCTCCTGCTCCGGCCTGATGACCACAGATTTATTTCAGAAAATCATCGCTGATGCCGCAATAGATGCTGGCCGTGATGTACAATTTATAGAGCAGTTCCGTCAGGCAGCCGATCACCCCGTGATTGCTACCTACCCGGAAGGACTGTATCTGAAAGGGTTTGCCTGTCGCGTCATGTAACTTGAAAAGAGAAATATTGCCCGCACATAACGTGTAAGTCGTATTTCCCGGGAGGTGACTATGATTGCCAGCAAATTCGGTATCGGCCAGCAGGTCCGCCACACTTTGCTCGGGTATTTGGGTGTGGTCGTGGATATCGACCCGGAGTATTCCCTTGATGAGCCGTCAGCAGACGAGCTGGCGGTGAACGCAGAGCTTCGCGCTGCACCCTGGTACCATGTGGTGATGGAAGGTGACGACGGGCAACCCGTCCACACCTACCTTGCCGAAGCGCAGCTAAGCAGCGAGCTGCAGGAAGAGCATCCGGAGCAACCCACTATGGATGAACTTGCTCAGACTATCCGCAAACAGTTACAGGCTCCGCGCCTGCGGAACTAAGCGTGTAAAAAAAGCCCGATGAACGGGCTTTTTTTTATTACTTCGCCAGCCCCAGACGGGGGATGTCGATCGCCGGACAGCGATCCATGACGACGTTCAGCCCCGCATCCCGCGCCAGCACGGCAGCCTGCTCGTTAATCACGCCCAGCTGCATCCACAGCGTTTTCGCCCCGACGGCGATAGCGTCCTGCGCCACTTCCCACGCCGCCTCGGAATTACGGAATACATCGACCATATCAATTTTTTCCGGCACGTCAGCGAGCGTGGCATAACCCTGCTGGCCCAGTAAGGTTTTCCCCGCCACTTTTGGCGAGACCGGGATGACGTGATAACCCTGATCGAGAAGGTATTTCATCACCCGATAGCTGGGACGATCGGGTTTATCGCTCGCGCCCACCAGCGCAATGGTACGCGTGGATGTCAGAATCTCGGCAATATCGTTCTCTTTCATGGTTTTTCTCCTGGCTTTTTTAAAAGTGTACGCCAAACCGCACATCTCAACCATCCATCCCATACCGATGCATGAGGGCAAAACGGCCAAATATGTCTATATGTTAGTAAACGTGATTATCGAAAAATTTAGATACATTAATGCGGCGACAGGATTTCTGACGGGAGCCTTCTATGAAAACCGGTATTGCCACTGCTCTGATTGCATTAGTGATGCCGGTCTGCGTTTTTGCTACCACGCTCCGGCTCTCTACCGATATTGATCTCCTGGTACTGGACGGAAAAAAGGTCTCCAGTTCGTTATTGCGCGGTGCGGACAGTATCGAGCTGGATAACGGACCGCATCAGCTGGTATTCCGCGTAGAAAAATCGATCGGTCTGGCCAATCACGAGCAACGGATGTACATCTCCCCGCCGCTGATCGTCAGCTTTAATACCCGACAAATCAGTCAGGTGAATATTACCCTGCCACGCCTTGAAACGGAGAAGGAATCAGCGGCCTTCGACGCGTCTCCCCGCATTGAACTGCTGGACGGGGATGCGATGCCGATTCCGGCGAAGCTGGATATTCTGGCGCTGACGACTTCACCGAAAGGTCCGGACTACGAGGCCGCGACGCAGACCTATAACAAAGCCGGTAAACGCGCGTCGCTTCCTCAGTTTGCCACCATGATGGCCGACGACAGTACGCTGCTTTCCGGCGTCTCTGAACTGGACGTCATTCCTCCCCAGTCCCAGGCCCTGACGGAACAGCGCCTTAAATTCTGGTTCCAGCAGGCCGATGCCGACACGCGAGCCCGGTTTTTACAATGGGCAAAACAACAACCTTCATCATAAGCCACATTTTTTACGCCTTTCTCTTGCAGCGTCAGACGGTTCCCGTCATCGTGTAGGCAGTTAACCTGATGGATATGATTATGGAACTGACAACACGCACGCTCCCGGAACGCAAACACATTGCTCTGGTAGCGCACGATCACTGTAAACAAATGCTGCTTAACTGGGTTCGCCGCCATCAGTCTTTGCTGGAAAAGCACGCCCTGTCGGCGACCGGCACCACCGGTAACCTGATCCAGCGCGAAACGGGTCTGGAGGTAAACGCCATGCTGAGCGGCCCGATGGGCGGCGATCAGCAGGTCGGCGCACAGATTTCCGAAGGAAAGATTGATGTGCTGATCTTCTTCTGGGATCCACTGAACGCGGTTCCGCACGACCCGGACGTCAAGGCCCTGCTGCGCCTGGCGACGGTGTGGAATATTCCGGTGGCGACAAACCTCTCGACGGCGGATTTCATCATCGAATCGCCGCAGTTTAACTCGCCGGTAGATATCCTTATTCCGGACTATCAGCGTTATCTTTCAGAGAGACTGAAGTAGCTTTTTTTGCCGGGTGGCGGCTACGCCTTACCCGGCCTACCCATCCTTGCCCGGCGGCGTTACGGCTTCCGCGCCACTGGCACATCAATGCTCTTCAAAATATCGACAAACACGGATGGCTCTTCTTTATTGAACAGCAGCCACACGCGATGGCGCGCGCGGGTCATCGCCACATACAGCAAACGCCGCTCTTCGGCATCCGGAAAGTCTTCCGGCACCGGCAGCAGGGCCTGCTCCATGACCGACTCGCGGGCCGGGGCCGGGAAACCGTCGCTCCCCTCTTTCAGCCCCATGACAATCACATAGTCGGCCTGCTGCCCTTTGCTGGCGTGAATCGTCATAAATTCAAGCTGCAGCTTCGGCCAGCGGGTGGCCGCCTTTTCCAGCGCCTCGGGTTTGAGGTGATGGTATCGTGCCAGCACCAGGATACGTTCATCAGGCTTCGCGTAGCCGCTGAGCTTGTCCAGCAGCGGTTCCAGCTGGTCTTCCGCCAGCAGGGTCACAGCTTTTTTATCCCCTGCCCGCAGGCTATTGAGCGGCTTTGCCAGCTGATGCGGGTTCTGCTGGATAAAGCGGTTGGCGATTTCACCAATCCGTGAATTGAAGCGGTAGGTGATGTCCAGATCGCTGCGATCGCCCTCGCCAAAATAGTGGTGGAACGCGGTCGTCAGCGAAAGCTGCGCCCCGCTGAAGCGATAGATGGCCTGCCAGTCGTCACCCACCGCAAACAGCGAGGTATGCTTATTTTGCGCCCGTAGCGCCGAAAGCAGCGCTGCGCGCTGCGGAGAGATGTCCTGGAACTCATCCACCAGAATATGTTTCCACGGGCTGACAAAGCGCCCCTTCTCCAGAATGATGATGGCCTGGTGGATTAGGCCGGAAAAATCGACGGCATTTTCCGCTTTCAGCGCGGTTTTCCAGGCTTTCAGCAGCGGCGCCATCAGCTTGACCCGCTTCGAAAACAGATCGCGGATAGCCTCCGGCGCGCTTTCAATCATCTCTGCCTGCGTTCCGCCGTGCATTCGCATCAGGCTGACCCAGCGGTCAAGCCGTGAACCCAGCCGACGCGCCAGTTTGTCATCCTGCCAGAAGCTGCCCTCCGGCACGTCCCAGTTGAGTTCCTCCTCGAGCCACTGGCGCCACCCTTTCGCCTGCGCCTTTTTCTCACTGCACTGCTGGCGCCACGTTTTGATAAACAGTGCCTGGCGCGCCTGCGCGTCGTTTTCCAGCTTACTGATAGCAGGCACTTTTTTACTGCCCTGCTGAATAATATGCAGGGCAAGGGCATGGAAGGTTCTGGCCGTGATATCCCGGGTATGCAGACGTTCCTGGATCCGTTCGTCCATCTCCTGGGCAGCCTTGCGGCCAAAGGCCAGAAGCAGAATTTGATCGGCGACCGCTTCCCCGGTCGTCAGCAGCCAGCCGGCACGCGCGACCAGCACCGACGTTTTACCGCTACCGGCCCCCGCCAGCACCAACAGCGACTGCTCGCCGTTGACCACCGCGCGCGCCTGAGCCGGATTAAGCGGAGAAGACTCCACCGTACTGAAAAAGTCGGCGTATTGGGTGAGCATGGCGTCCGTCCAGGCCTGATTATGGGCGAGTCGGCTTTTATCCTTATCATTCAGCCAGGCCTGGCACTGGCGCCAGGCGTCGCGACAATTGTCAAACTCCTCAAGACGCGCCACGGATAACGGCAGCGCCGAGAGTGCCTGCCGGATCTTTTGCTGCAACCCGGCGGTCTGCTGACGGGTGAGCCACGAATGCTGCGCGTTGCTTTGCGCGATATCGTCCAACACCTTTTGTAGCACTCCGGCGGCAATCACGCTCATATCCTGACTCCACTGCTGCCAGAGCGCGTTCAGGTGATGGTGGAAACGCTGGGTTTCTGCCCACTCGGTGCCGTGAAGACGCACGACTTTATCGTCAGGCAGTACGAACTCGAGTTCGCCCCACACCAACCCGCGTTTGCAGTGGATAGCCAGAAGCTGATTAAACGGAATAAGGTATTCGTGGCGTTCTCCAGAGACTTTTACCCCGGCATTAAGGAGAACCACCCGGTCGTAAGGGTGTTGCGCCAGACGTTTGCCTAACGACGTTGCTTTCAGTTCCATGTTCCGCCAAATCCACGAAGAGATAATTTACCTGACAGTGTAACTGCCAGTTTTAAGGTGCTCCAGCCTAAAAAAACGTTACAATCATTGGGCGTTAATTTTATCGAAAGGAAGTGAGGGTTTATGCGTACCGTTCTGAATGTGTTGAATTTTGTGCTGGGCGGTTTTGCCACCACCCTTTCCTGGCTTTTTGCCACGCTGGTGAGCATCGTCCTGATTTTCACGCTCCCCCTGACTCGCTCCTGCTGGGAAATCACAAAACTCTCCTTCGTCCCCTACGGGAATGAAGCCATCCACGTTGACGAGCTGAATCCGGAGAGCAAAAACGCCCTGATGAATACGGGGGGTACCCTGCTTAACATTCTGTGGCTGATTTTCTTCGGCTGGTGGCTCTGCATCATGCATATTTTTGCGGGTATTGCGCAGTGCATCACGATTATTGGTATTCCGGTGGGGATCGCGAACTTTAAGATCGCCGCTATCGCTCTTTGGCCCGTCGGGCGCAGGGTTGTTCCGGTCGAAGTGGCCCAGGCGGCGCGTGAAGCCAATGCGCGTCGTCGTTTTCAGTAACTAAGGACTGGCCGCGTTTATGCTAAGCCCACTGCTTCGCCGTTATACCTGGAACAGCACCTGGCTTTATAACGTCAGGATATTTATCGCACTTTGCGGCACGGTTGCCCTGCCCTGGTGGCTGAATGACGTCAAGCTCACCATCCCGCTCACGCTGGGCGTCGTGGCCGGGGCGCTGGCGGACCTGGACGATCGTCTGGCCGGGCGTTTACGCAACCTGGTCATCACGCTCGTCTGCTTTTTTATTGCGTCAGCGTCCGTTGAGTTACTTTTCCCCTGGCCCTGGCTGTTTGCCCTGGGTCTGACGCTCTCAACCAGCGGGTTTATTTTGCTGGGCGGCCTTGGGCAGCGCTATGCCACTATCGCGTTTGGCGCCCTGCTGATCGCCATCTATACCATGCTGGGCGCATCCCTCTACGACCAGTGGTACCAGCAGCCGGTTCTGCTGCTGCTCGGCGCCATCTGGTATAACCTGCTGACCTTAACCGGTCATCTGATCTTCCCGGTTCGTCCTCTGCAGGACAACCTTGCCCGCAGCTTTGAGCAGCTAGCCCACTATCTTGAACTGAAATCCCGGCTGTTCGACCCGGATATCGAGGAAGAAAGCCAGGCGCCGCTCTACGATCTGGCGCTGGCAAATGGTCAACTGGTCGCCACCCTTAACCAGACAAAAGCCTCTCTGCTGACCCGTCTGCGCGGCGATCGCGGTCAGCGCGGAACGCGAAGAACCTTACATTACTATTTTGCCGCCCAGGACATTCATGAACGCGCCAGCTCCTCGCACGTCCAGTATGCCGCCCTGCGCGAGAAGTTCCGCTACAGCGACGTGATGTTCCGCTTCCAGCGCCTGCTCTCCATGCAGTCCCAGGCGTGCCAGCAGCTCTCGCGCTCCATTCTGCTGCGCACGCCCTATCAGCATGATCCACGTTTTGAACGCGTATTTAGCCATCTTGACGCAGCGCTCGACCGCGTTCAGGCCAGCGGAACGTCACCGGAACACATCAAAGCGCTGGGCTTTCTGCTGAACAACCTGCGGGCGATTGACGCACAGCTGGCGACCATCGAGTCCGAGCAGGCGATGGCGCTTCCGGGCAGTGAGGTCGACAATCAGCTTGCTGATGACAGCGTGCACAGTGTTAGCGATATGTGGCTACGCCTGAGCCGCAACTTTACCCCGGAGTCGGCTCTCTTCCGCCACGCGGTGAGAATGTCGCTGGTGCTGTGCGTGGGTTATGCCTTTATCCAGATAACCGGGCTGCATCATGGCTACTGGATCCTGCTGACCAGCCTGTTCGTCTGCCAGCCGAACTATAACGCCACCCGACACCGCCTGGCGCTGCGTATTATCGGCACGCTGGTCGGCGTCGCAATCGGCCTGCCGGTGCTTTATTTCGTGCCTTCCGTCGAAGGGCAGCTGATTCTGATCGTGATCACCGGCGTGCTGTTTTTCGCGTTTCGCAACGTGCAGTACGCCCATGCCACCATGTTCATCACGCTGCTGGTGCTGCTCTGCTTTAATCTGCTGGGTGAAGGGTTTGAAGTCGCCCTGCCCCGCGTGATTGATACGCTGATTGGCTGCGCGATTGCCTGGGCCGCGGTCAGCTTTATCTGGCCGGACTGGCGTTTTCGCAATTTGCCGCGCGTGGTAGACAGGGCGATGAATGCCAACTGTCGTTACCTTGACGCAATTCTGGAGCAGTACCACCAGGGCCGCGATAACCGTCTGGCTTACCGGATAGCACGTCGCGACGCGCACAACAGTGATGCTGAACTGGCCTCCGTTGTCTCTAACATGTCAACGGAGCCGGGCGCCACGGCCGAGATTCGTGAGACAGCGTTCCGCCTGCTCTGCCTGAACCATACCTTTACCAGCTATATTTCGACGCTGGGGGCCCACCGCGAGAAGCTCACTAACCCGGCGGTTCTCAACCTCCTCGATGACGCCGTCTGCTATGTCGATGATGCGCTTCATCACCGCCCGGCCGATGAACCGCGCGTTCGACAGGCTCTGGATGAACTGGCTCAACGCATTGCGCATCTTGACCCGGGAAACGACAGCAAAGCGCCGCTGGTTCTTCAGCAGATAGGCCTGCTTATCGCTCTGCTGCCTGAAATTTGCCGACTGCAACAGCACATCGCTACCTGGAGGAACGACTCTCCTGCGGCTCAGGCAGCGCATTAAACCACTCCGTCAGCTCCCGGCGGATACCTGCCGGGAGTGCCGCCTCATGCAGCCCTTCGATTGCCCCTTCCAGCGCAAAGAGCACTTTTATACTGAGTGCTTTATTCTTTGCCCGCATCTTCAGCCAGCTCGCTCTGGCGCCCAGCGCCCGCAGCGTTTCTTCATTGGTGATACCGGCTTCATAGAGCAAGACTTCAAGCTGAAAGGTCAGGTTCGGCAGATCCTTAAGACGGTTTCGTTGATGACGCTGGTAGCGCTCTTTCCTTGCCGCACTGAGTGCAAACGAGGAGAGCTGAAGCAACCGCTCCCTGTCCTGCCATAATCCGTCATCCACACGATAATAGTTGAGCAGCACCGGGCGGCCTCGCTTCATTAACGTCAAGAAGGAGGAAGCATTTTTTACACAGTATTTTGCACTCTCTTCACACGCGCGAAGGTAAAGTTCGCCATCGGACACCATGGCAAAGACCGCATCATCGACCGCCAGGGTGTAACCGCCAAACAGCGCGCGATGATGAATCTCGCCCAACGGAGAGAGGTATTCCTGGGATTTATAAATCCGTTCATAAGATATCTTTTTCATGATATTTCCCTTCAAAATCATAGGCTAACAACGAAATTTCTTACTAGCGGATCCGTTAGCAGGAAAATAGGCAACTTATCGTCGTTGAGCAAGATGATTTTTCGAGGGGCATCAAGATTGAATGAATTTTGCGAGTCGCTTTCCGAAAATGAGGTTGATCTTTGGGCATACAGGGGTTACTGTATATCCATACAGTAACTACAGGGCTGGAATGAATATGCACACTTCAGGCTATGCAAATCGCGCAACCTCTCTCTCTTCTGCCGCAGGCAATGTCGCGCAGAATTCCGTCGAGCGTGTTTCCACAGGGCTTATCAGTGAAGTGGTTTATCGTGAAGACCAGCCCTTGTTAACGCAACTTCTTTTACTGCCATTATTACAACAGCTCGGTCAGCAATCACGCTGGCAGCTTTGGCTCACGCCTCAGCAAAAGCTGAGTCGCGAGTGGGTTCAATCCGCAGGCCTTCCGCTGACCAAGGTCATGCAGATTAATCAACTTCCGCCTTGCGATACCGTTGAGTCGATGATCCGCGCGTTACGCACAGGAAATTACAGCGTGGTGATTGGCTGGTTACCGGAAGAATTGACGGAAGAGGAACATTTCCGACTGACTGAAGCCGCTGAAGAAGGGAATGCGATCGGGTTCATTATGCGTCCGGTTCGATCGGATTCTTACCGCAGAGGACAACTTTCAGGGCTAAAAATTCACTCAAATTTGTATCATTGAGTGAAATTAAGATTTTTCCTGGAATTTTTTTTGACCGCAAGATGGGATTTTAGTTCCCGGCCTTAAAATTGCGGCAAGGCTTGTCTGGTGCGGTTCTCCTTAATTTTATTGCACAAAATTCGTTCAAAAAATGTTAAATAATCGGTATACGGAACTTTTTTTTTCATATGCCTGACGGACTTCACACTTGTAAGTTTTCAGCTACGTTGTAGACTTTACATCGCCAGGGGTGCTCGGCCTAAGCCGAAGATATCGGTAGATTTATATTTGACCACGCCCCCCGGTGAAGGATTTAACCGTGATTCTCTCTTGAGACTTTCATGGCGAATTTTGGATGATAACGAGGCGCAAAAAATGAAAAAGACAGCTATCGCGATTGCAGTGGCACTGGCTGGCTTCGCTACCGTAGCGCAGGCCGCTCCGAAAGATAATACCTGGTATGCAGGTGGTAAACTGGGCTGGTCTCAGTTCCACGACACCGGCTGGTACAACAGCAGCCTGAACAATGATGGCCCAACTCACGAGAGCCAGCTTGGTGCAGGTGCGTTCGGTGGCTATCAGGTTAACCCGTATGTTGGTTTTGAAATGGGTTACGACTGGTTAGGTCGTATGCCATACAAAGGCGACACCGTAAACGGCGCTTTCAAAGCACAGGGCGTTCAGCTGACCGCTAAACTGGGTTACCCAGTAACTGACGATCTGGACGTGTACACCCGTCTGGGCGGCATGGTATGGCGCGCTGACTCCAGCAACAGCATCGCTGGCGACGACCATGACACCGGTGTTTCCCCAGTATTCGCTGGTGGCGTTGAGTGGGCTATGACCCGTGACATCGCTACCCGTCTGGAATACCAGTGGGTTAACAACATCGGCGACGGCAACACCGTTGGTGTTCGTCCAGACAACGGCATGCTGAGCGTAGGTGTTTCCTACCGTTTCGGCCAGCAGGAAGAAGCAGCACCAGTTGTTGCTCCAGCGCCGGCTCCAGCTCCAGAAGTACAGACCAAGCACTTCACTCTGAAGTCTGACGTTCTGTTCAACTTCAACAAAGCGACTCTGAAACCAGAAGGCCAGCAGGCACTGGATCAGCTGTACACCCAGCTGAGCAACCTGGATCCTAAAGACGGTTCTGTAGTGGTTCTGGGCTTCACCGACCGTATCGGTTCTGACGCTTACAACCAGAAACTGTCTGAGAAACGTGCTCAGTCTGTTGTTGATTACCTGATCTCTAAAGGTATCCCAGCTAACAAGATCTCCCCACGTGGTATGGGCGAATCTAACCCAGTTACTGGCAACACCTGTGACAACGTGAAAGCTCGCGCTGCACTGATCGACTGCCTGGCTCCAGATCGTCGCGTAGAGATCGAAGTTAAAGGCATCAAAGACGTTGTAACTCAGCCAGCGGCATAAGTTATCGTCTTATAAAAAAACCCCGCAATGCGGGGTTTTTTATTGTCTGAAGAAAAGTAAAAAACTACTTTTTACCCAACAGCGCCTGAAGGTCATTCTTCAGTGTCGACATCTGGTTGGCGTACTTCTCTTTATGTTCTGCATCCTCAATCAACTGCACGATGGTTTCCGACAGCGTTTTACCCCGTCGTTGTGCCAGCCCGGCCAGGCGCTGCCAGACAACAAATTCCAGGTCGATTGATTTTTTGCGAGTGTGCTGGTGCTCAGCATTAAAATGCCGTTTGCGTCGCGCGCGGATAGTTTGCTTCATCCGGTTTAACAACGCAGGATTAATGTGTTTCTCAATCCAGCCGTTGACCTGTACCGGTTCGTTTTCGAGGGTCAGCAAAATATCCACGGCTTCTTGCGCAGCGCTGGCTTCGATGTAGCAGGTGATCAGCTCCCCTTCACGGTGCTTTTTGACCAGGTACTTCCATTTCCAGCCGCTTTCGAGATTTTCCAGTTGTTGATATTTCATTGCGATCTCAGTGTTACCACGTAACTCTGTTCAGAATATCAGTTTTTTAGCAATCTGCTGAAAAGAAATCATATCCTGTGAGTGAATGCAGCCAATCACCCTGTCGAAATCCCCAATCCTGCTTGGGTAGAGCCCCCCGCTTACGGTATACTCCACGCTTTTACATCTGACTAAAAAACATCAACTTTGACCATTACGAAACTTGCATGGCGTGACCTTGTTCCGGATACCGAAAGTTATCAGGAACTGTTTGCACAGCCAGATCTCGCAAAAGAACACGAATTCATCCTTAGCGATACGCAGCCCCGTTTGCATTATGCGCTGGAGCAGGTATTAAGCCCCTGGGCAACTGCGCCTTTCATGCTGCTCAAAGCCCCGGAAGAAGCGGAATACCTGACGTTGTTCGGGGATGCCGTGCGTCAGCTAAAGCCGGAAGCGAACGCCGTTTTTGGCGGCCAGTATCGTATCGCTGGACATGATGTTACTTTCGAACCGGCGGCGCAGGCCGACGGCCTTTTTGCCGCTAAGGGCGAGGTGATTACCGCGAACTGGGTCGAGGCTGAACAACTCTTTGGTTGTCTGCGCCAGTTTAACGGCGAGCTTTCGCTGCAGCCTGGGCTGGTACATCGCGCAAATGGCGGTGTCCTGATCATCTCGCTGCGTACCCTGCTCTCGCAGCCGCTTCTGTGGATGCGTCTGAAAACCATCGTGCATCAGCAGCGTTTCGACTGGGTCGGCTACGATGAGTCTCGTCCTCTGCCTGTCTCGGTTCCGTCTATGCCGCTGTCATTAACCGTCGTGCTGACGGGCGACCGTGAATCGCTGGCAGACTTCCAGGAAATGGAGCCTGAACTGGCTGAACAGGCGGTGTATAGCGAATACGAAGACAATATCCAGATTGCCGATGCCGACGATATGGCGCAGTGGTGCCAGTGGGTGATGGCCGTTGCTGAACGTTTTGCACTGCCAACTCCTGCGGCTGACGCATGGCCAGGCCTGATCCGCGAAGCGGTGCGTTATACCGGTGACCAGGAAACGCTGCCACTCTGCCCGCTCTGGATCGGCAAACAGCTGCGTGAAGTGGGCGTGGTGAGCGGTAGCGGTGCGTTCAGCGGGGAGCAGCTCACCCAGATGCTGGCTCAGCGTGAGTGGCGGGAAGGCTATCTTGCTGACCGTATGCAGGATGAAATTCTGCTGGAACAAATTCTGGTGGAAACCGAAGGCGAACGCGTCGGGCAAATCAACGCCCTGTCGGTGATTGAATTCCCTGGCCATCCGCGCGCGTTCGGGGAGCCATCCCGTATTAGCTGCGTTGTGCATATTGGCGATGGCGAGTTTACCGACATCGAACGCAAAGCCGAGTTGGGCGGAAACATTCACGCCAAAGGCATGATGATCATGCAGGCGTTTTTGATGTCTGAACTGCAGCTTGAGCAACAGATCCCCTTCTCCGCCTCGCTGACGTTTGAGCAGTCCTACAGCGAAGTGGATGGTGATAGCGCCTCTATGGCTGAACTGTGCGCCTTAATCAGCGCCCTGGCGGAAGTGCCCATCAATCAGAACATCGCGATCACCGGTTCGGTGGATCAATTCGGTCGTGCGCAGCCTGTGGGTGGCCTCAACGAAAAAATTGAAGGCTTCTTCTCTATTTGTCAGCAGCGCGGTTTAAACGGCAAGCAGGGTGTGATTATTCCGGCTCCCAACGCACGCCATTTAAGCCTCAGCCAGGAGATTCTGGATGCGGTTGAACAAGAGCAGTTCGCTATCTGGGCCATCGAAGGGATTGAGGATGCACTACCCTTACTGACAAACCTGGTATGGGATGGCGAAGGGCAAACCACCCTGATGCAGACTATCCAGGAGCGCATTGCTCAGGCAACACAGCAGGATGCTCGTCACCGTTATCCATGGCCGTTACGCTGGCTGGGCTGGTTTAGTTCGAACTGATCGGACTTGTTCAGCGTACACGTGTTAGCTATCCTGCGTCCTTCACTAAAATAAGGCTTACTGAGAACATGGTAGATAAACGCGAATCCTATACAAAAGAAGATCTTCTTGCCTCTGGTCGCGGTGAACTGTTTGGCGCGAAAGGCCCACAGTTACCGGCCCCGAACATGCTGATGATGGACCGTGTCGTGAAAATGACCGAAACCGGCGGCAACTTCGATAAGGGTTACGTAGAAGCAGAACTCGATATCAACCCGGACCTGTGGTTCTTCGGCTGCCACTTTATTGGCGATCCGGTAATGCCTGGCTGTCTGGGTCTGGATGCCATGTGGCAACTGGTTGGCTTCTATCTGGGCTGGCTGGGTGGTGAAGGTAAAGGCCGCGCGCTGGGCGTGGGCGAAGTAAAATTCACTGGCCAGGTTCTGCCTACGGCGAAGAAAGTGACCTATCGTATTCACTTCAAGCGCATCGTTAACCGCCGCCTGATTATGGGCCTGGCAGATGGCGAAGTGCTGGTAGACGGTCGTCTGATCTATAGCGCAAGCGACCTGAAGGTTGGCCTGTTCCAGGACACGTCCGCGTTCTGATCGTGCTTTCGCACCTCCAGAAAGGCGAAACCTCCGCATTGCGGAGGTTTCTTTTTTGAAAGAGACGTTATCAGGCTATGAGTGCCCTGTCGCCGATGGCTTCTCGCCAGCCTCCAAGCCATTGTGACCTTTGATTTATCGTCTGATAAGGACACATTTCTTTAGAACGTCCAGCGATGCCGGCCTGATAACCACGTTGATGAGCCCGTTCCAGGCGATCTCGTTTCTGTCTCTTCATGCCTCGTTTCCCTCATTCTTTTGTCTGGTGGAAAGAAAACAGTGTCTGCACTATCTGCACAGGCACAGATAACGAATACCCCGAATTAGTCGCATCGTCAATGTTCAAAATTCATACGGGTGTCATATTTGTGAGCGAGCTGGAAGTTCATTTGTACAAAAATTGTGACGTGGCACAAGTAACAACCTGAGTTGAAAACGAAAAAAAACCGCAATCAGCGACAGACCGATTGCGGTTTCTGATGATGAATTTTACTTATGGCAGCCGGGAAATCTCTCTCGCGATACTGGCCGACTCCTGCGCCCATCCCTGAGCCAGGACTTTCACCATTTCGTCATAGCCATCCTTCTGCTGCTTCAGCTCCAGATGGAAAGGACGCTTAATCAGCTGCCCCTGATGATTCAGCAACCACTCCCCGCTGATGACCACCGCACCGTCATAGCGGCCGTGGAAGCCCGTTACGGTGACGTTTAGCGTATCCTGATCGTTACCCAGCGGCTGCGACGCGACAACCCAGCCCGGAAGCTGGCTACCCAGATTGGCCACCAGCGTGTTGCGCAGCTGCTGATCCAGCGGGCTGGCCCACAGGTTGTTGGTTGCAATCACATATTTAACGTCGCTGGTCTGATAGACCACGCCGTTTCCTGCCAGATAATCCGGCACGGCGACTTGCTCAACCCACAGCTGGCGGTTTCCCTGACTGGCCGTGCTTTGCCCACCGCTGTGGGTTGCCACAGGCAGCTGATAATAGCTTTTATTATCTCCCCCTGAACTGCACGCCGTTAACAGCAGAGCGCCAACCATCAATAGCCATTTTTTCATTCTTTTGCCCTCTTCGGCTCAGGATCCTTTTTATCTTTCGCTTCGAACACCAGCGCATTGCTCTTCTCGTTGAGCGTTTTCAGCACCGGCTGCAGTTCACGCAGGACCTGATCAAGACGCTGCATATCTGCCACCATCTTGTTATAGGCCGCTGATCCCGGCTGGAAGCCCTGCATACTGCGGTTCAGCTCACGCAGCGTTTTCTGCATGTCCTGCGGCAGCTGCTGCATGCTCTGGCTCGCCGTGATCTTGTTGATGTTATCCAGCGTGGTTTGCAGACGGCGCATCGTTGCCTGGCTTTCGCTCAGCGAGTTTGTTGCCGCTTCAATCATCGGATTCAGTGGCAGATTGTTGATCTTATCCAGCGTCTCCATCAGACGCTGCTGGATCTGCGCCAGACCGCTGCTCACCGTTGGGATGATCTTGTAGCCACCGAATTCACGGATACCGGTAATCGGCGGTGCTTTCGGGTAGAAGTCCATATCCACATACAGCGCACCGGTTACCAGGTTGCCGGTTTTCAGCGACCCGCGCAGACCGCGTTCCATCAGCTGGGTGATATGAGTCGCGATATCCTGATTTTCACCAATCTGATTAAGCAGACGCTCTGGTTCAATGCGGATCAGTACCGGAATGCGGTAATCATCATCCAGCACCTGCTGAAGGCCCGGAACGAAGAACGGCACTTGCCCAACCGTACCGAGACGAATGCCGCGGAACTCAACAGGCGCCCCCGGCTGCAGGCCGCGAACGGAGTCTTTAAAGAACATCAGGAAGTCAACGTGATCGGTATAGAGCGCATCCTGAATGCTTTTTTGATCGTCAAAGAGACGGAACGCGGTGTTCTCTGCGACCGGCTGCCCTAAATCCAGGCCCTCCGGCACGTCAAAACTCACGCCGCCACCAAACAGCGTGGTCAGCGAACCCATTTCAACGCGCATGCCTGCCGAAGTCAGATCTACCGCGATCCCGCTGTCTTTCCAGAAGCGGACGTTGCTGGTGACCAGGCGATCGTTTGGCGCATTAATGAAGAGCTGATAGCTGATCGCGCGTTTCTGTGGATCAAACGTGCTTTTCTCAACCGACCCGACGCGGTAGCCGCGGAACAGAACCGGGTCGCCCGCCGTGAGCTGACCTGCTTTTTTGCTGTCGAGGATCACGCGGATGCCCTTGGCATCAGGCGGTGCAAGCGGCGGTGAATCCAGAAGCTGGTATTGGGCCGGCTGGTTACCCTTAGCACCCGGCTGCAGCTCAATGTAGGCACCCGAGAGCAGCGTCCCCAGGCCGCTGATCCCTTCACGCCCCACCTGCGGCTTAACGACCCAGAAAACGGAATCGCCGTGCAGCAGTTTTTCCATGCCGGCATTCAGGCGCGCCTTAATTTCCACATGGGTTAAATCGTCGGTCAGGGTTGCGCTTTCCACCACGCCCACATCCACGCTACGGCTTTTGATGGTCGTTTTACCGCCCTCAATCCCCTCGGCATTGGTGGTTATCAGCGTCACTTCCGGCCCCTGATGGCTGTAATGATAAAACAGGATCCAGGCACCGATCAGCGCAGTCACGATGGGAAAAATCCACACCGGAGACCAGTTTTTGACCTTCTGCACTTTCGCCTCTCCACTCTTATTTTCCATGCTCTTACTCTTCCTCATGGCTTGATTCAGGCTCACGATCCCACGATAAACGAGGGTCGAAGGTCATGGCCGCAAACATGGTCATGATCACGACCAGTGCAAACATTAAAGCCCCCATCGCAGGATAAATACTCATCAAACCGCCCATCCGCACCAGCGCAGAGAGAACGGCGATGACAAACACGTCAATCATTGACCAGCGTCCGACAAACTCGACCACTTCATAAATCAGGTGCATGCGTTCGCTGTCGCGTTTCCCATGACCTTTCGCATCCCAACAGAGCCAGGCGATGGCGATCATTTTTAAGGTGGGCACCATAATACTGGCGATAAAGATGACGCCAGCGACCGGATAGGAACCTTCACCCCAGAGCAGTATCACCCCGGCCAGGATCGTCGAGGGCATTTTGTCGCCGAGCAAATCGGTGATCATGATTGGCAGAATATTGGCTGGCAGATACAGCATGACGGACGTGACCAGCAGCGCCATCGTCCACTGCAGGCTATTTTTACGGCGCACGTGCCCTTTCGTTTCGCAGCGCGGACAAACGTCGAGATCGGCGGGCAGCACGGCGGTGCAGCAAGGGCAGGAACGCAGCCCCTGGCGAATGCCGGGCACGCCGACCTTCACCGTCTGCGCAAGCGTCGGTGCCGGGGCGATATCATCCCACGCCCAGCGTCTGTCCACGCACTGGAAAGCGCGCAGCTGCAGAACGCAGTAAAGACACCAGGGAATAAAGCTGCTGCCAATCCCCACGTCGCCGTACGCCATCAGCTTCACGAAACTGACCAGGATCCCCGCCAGAAAGATCTCCGCCATCCCCCAGCTTTTGAGCTGAAACAGAATACGCGCAAGTCGGATTTTCAGCGGTGCCGGCATCCTGACGCGGTTCACCAGCAAAAGGATGACGACCAGGCAAAAAGCCGGGACTATCTGGACAAACAGGAGAAAGAAGGTCCCCAGGCTGGCGTAATCTTCCGAGAACATCACGCCCGGGATTTCAAGCAGATCCACCTGACTGGTGATCCCCCCCACCTTCATATAGATGAAGGGGAAGAGATTAGAGAGCAGCAGCATGAACAGTGCTGCCAGCGCGTAAGCAGTGGGACGCTGCCGCGGCGCGTCCCACTCGGTTGTCAACGTCGCGCCACAGCGTGGACACAGGGCTTTATGTCCGTGACCAAGCTCTGGCAACGCCACGAGCATATCGCATTGCGAGCATAAAATATGCCTGTCGGCATGGTGCTGGTCACACATATGTTATCCCTGTTTATGCGCCGTTTTTCAGAGACTCAAGGTACTCCCAGCGCTCAAAGGCGTCTTCCAGGGCTTTTTCAGCCGCGGACATTTCAGCCAATACTTTCTGAGTATAGTCATGCGATTGGGTAAAGAATGACGCATCAGCAACCTGTTTTTGCAGATCCTCAAGCGCAGCCTCCAGCTCTTCAAGACGCTGCGGTAGCCCCTCCAGTTCGCGCTGCAGGTTATAGCTTAGTTTAGCCGAGGTTTTCTTGACAGTTTCTGCTTTTGTTACAGCAGGTTCAGAACTTATTTTGGACTTTGACTGCTTCGTCGCCAGCGACTGTGCCTGCTGCCCTTTTGCATCGTGATAACCGCCGACATATTGACCAATTCGCCCTTCACCTTCGAAGATCCAGCACTCGGTCACGGTGTTGTCAACGAACTGACGATCGTGGCTGACCAGCATCACGGTACCCTGATAACCGTCAATCAGCTCTTCCAGCAGTTCCAGCGTTTCGACATCCAGATCGTTGGTCGGTTCATCGAGGATCAGCAGGTTGCTTGGCTTCAGGAACAGGCGCGCCAGCAGAAGACGGTTGCGCTCACCGCCCGACAGCGCGCGCACCGGCGTCATGGCGCGCTTCGGATGGAACAGAAAGTCCTGCAGGTAGCCCAGCACGTGGCGCGGCTTGCCGTTCACCATCACTTCCTGCTTGCCTTCGGCGAGGTTGTCCATCACCGTACGGTCCGGATCCAGCTCCGCGCGGTGCTGGTCGAAGTAGGCGACCTCCAGCTTGGTCCCGCAGTGAATGCGGCCGCTGTCGGCCTGCAGCTGGCCGAGCATCAGTTTCAGCAGCGTGGTTTTACCGCAGCCGTTCGGGCCAATCAGGGCGATTTTGTCGCCGCGCTGAACCTGCGCCGAGAAATCGTTCACCAGCACTTTACCGTCAACCTGATAGTTAACGTTTTCCATTTCAAAGACAATCTTGCCGGAACGGGACGCCTCTTCCACCTGCATTTTGGCGCTGCCCATCACTTCACGGCGTTCGCTGCGCTCGCGACGCATCGCCTTCAGGGCGCGCACGCGGCCTTCGTTACGGGTACGGCGGGCTTTGATGCCCTGGCGGATCCAGACCTCTTCCTGCGCCAGCTTGCGGTCAAACTCCGCATTCTGCAGCTCTTCCACGCGCAGGTTTTCTTCTTTCTCCAGCAGATAGGTGTCGTAATCGCCAGGATAGGTCACCAGCTTGCCGCGGTCGAGATCGACAATACGCGTCGCCATATTGCGAATAAAGGAACGGTCGTGCGAGATAAAGATGATGGTGCCGCTGAAGGTTTTCAGGAAGCCTTCCAGCCAGTCGATCGCCTCGATATCCAGGTGGTTCGTCGGTTCGTCCAGCAGCAGCACCTTCGGCCCGCTGACCAGCGCACGACCCAGGGCCGCTTTACGCAGCCAGCCGCCGGAGAGCGCCGACAGCTCCATGTCGGGTTCCAGACCGAGCTGCGCCAGCACTTCATTAATGCGGTTTTCAAGCTGCCACAGACCGTGGTGATCGAGCATCTCCTGCACTTTTGCCAGTTCGTTGAGGTTTTTGTCGCTCGGATCGGTCATCACCAGATGCGAAATCTCGTGATAGCGCTTCAGGTATTCAGCCTGCTCGGAGATCCCTTCCGCCACGAAATCGTACACGCTGCCGGTCACGTGACGCGGTGGATCCTGCTGCAGGCGGGAGACAATCAGATCCTGTTCGTAAACAATGCGCCCGTCATCCAGGCCCTGTTCGCGGTTAAGGATTTTCATCAGCGTGGATTTACCCGCGCCGTTACGGCCCACCAGACAGACGCGCTCGTTATCTTCGATGTGCAGCTCTGCATTGTCGAGAAGCGGTGAGTCGCTAAAAGAGAGCCACGCACCGTGCATACTAATTAAAGACATTTATTTTTCCTTTCAGACCGCGGTAATCAACCAGCAGTTATGGATTTGACGGTTACGGGCAAAGTCCTGAGACAGCGTTTTTTGGCTGATTTCTTGTGCTTTCAGTCCCAGGGCTGCTAAGCCGTCATGATCCATACGGAAGCCGCGTTTGTTGTTCGAGAACATAATGGTGCCGCCTTTACGCAGCAGGCGCTTCAGGTCGGTCATCAGGCGCAGGTGATCGCGTTGAACGTCAAAGCTATCTTCCATACGCTTGGAGTTGGAGAAGGTCGGCGGATCGATAAAGATCAGGTCGAACTGCTCGTCGGTGTCGCGCAGCCAGCCCAGCACGTCAGCCTGCATCAGGCGATGCTGACGCCCGGTTAAGCCGTTAAGACGCAGGTTGCGCTCCGCCCACTCCAGATAGGTGCGGGACATATCCACCGTGGTGGTGCTGCGCGCGCCGCCCAGACCAGCATGCACGCTGGCGCTGCCGGTATAGGAGAAGAGATTCAGGAAGTCCTTGCCCTTGCTCATCTGGCCCAGCATGCGGCGGGCGATACGGTGGTCGAGGAACAGGCCGGTATCCAGATAGTCGGTCAGGTTGACCCACAGGCGGGCGTTATATTCGCCCACTTCGATAAAGTCACCCTTCTCACCCATCTTCTGGTACTGATTTTTGCCTTTCTGACGTTCACGGGTTTTCAGCACCAGCTTGTTTGGCGCAATACCCAGCACGGCGATGGTGGCGGCAATAACGTCCAGCATGCGCTGACGCGCTTTTTGCGCATCAATGGTTTTCGGCGGCGCATATTCCTGAATCACCACCCAGTCCGCGTAGCGGTCAACCGCCACGTTGTACTCCGGCAGGTCGGCATCATACAGGCGGTAGCATTCAATGCCCTCCTGCTTCGCCCACTTCTCAAATTTCTTCAGGTTCTTGCGCAGACGGTTAGCGTAATCTTCCGCCACGCCGGACGGCTTGCTGTCGGCCGCTTTCTCCGCCAGATGGTAGTTTTTCTGCACGCAGTCCAGCGGGCCGTTTTTCGCCTTAAACTGGCGGTCGGCGCGCAGCTGCAGGCAGCTCAGCAGTTCCGGCGAGGCGCTGAACAGAGACAGGTTCCAGCCGCCGAAGTGGTCCTTCATGTTGCGGCCCAGCAGGCTGTGCAGGGCAATCAACGCCGGTTCGCTGTCGAGACGTTCGCCGTATGGCGGGTTGCTGATCACCGTACCGTACGGGCCTTTTGGCAGCGGATTGGTCAGGTTCGCCACGTCTTTCACTTCGAAGGTGACCAGCTCGCCGATACCGGCACGGCGGGCGTTGCTGCGCGCGCGCTCAATGACGCGAGGGTCGCTATCGGAGCCGTAGAAATGAGAGGTATATTCCGCCAGCCCCTTACGTGCGCGGGTCTGCGCGTCGTCTTTGACCTCTTTCCAGAGCGCTTCATCGTGCTGCGCCCAGCCTTTGAAGCCCCACTGGCCGCGGTGCAGCCCCGGGGCGCGGTCGGTGGCCAGCATGGCCGCTTCAATCAGCAGGGTACCGGAACCGCACATCGGGTCGAGCAGCGGCGTGCCCGGCTGCCAGCCGGAGCGCATCACAATGGCGGCCGCCAGGGTCTCTTTGATGGGTGCCATGCCGGTACGATCGCGGTAGCCGCGCAGGTGCAGGCCCGCGCCGCTCAGATCGAGAGAGATACTCGCCGTGTCGCCGTTCAGCCAGACGTTAATACGCAGATCCGGGTTTTCACGATCGACGTTCGGACGTTCCTTATTTTTACGCGTAAAGCAGTCCACAATGGCGTCTTTTACGCGCAGGGCACCGTACTGGCTGTTGCGGATCTCGTCGTTCACGCCGTTGAAATGGACCGCAAAGGTGGCATTCGGGGTGAAGATCTCTGTCCAGTCGATCATCTGTACGCCGGTGTAGAGGTCAAGGTCGCTATAAACCTTGCACTCCTTCATCGGCAGCATGATGCGCGACGCCAGGCGGCTCCACATCAGGCTCTGGTAAATAAGCCGCGTGTCGCCCTCAAAATGGACACCACCCTGAACCACCTGACACTCTTGTGCGCCCAGGCTTTCCAGTTCAGTTTTTAACAGCTCTTCCAGCCCACGGGCCGTACTGGCAAACAGAGAATTCATATCGTCACTTTTACTCTTAGAAAATTGTCGCGCATTATAGCTAATATGGCGTGTATGTCATAAAGTTGAAGGCTTATTTTCATTCGAGGGAGTGTGCAGTGGCGACGTTATCCAGGCTTTTTATTCATCCGGTGAAATCCATGCGCGGCATCGGCGTCTCTCACGCGCTGGCCGACATGAGCGGATTCGCCTTCGATCGCATTTTTATGGTCACCGAGCCTGACGGTACGTTTATTACCGCACGCCAGTTCCCTCAGATGGTTCGCTTTACCCCTTCCCCGCTTCACGACGGTTTGCACCTTACCGCGCCGGACGGTTCCAGCGCGGTGATTCGCTTTGCTGATTTTGCGCCCGTCGATGCGCCAACGGAAGTGTGGGGGAACCACTTTACCGCGCGCATCGCCCCGGATGAAATTAACCGCTGGTTAAGCGGCTTCTTCTCCCGCGACGTGCAGCTGCGCTGGGTTGGACCTGAACTGACGCGTCGCGTGAAGCGACACGACGCCGTTCCCCTCTCCTTCGCCGATGGCTTCCCGTTCCTGCTGACGAACGAAGCCTCGCTGCGTGATTTACAAGGCCGCTGCAAAGCCAGCGTTCAGATGGAACAGTTCCGTCCGAACCTGGTGGTGACGGGTGCCGAGGCCTGGGACGAAGATACCTGGAAAGTGATCCGCATCGGCAGCGTCATTTTTGACGTGGTGAAGCCCTGCAGCCGCTGCATTTTCACGACGGTGAGCCCGGAGAAAGGCCAGAAGCATCCTTCCGGCGAACCGTTGAAAACCCTGCAATCATTCCGCACCGCGCAGGATAATGGCGATGTCGATTTCGGCCAGAACCTGATCCCACGCTCCAGCGGCGCGATCCGCGTCGGCGATGAGGTCGAAATTCTTGCCCGTGGGCCAGCAAGAGTGTACGGCTCGGGTCAGGAGGAGGAGCTTGTCGACGTTGAGACGAACGTCGCCTCTGCGGTAGATATTCACTGGCAGGGCAACGTTATCCGGGGTAACAACCAGCAGGTACTGCTTGAGCAACTGGAACAAGCGGGGATCCGCATACCCTATTCCTGCCGCGCGGGCATTTGCGGATGCTGTCGTATCAGACTGGTGGATGGCGAAGTGAGTGCGTTGAAAAAGTCGGCAACTGGAAATGACGGCACAATTCTGTGCTGTAGCTGCGTACCGAAAACGTCCGTACAGCTGGAAGCTTAAACCGCCTGCTCGAGGCTGAAGGCATCCACGCGAAGCTGGGGCTTCAGCCTGTCGTTCATGACCTTAATGGCATCCCCGAGCTGCATCGTCCGGCCGGCAATCGTCACGCCAGGCTGGGCCAGCAGGCAGAGCGCGGCATTTTCGCCTGGCTCCACCACCAGCAGGCTCACCTCTTCTGCGGTATCGCTCAGGTTGACGCTGGCCGCATCGCCCGTTGCCGGGGTCCAGTTCATGCCGTGCGGCAGGAAATGCCAGCTCTTTGGCATTTGCGGCTTCAGGAAACGGATAGCCACCAGCGCATTTAATACCAGCTCGGCGCGCTGCTCTTTCGAGAGCATCAGATCGCGACATTTTTCCTCAAAGGAGAAATAAAGCGCAGCGTCATCAACGCAAAAGCCTGACGGGGAAAAAGCGTCCGGGGTTAACATTCGGCGGGCAAAACGAGAGCGAAACAACATGCCATTGGCTAAGTCGAGCATCATTCGGTCATGCTCGTCGCAAAAATACCAGCGCCAGTTATCGTCAGGTTTAATTCGCATGTTTCTCTCCCGTCCCCGAAACGTCCTGTACTAAAAATGTCCTGTTTGCCGCTTCGTTTATAACACCATTAATAAAAGACTATAATGTCTAAATAAGCAACAGTGACGGAATATAAAACAACCAGGGCTGGAAATAAAGCCCCGGTTGTCTGATTACGAGAAAAGATTAGATATGCGTAACGATTTCTTTAATCAGCGGCGGCCCTTTAAAAATAAAGCCGGAATAGATTTGCACCAGGGACGCACCCGCCGCCATCTTCTCACGCGCAGCAATCACGGAGTCAATGCCGCCGACGCCAATAATCGGCAGGCGGCCATTTAATTCCGCAGACAGGGCGCGAATAATTTCGGTGCTTTTTAATTGCACCGGACGGCCACTTAACCCACCCGCTTCGTCACAGTTTTTCATTCCCTGCACGAGGGAACGATCGAGTGTGGTATTGGTCGCAATTACACCATCAATATTATGGCGAACCAAACTGTCGGCAACCTGGATCAATTCTTCGGCAGAAAGATCCGGGGCGATCTTAACCGCGACCGGAACATATTTGTGGTGGATCGCCTGGAGTTCATTTTGCTTATTTTTAATGGCACTCAGAAGATCGTCCAGCGCTTCACCATATTGTAAGGATCGCAGGCCCGGGGTATTGGGTGACGAAATATTCACCGCAATATAACCGGCATAGGCATAGACTTTTTCCATACAAATCAGATAGTCATCTTTACCCTGCTCGACCGGCGTGTCTTTATTTTTGCCGATATTGATGCCCAGTATTCCGTCAAAGTGGGCTTTTTTTACGTTCTCGACCAGGTGATCAACACCGTGGTTGTTGAAGCCCATGCGGTTGATCAGCCCTTCGGCTTCCACCAGTCGGAACAGGCGCGGTTTGTCATTTCCCGGCTGCGGGCGCGGGGTGACGGTACCGATTTCAATGGAGCCAAAGCCCATCGCGCCCAGGGCATCAATGCACTCGCCATTTTTGTCCAGACCGGCCGCCAGACCCAGCGGATTTTTAAAAGTCAGCCCCATGCACTGCACAGGTTTTACCGGCACATGCTGGCGCACCAGCGCGGCCAGAGGCGTGCCGGTAATACGACGTAATTGCTGGAATGTAAATTCATGAGCGCGCTCAGGGTCGAGCTGGAAAAGGGCTTTACGAACGAAGGGGTAGTACATGAACTCTCCTGGATTCCCGGTGTGCAAACCGGGAGGGGATTATGGGCGATCCCGTCGCGAAAGGGAATTGACCTGCGGCAAAAAACCCGCGTAAAACGCAATCGTTTACCTCCCCGTCCATTTCTTATGCACTTTTTTGCATTTTAATTGCAGATAAATCATTTAGTGGAATAAACGCGCGGTGTCACACTCCTTAAAATTGTTATGAATGTTAGATAAAAGCAAACAATTAGTTATAAGGAGGAAGTATGCGCGTCATTACCCTGGCCGGAAGTCCACGATTCCCTTCGCGCTCCAGCGCCCTGCTGGAATATGCCCGTGAAAAACTGAATGCTCTGGATGTGGAAGTGTGCCACTGGAACCTGCATAACTTCGAACCTGAAGATTTGCTCTACGCCCGTTTCGACAGCCCCGCGCTGAAAACCCTCATTGAGCAACTTAACGGCGCGGACGGCCTGATCGTAGCAACGCCCATCTATAAGGCCTCCTTTTCCGGGGCCCTGAAAACCCTGCTCGATCTGCTTCCGGAACGTGCGCTGGACGGCAAGGTGGTGCTGCCGCTGGCAACGGGCGGTACGGTTGCCCATTTACTGGCCGTGGATTATGCCCTGAAGCCGGTGCTGAACGCGTTGAAAGCGCAGGAGATCCTCCACGGCGTTTTCGCCGATGACTCGCAGGTCATCGACTATCAACACAAACCCCACTTTACGCCTAACCTGCAAACCCGCCTCGATAACGCTCTGGAAACGTTCTGGCATGCCCTTCACCGAAGAGATATCCAGGCCCCGGCGTTTGGTCAGCCTCAAGGAGTCGCACATGTTTAAAACGTTAACCCGCATCGGACTGGCCGGTTTGATGGCGCTTACCTCGCTGGCCCATGCCGCAGAAACGGCTCCGGAAAGTTTACGCATCGGGTATCAGAAAGGCAGCGTCAGCATGGTGCTGGCAAAAAGCCACCAGCTTCTGGAAAAACGCTTCCCGGACACCAAATTCTCCTGGGTGGAGTTCCCGGCCGGCCCGCAGATGCTGGAGGCCCTGAACGTGGGCAGTATCGATCTCGGCAGCACGGGCGATATCCCACCTATATTCGCCCAGGCCGCGGGAGCGGACCTCGTCTACGTTGGCGTTGAGCCGCCAAAGCCTAAGGCCGAAGTCATTCTGGTGCCTGAAAACAGCGACATTAAAAGCGTCGCCGATCTTAAAGGCCATAAGGTCGCTTTCCAGAAGGGCTCCAGCTCGCACAACCTGCTGCTGCGCGCTCTGCAAGAGGCCGGGCTTAAGTTCACCGACATTCAGCCCGTCTACCTTACCCCCGCTGACGCGCGCGCCGCGTTCCAGCAGAAGAACGTTGATGCCTGGGCCATCTGGGACCCGTACTACTCCGCCGCATTGCTGCAGGGTGGCGTTCGCGTGCTGAAAGACGGTACCACGCTGAAGCAGACCGGTTCGTTCTACCTGGCCGCGCGCCCTTACGCTGAAAAGAACGGCGCGTTTCTTCAGGGCGTGCTGGATACCTTTACCCAGGCCGATGCCCTGACACAGAGCCAGCGTCAGGAGAGCATTGCCCTGCTGGCGAAAACCATGGGCTTACCTGAGCCGGTGATCGCGAGCTATCTCAACCACCGTCCGCCGACCACCATTACGCCGGTGGACGCACACGTCGCCGCACTTCAGCAACAAACGGCTGACCTCTTCTATCAAAACCGCCTGGTTCCAAAACAGGTCACTATTCGCGAACGCATCTGGCAACCCGCAGGCAAAGAAGGAGCTAAATCATGAGTCTGAATCTTTTCTGGTTTTTACCCACCCACGGTGATGGACACTATCTTGGTACAGAAGAGGGTTCACGCCCGGTTGACCATGGCTACCTGCAGCAGATTGCACAGGCGGCGGACCGAATCGGTTTCACCGGGGTGCTGATCCCGACCGGACGATCTTGTGAAGATGCCTGGCTGGTCGCCGCGTCGATGATCCCGGTTACACAGCGCCTGAAGTTCCTTGTCGCGTTACGCCCGAGCGTCGTCTCCCCTACCGTGGCGGCACGTCAGGCGGCCACGCTGGACAGGCTGTCCAACGGCCGCGCCCTGTTTAACCTGGTAACGGGCAGCGATCCACAGGAGCTGGCGGGCGACGGCGTGTTCCTCGACCATACCGAACGCTATGAGGCCTCCGCCGAATTCACCCGCGTCTGGCGACGCCTGCTGGAAGGGGAAACCGTCACCTTTGAAGGCAAGCATATTCACGTTCGCGACGCGAAGCTCTACTTCCCGCCGGTGCAGCAGCCGCGCCCGCCGCTCTATTTTGGCGGGTCGTCGGATGTAGCCCAGGATCTGGCGGCGGAGCAGGTCGACCTCTATCTGACCTGGGGCGAACCGCCTGAGCTGGTGAAAGAAAAAATCGCTCAGGTCCGCGCGAAAGCGGCCGCCCATGGCCGCAAGGTGCGCTTCGGTATTCGCCTGCACGTGATTGTGCGTGAAACCAATGATGAGGCCTGGCGGGCGGCGGACCGTCTGATTTCTCATCTGGACGATGAGACCATCGCCAAAGCGCAGGCCGCGTTTGCCAAAACCGACTCCGTCGGGCAGCACCGGATGGCGTCCCTGCACAACGGCAAGCGCGAGAATCTGGAGATCAGCCCGAACCTGTGGGCGGGCGTCGGTCTGGTGCGCGGCGGTGCGGGTACGGCGCTGGTCGGCGACGGCCCGACCGTGGCCGCGCGCATCAATGAATACGCCGAACTGGGTATCGACAGCTTTATTCTCTCCGGTTATCCGCACCTGGAAGAGGCGTACAAGGTCGGCGAGCTGCTGTTTCCGCATCTTGATGTCGCCATTCCGGAGGTTCCGCAGCCGCAGCAGCTCCAGCTGCAGGGCGAAGCCGTGGCAAACGAATTTATTCCACGCAAAGCCGCACAGAGCTAAGGAGGGACCATGTCTGCCACCTCACAAAAATGGCTGCTGCGCGCCGCGCCGTGGTTTTTACCCGTCGGCATTGTGGCGTTCTGGCAGCTCGCATCGTCCACCGGCTGGCTGTCGAGCCGCATTCTGCCCTCTCCGGAGGGCGTTGTAGAAGCGTTCTGGTCGCTGAGCGTCAGCGGAGAGCTGTGGCAGCATCTGGCGATCAGCTCCTGGCGCGCCGCGATCGGGTTTTCCATCGGCGGCAGTATCGGGCTGGTTCTGGGTCTGGTGAGCGGCCTTTCACGCTGGGGCGAGCGGCTGCTGGATACCTCCATCCAGATGCTGCGCAACGTGCCGCATCTGGCGCTGATCCCGCTGGTCATTCTGTGGTTTGGGATTGATGAGAGCGCCAAGATCTTCCTCGTGGCGCTGGGCACGCTGTTCCCGATTTACATCAACACCTGGCACGGCATCCGCAATATCGATCGTGGTCTGGTGGAGATGGCGCGCAGCTACGGCTTATCGGGTTTTTCCCTCTTTGTTCACGTGATTCTGCCGGGCGCCCTGCCCTCCATTATGGTCGGGGTGCGTTTCGCGCTCGGCCTGATGTGGCTAACGCTGATTGTGGCGGAAACCATCTCAGCCAACTCCGGGATTGGTTATCTGGCGATGAACGCCCGCGAATTCCTGCAAACGGACGTGGTGGTAGTTGCCATTATCCTTTACGCCCTGCTCGGCAAACTCGCCGACGTCAGCGCCCAGTGGCTGGAGCGCAGCTGGCTGCGCTGGAATCCGGCCTATACCCTTCAGGAGGCGAAAGCATGAATACTGCACGACTGAATCAGGGGACCCCGTTACTGCTGAACGGTGTCACCAAACGCTACGGCGATAACACCATTCTTAACGGGCTGGATCTGCATATTCCCGCCGGACAGTTTGTGGCCGTAGTCGGGCGCAGCGGCGGCGGCAAGAGTACGCTGCTACGGCTGCTGGCCGGACTGGAAGCCCCCAACGGCGGCGACATTCTGGCAGGAACGACGCCGCTTTCGAATATTCAGGACGATACCCGCATGATGTTCCAGGATGCACGCCTGCTGCCGTGGAAATCGGTTATCGACAATGTCGGGCTCGGCCTTAAGGGTAACTGGCGGGATGAAGCCCGCCAGGCGCTGGCCGCCGTTGGGCTGGAAAATCGCGCCGATGAATGGCCTGCCGCACTCTCGGGTGGACAGAAGCAGCGCGTTGCGCTGGCGCGGGCGTTGATTCACCGTCCGGGCCTGCTCTTGCTCGATGAACCACTGGGCGCGCTCGACGCCCTGACGCGAATTGAAATGCAGGATTTGATTGGTTCCTTGTGGCAGACGCACGGCTTTACGGTACTGCTGGTGACGCATGACGTGAGCGAAGCCGTCGCAATGGCCGATCGGGTGCTGTTAATAGAGGAAGGAAAAATCGGTCTGGATCTGACGGTGGATCTTCCCCGGCCTCGTCGCGTGGGCTCGGCAAGACTGGCGGAGCTGGAGGCAGAAGTGCTGGATCGGGTGATGAAACGCGGAGGTACGGAGTTACAGCGAGCTAAGGCTAATGCCTGATGCCCTCACCCCCGGCCCTCTCCCACAGGGAGAGGGAGGGTAAACTTTTATTACGCTAACGCTTTAGCAATCTTCTCGTACAGATCGCCAGACAGGTTTTCCAGCCCTTTCAGCTGCTCGAGCGCGGCACGCATCTTCGCCTGACGCTTCTCATCGTAGCGTTTCAGGCGGATTAGCGGCTCTATCAGGCGCGACGCCACCTGCGGGTTACGGCTGTTCAGCTCGGTCAGCATTTCCACCATGAACTGATAACCGCTGCCGTCTTCGGCGTGGAATGCGGCCGGGTTGCTGCTGGCAAACGCGCCAATCAGCGAGCGCACGCGGTTTGGGTTGCTCAGGGTAAAGGAACGATGCTTCAGCAGGCTGCGCACCTTGCTGAGCGCATCGGCCGCCGGGCTGGTCGCCTGCAGGATGAACCACTTATCCATTACCAGACCATCCTGATGCCACTTGTCGTCATACTCCTGCATCAGCGCATCGCGGCACGGCAGTTCGGCGGCAACACTTGCGCCCAGCGCGGCCAGCGCGTCGGTCATGTTATCCGCCTCGTGATACTGCTTGCTCACCAGGGTGTTCGCCAGCTCGGTTTCACCAAACGCCAGATAGCTCAGGCAGGTGTTACGCAGAGAACGTTTACCAATGTCCGCGTGCTCAACGCGATAAGCGTCAAGCTTGTTGGCGTTATAAATGGCAAGGAACTCGTCAGCCAGTTCAGCAGCCAGCGTACGGGTCAGCGCTTCACGCACCGCCACGATCGCGATCGGATCGATAATCTCGAACAACTCCGCGATTTCCGTTGCTGACGGCAGGGTCAGAATTTCAGCGGCCAGCGCCGGGTCAATCTTCTCATCCAGCAGGATCGCGCGGAACGCGTCAGCCACGTGAACAGGCAGCGACAGCGGCTGACCCTGCTGGTGACGGTTTACGTTGATCTTGATGTAGGTCGCCAGCAGGCTTTGCGCCGCATCCCAGCGGGAGAAGTCGTTGCGGGCGTGACGCATCAGGAACGTCAGCTGCTGATCGCTCCACTTGTACTCCAGCTTCACCGGCGCGGAGAACTCACACAGCAGCGCAGGCACCGGCTGGAAGTAGACGTTATCGAAGATAAAGGTCTGCTCGGCCTGGGTCACGTTCAGCACGTGGTGTACCGGGTGGCCGCCCTTCTGCAATGGAATGACTTTGCCCTCGTTATCGTACAGCTCAATGCTGAACGGAATATGCAGCGGGTATTTCTCTTCCTGCTCTGCCGTCGGCGGCGTGCGCTGGCTGATGGTCAGCGTGTACTGCTCGGTTTCCGGATTGTAGTCGTCTTTGACGGTAACAACTGGCGTACCGGCCTGGCTGTACCAGCGGCGGAAGTGGGAAAGATCGACATTAGAAGCATCTTCCATCGCCTGCACAAAATCGTCGCAGGTGGCCGCGCTGCCGTCATGACGCTCGAAGTAGAGCTGCATCCCTTTCTGGAAGTTCTCTTCACCCAGCAGGGTGTGGATCATGCGGATAATTTCAGCGCCTTTCTCATACACCGTCAGGGTGTAGAAGTTGTTCATTTCGATGACTTTATCCGGACGGATCGGGTGCGCCATTGGGCTGGCATCTTCCGCAAACTGCAGGCCGCGCATGGTACGCACGTTATTGATGCGGTTCACCGCGCGTGAACCCAGATCGGAGCTGAACTCCTGGTCACGGAAAACGGTCAGGCCCTCTTTCAGGCTCAGCTGGAACCAGTCGCGGCAGGTGACGCGGTTACCGGTCCAGTTGTGGAAATATTCGTGGCCGATGACGCGTTCGATATCGAGATAATCTTTATCGGTGGCGGTATCGGTGCGCGCCAGCACGTATTTGGAGTTAAAGACGTTCAGGCCTTTGTTCTCCATTGCGCCCATGTTGAAGAAATCAACGGCAACGATCATATAGATGTCGAGGTCATATTCGAGGCCAAAGCGCTCTTCGTCCCACTTCATGGAGTTGATGAGCGAGGTCATCGCCCACGGCGCGCGGTCCAGGTTACCACGGTCAACAAACAGCTCCAGCGCCACTTCGCGGCCTGAGCGCGTTTTGAAGGTGTCGCGCAGCACGTCGAAGTCCCCCGCCACCAGCGCAAACAGGTAGCACGGTTTCGGGAACGGATCCTGCCACTGAACCCAGTGACGGCCATTCTCCAGCTCGCCTTCGCCTACGCGGTTGCCGTTGGAGAGCAGGAAGGGATACAGGGTTTTATCGGCGATGATTTTGGTGGTGAAGCGCGCGAGGACGTCCGGGCGGTCGAGATACCAGGTAATGTGGCGGAACCCTTCCGCTTCACACTGGGTACACAGCGCCACGCCTGACTGGTAAAGCCCTTCCAGCGCGGTGTTGGCGGCCGGGCTGATTTCATTCACGATGCGCAGCGTAAACTGTTCCGGCAGGTTGTCGATGACCAGCTGGTTGTTTTCTTCTTTATAGTCTGACCAGGCTTCATCATTAATATGCAGGGAGACCAGCGTCAGGTCTTCGCCATCCAGACGCAGCGGCACAGCAGTTGCGCTGTGGCGCGTCACCTGACTCACCGCCGTGACAACGGTTTTAGTGGCATCCAGGTCAAAAGTCAGATCGATTTCGCTAATCAGATAATCCGGCGCACGGTAGTCGTGGCGGTATTTGGCTTGTGGCTGTTGTGTCATAGAAAACCTTATGCATCGTTTGTCGAGTAACGTTTCAATATATTCCTGTTGCGCAAAACGCGCTATGCAGAATGTTCATCTTTTCAGGGTCAATACCTTTTTTTGCTACATTTGTATAACACGGGGCACAAAATGCCCTCGACCATAAAACGCGCTTATGTTGTGATCGGGGTTCAATAAATCACTAAACAAGGTATACTCCGGAGTTGTTTATTGTACTAAACGCTCCTGTGAGAGGATGCTACTGCGCACCTATGACTCAATTCGCTTCTCCAGTTCTGCATACGTTGCTGGATACCGACGCGTATAAACTGCACATGCAGCAAGCCGTTTTCCACCATTACTATGACGTTCATGTCGCGGCGGAATTCCGCTGCCGTGGCGACGACTTGCTCGGTATCTACGCAGACGCCATTCGTGAACAGGTCAATGCTATGCAGCATCTGACGCTGCAGGACGAGGAATATCAGTGGCTTTCTGGCCTGCCTTTCTTCAAAGCCGACTACCTGAACTGGCTGCGCGACTTCCGCTATAAGCCGGAGCAGGTCACCGTGGTTAACGATAACGGCAAGCTGGATATTCGCCTTGCAGGTCCGTGGCGGGAAGTGATCATGTGGGAAGTGCCGCTTCTGGCGGTAATCAGTGAGCTGGCTCACCGCTACCGTTCCCCGGAAACGGGCGTAGCGCAGGCGGTGGCCTCGCTGGAAAAGAAACTCGCTGACTTCTCCACGCTGACCGCAGGGCTGGACATGTCCCGCTTCCGCCTGATGGACTTTGGCACCCGCCGCCGTTTTTCGCGCGACGTACAGGAGGCCATCGTTAAACGTCTGCAGCAGGAGCCGTGGTTCGTGGGCACCAGTAACTACGATCTGGCCCGTCGCCTCAATCTGACGCCAATGGGTACCCAGGCGCACGAGTGGTTCCAGGCGCATCAGCAAATTAGCCCTGACCTCGCCAACAGCCAGCGCGCAGCGCTGGCCGCATGGCTTGCGGAGTACCCGAATCAACTCGGAATTGCCCTCACGGACTGTATTACGATGGATGCCTTCCTGCGCGACTTTGGACCTGAATTTGCGGAGCGTTATCAGGGGTTGCGCCACGATTCCGGAGATCCGGTTGAGTGGGGTGAGAAGGCGATTGCCCATTACGAGAAACTGGGCATTGACCCGATGAGCAAGGTGCTGGTCTTCTCCGATAATCTCGATCTGGCGAAAGCCGTCGAACTCTATCGCCATTTCAACGCCAGAGTGAACCTGAGCTTCGGGATCGGTACCCGGTTAACCTGCGACATTCCTCAGGTAAAACCTCTGAATATCGTGATAAAGCTGGTGGAATGTAACGGCAAACCGGTGGCGAAACTCTCCGACAGTCCGGGCAAAACCATCTGCCATGACAAGGCGTTTGTCCGCGCGTTGCGCAAAGCCTTCGATCTTCCCCAGATCAAAAAAGCCAGTTAAGCGCTTAAGGGAGCCTTCATGGCTCCCCTCTTCTTATTTATTTCTCAATTCTTCCCTTTTGACCGCGAAATTTACTTGTCTGATAGCGGATGGCAGGTAACATAGATATCCCCCCATAAGGGTGGACAAGTGTTTATTTTTTCCGACTATTAACAGAGAGAATATTATGAGCGTTGTGCCTGTAGCCGACGTACTCCAGGGCCGTGTCGCCGTTGACTCAGAAGTCACCGTGCGCGGATGGGTGCGTACCCGCCGAGATTCTAAAGCTGGCATCTCCTTCCTTGCCGTCTATGACGGTTCCTGCTTTGATCCTGTACAGGCCGTCATTAATAATTCTCTGCCCAATTACAATGATGACGTTCTGCACCTGACGACGGGCTGTTCCGTTATTGTCACCGGCGTGGTCGTGGCATCCCCGGGTCAGGGTCAGAGTTTCGAAATTCAGGCTTCTGCCATTGAAGTCACCGGCTGGGTTGAAGATCCGGATACCTATCCGATGGCGGCTAAACGTCACAGCATTGAGTATCTGCGTGAAGTGGCGCACCTTCGTCCACGTACCAACCTGATTGGTGCGGTTGCTCGCGTACGTCATACGCTGGCGCAGGCGCTGCATCGTTTCTTCGATGAGCAGGGTTATTTCTGGGTGTCTACCCCGCTGATCACCGCGTCCGATACGGAAGGCGCCGGTGAGATGTTCCGCGTCTCAACGCTGGATCTCGAAAACCTGCCGCGCACCCCGGAAGGTAAAGTGGACTATGACAAAGACTTCTTTGGTAAAGAGGCCTTCCTGACCGTATCCGGTCAGCTCAACGGCGAAACGTACGCCTGCGCGCTGTCTAAAATCTACACCTTTGGCCCTACCTTCCGTGCCGAAAACTCCAACACCAGCCGTCACCTGGCGGAATTCTGGATGCTGGAGCCTGAAGTGGCGTTCGCCAACCTGGACGATGTCGCGGGTCTGGCGGAAGCGATGCTGAAATATGTCTTCAAAGCGGTGCTGGAAGAGCGTCCGGACGACATGAAATTCTTCGCCGAGCGCGTAGACAGCGACGCGGTAGCCCGTCTGGAGCGCTTCGTCTCTGCCGATTTTGCGCAGGTGGACTACACCGACGCGGTGGCGATCCTCGAGAAATGCGGTGAGAAGTTCGAGAACCCGGTTTACTGGGGCGTAGACCTGGCGTCTGAGCACGAGCGCTATCTGGCCGAGAAGCATTTCAAAGCGCCGGTTGTCGTTAAAAACTACCCGAAAGACATTAAGGCCTTCTATATGCGCCTTAACGAAGACGGTAAAACCGTGGCAGCGATGGACGTCCTGGCGCCGGGCATCGGTGAAATCATCGGTGGCTCTCAGCGTGAAGAGCGTCTGGACGTGCTGGACGCGCGTATGGAAGAGATGGGTCTCAACCCTGCGGACTACAGCTGGTACCGCGATCTGCGTCGTTACGGTACCGTACCGCACGCCGGTTTTGGTCTGGGCTTTGAGCGTCTGATCGCCTACGTGACCGGTGTGCAGAACGTTCGTGACGTGATTCCGTTCCCACGTACGCCACGTAACGCCAGCTTCTAATCGGTAAAAGACTAAAATGGCCAGCCTGTGCTGGCCATTATTTTATCCTGTATTGTCAGTTTTCGTCAGCGTAAAGTCAGCATCTTCAAACCTTCACCCCGTCACAACCACTACCTGTTACGTTTTGTTTCCGCGAAATATCCAGCCACAAAAAATAAACCCCATTCTTATTGCGCTTATTACATCCTCAAGCAATAGCACAAATTTCAACCAATTTTACAGCCATCCAGAAGGCTTTTCGGCGTCATAAGAAAAAACGAGTCGTTTATCGTCTGTTTATATGAATTGCCTTTATCCAAATTAATCATAAGGAATTCATATATATAGGATAGATGCTGTCGCTTAATTCACCAGGGCGTTCTGAAGTTTGAGGTGGTTCACAAAGTTCCCAAAAATACACATTTAGTTACATATATTTTCTTTTGGTTACTCAATCTTGAGAATTGTAGCACTTTCAGGCTAGCGAAACGCTTCGGCGAATGGAAAGATGCCTGTCAGATACATAAAGACACCAAACTCTCATCAATAGTTCCGGAAATATTTATTGACAGAATTTATTGACGGCAGTGGCGAGTGTCATAAAAAAACCAATGAGGGTAATAAATAATGATGAAGCGCAATATTCTGGCAGTGGTAATCCCTGCCCTGCTGGTAGCCGGTGCAGCCAACGCTGCAGAAATCTATAACAAGAACGGCAACAAGCTGGACTTCTACGGTAAAGTTAACGCCGAGCACGACTTCGTGACTTCCGGTGATAGCACAAACAATAGCGACGCTACTTACGCGCAGATCGGTTTCAAAGGCGAAACTCAGATCAACGACCAACTGACAGGTTATGGCCAGTGGGAATACCGTTTCGTGGCTAGCGATGCAGAAAACTCTGCACAGAAAAACAAAAACCGTCTGGCTTTCGCTGGTCTGAAAGCGGGCGACGCTGGCAGCATCGACTACGGTCGTAACTACGGTATCGTTTACGACGTAGAATCTTACACCGATATGGCGCCGTCCTTCTCTGGTATGACCTGGGGCGGTAACTATGTTGATAACTTTATGACCAGCCGCAGCACCGGTCTGCTGACCTACCGTAACAGCAACTTCTTCGGTCTGGTTGACGGCCTGAGCCTGGGCGTTCAGTACCAGGGCAAAAACGACCGTGCTGACGTTAAAACCTCTAACGGTGACGGCGTAGGCTACTCTCTGGGTTACGATTTCGGCGAAGGCTTCGGTGCAATCGCATCTTATAGCAACGCTAACCGTACTCTGAAGCAGAAAGCTGACGGCGAAGGCGACAAAGCTGAAGCATGGGGTCTGGGTCTGAAATACGATGCCAACAACATCTACCTGGCAACCACCTATGCTGAAACCCGTAACACCACCCGTACCGGGTCTGATGGCGATGCTGGTTTTGCTAACAAAACGCAGAACTTCGAAGTTGTTGCTCAGTACCAGTTCGATTTTGGCCTGCGTCCAGCAATCTCCTACGTGCAGACCAAAGGTAAAGACCTGGCTGGCGTGACCAACTCTAAAGGCACCTTCAAAGGTGGCGATGCAGATCTGGCTAAATTCATCCAGGTTGGCGCAACTTACTACTTCAACAAAAACTTCAACGTGTGGGCTGACTACTACATCAACCTGCTGGACAAAGACACAGACTACGCGCAAACCGTTGGCGGCCTGAACGGCAACGACGATATGGCAGCTGTGGGTGTGACTTACCAGTTCTAATCAGAACACCACTTTGTTATATGCTTAATGAACAGGGCTTCGGCCCTGTTTTTTTATGCCTGACAGAAAATAATGGCGACTTTTGAAAAGCCGCACGCTTTTCGTCGCAAACGGTTGGCATTTTGTAAATCTACCGTTAACCTGATAGCGGATTTCACTTCTGTAATCACAATGGAACTTCGTCATGTTTGAGAACATTACCGCCGCTCCTGCCGACCCGATTCTGGGCCTGGCCGATCTGTTTCGTGCCGACGACCGCCCTGGCAAAATCAACCTGGGTATTGGTGTATATAAAGATGAAACCGGCAAAACTCCGGTACTGACCAGCGTTAAGAAAGCTGAGCAGTATCTGCTGGAAAACGAAACCACCAAAAACTACCTCGGTATTGATGGTATCCCTGAATTTGGTCGCTGCACCCAGGAGCTGCTGTTCGGTAAAGGCAGTGCAATTGTGAGTGACAAACGTGCCCGTACGGCACAGACCCCGGGCGGTACCGGCGCGCTGCGCGTGGCGGCGGATTTCCTTGCGAAAAACACCTCTGTGAAGCGTGTCTGGGTAAGCAATCCAAGCTGGCCGAACCATAAGAGCGTATTTAACTCTGCGGGTCTGGAAGTGCGTGAATACGCCTACTACGACGCAGCAAACCACTCTCTGGACTTTGACGGCCTGCTGGCGAGCCTGAGTGAGGCGCAAGCAGGTGACGTGGTGCTGTTCCACGGCTGCTGCCACAACCCAACCGGTATCGATCCAACGCTTGAGCAGTGGGAACATCTGGCGAAGCTGTCCGTAGAAAAAGGCTGGCTGCCGCTGTTTGACTTTGCCTACCAGGGCTTCGCCCGTGGTCTGGAAGAAGATGCCGAAGGCCTGCGCGCGTTCGCCGCAGTGCATCAGGAGCTGATCGTTGCAAGCTCCTACTCCAAGAACTTTGGTCTGTACAATGAGCGTGTAGGTGCCTGTACGCTGGTTGCGGCTAACGATGAGACCGTCGATCGCGCGTTCAGCCAGATGAAATCCGTTATCCGCGCTAACTACTCTAACCCGCCGGCACACGGTGCCTCTGTTGTTGCGACTATCCTGAGCAACGATGCGCTGCGAGCCATCTGGGAACAAGAGCTGAACGATATGCGTCAGCGTATTCAGCGCATGCGCCTGCTGTTTGTGAACACCCTGGCGGAGAAAGGCGCGGATCGCGACTTCAGCTTTATCATCAAACAGAACGGCATGTTCTCGTTCAGCGGCCTGACCAAAGAGCAGGTTCTGCGTCTGCGTGAAGAGTTCGGCGTGTACGCTGTGGCGTCTGGCCGCGTGAACGTTGCAGGCATGACGCCTGACAACATGGCGCCGCTGTGCGAAGCGATTGTCGCCGTACTGTAATTTGCGCCCACAAAAAAGCCTGCATTATGCAGGCTTTTTTTATTCGGGTTACCAGACAGGCATTTCATCCTGAAGGAACGGATTATGGAGCCGTTCATAGCCCAGCGTCGACATCGGACCGTGCCCAGGGATAAACGTCACATCATCACCCAGCGGCAATAACTTCTGTTTAATCGACTGAATCAGCTGTCCGTGATCGCCGCGCGGAAAATCGCTGCGTCCTACGCCACCTTTGAAAATCACATCGCCGGAGAGCAGCAGACGGGACTGGTCATCAAAGAAGACGATATGGCCTGGCGTATGCCCAGGACAATGCAACACCTGTAAAGTCACATTCCCTATGCTAACGCGCTCTCCTTCATCCAGCCAGCGATCGGGCGTCAGAGGCTGACACTCATCAAGGCCAAACATGCGGCTTTGGGCAGGTAACCCCTGCAGCCAGAACTCATCTTCTTTTTCCGGACCGACAATCGGCACGCCGTAGTGTTCAGCCAGTTCAGCCGCTGCGCCCACATGGTCGAGGTGACCATGCGTCAGTAAAATCTGCATGAGCGTCACGCCGCTGTCGGCGACTTCCTGCTTGATCTTCTCAGCGTCACCGCCGGGATCGACAAGCGCGGCCAGTTTAGTTTGTTCGCACCAGATGAGTGAACAATTCTGGGAGAACGCGGTAACCGGAATAATACGATAGTTCATACTGCTCCTGTGTTTCGTTATTACCAGTGCCGAACCGGACCGGTATCAATATGCACAAAGTTGCTGCTGGGGTAATATCCTACACCACCTGCGCGCATAGATAACGCAGCTTTGCGAATATTGGCTAACGAAACGCCCTCAATATGGAAATCCATTGCCTGGCCCTTCGTGTGATAGCTTTTTTTCGCTACCCCGCGACTGTGGGCGCGCAGTTCATTATTGGTATCAACCGAGCGATAACCAGAAATAAGCTGCACCGGCTTGCTGGTACCCAGCAGGCCCTGAAGGCGGAAAAGCTGATCAAACAGTCCTGGGTCGATGGCTTTAATTTTATTCGCGCGGAAATCACGGAAAAAATGGTTAAGTCTTGCTAATTCATCCTGAATATAGCCTCTGCCATCGAAGAACTCCGCTTTTAACGACTCACCGGTATGAAGATTGTTGAGCGTTAAAACTCGCGGACGAGGTGTCGAGAGGGTGGCAAATGCTGGCGTCGGCAAGATGGCCGCTGCGCCAAGCGCAACACCACCTAACGCCAGCAGTTTGCGGCGATTAGCGTCAAATTTGTCCATGATAATCAGGTCTACAGGTAAAAGAAATCGTAATATGCTTAGCGCACGAAGGGCACCTTAACTGGCAAAACCGGGTACGTCAAGGCGCCCAACCCCAGTGAATACGCGGCTTGCAGCGATATAGCCCCTTATTCACCCTAACTTACGACAATCATTTTTCCCGAACTGCTTCATTTACCTGATTAATTGTTCCGCTTTTGGCAAAATTTGTGCGCCGGATCGCGCGGTGAGATCATAATTGTAAATATCTGTACGGTACTGAGTCCGCCCGTCTTCGCCAACAAACGCCGTCAGATAGTAAAGATTGACCGGAATATTGTGTCGGATATTAACGTAACGCGTATCTCCCTGCTTCAGGGCATCCGAAATGCGCGTATCGTTCCAGCCCGCGTCCTGCAGCAGCATATTGGCCAGCTCCGAGGCTTTGTTCACGCGCACGCAGCCAGAACTCAGCGCGCGCGTATCTTTCTGGAACAGATTGTGGTTCGGCGTATCGTGCAGATAGATAGCGTCAGAACTCGGCATATTGAATTTGTAACGCCCTAAAGAGTTATGCGCCCCCGGAGCCTGCTGGAAACGGAACGGTAGGTTAGAAGCCGTGATTGTCGACCAGTCGACCATATAAGGATCGATGGCCTCTTTACTGTTCCAGCCACGCATCACCGTATAACCATGACGTTCCAGATAACCCGGATCGTTCCAGACCTTCGGCAGAATGTCTTTACGCGCCAGCGTCGGTGGCACGTTCCACGGCGGGTTAACCACCACGTTATTCAACGCGCTGCTCATCATCGGCGTTTTGCGATCCGGACGCCCGACAATCACGCGTGACGCCAGTTTTTCGCTACCGTCCTGGTAATAGACCAGTGAATACGCCGGAATGTTAACCATAATCCCGGTAGAGAGGGTTCCAGGCAGCAGGCGCAAACGCTGGATATTGAGCGCCAGCACTCCAGCCCGCTGCGCAGGCGATACGTTCAGCCAGTCTCGTGTCGTCTGGCCAATGACGCCATCGGCTCCCAGTCCCTGAGCGGCCTGGAATTGCTTCACTGCCGCAACCAGCTCGCGATCGTATGCTGCGGGTTTATTGCTGACGGCAATCGCTTTTTTCTCTTTCACGGGCGCTGACGGGCTGACCGCCGCGTTTTGTGGATCGTCACCAGGCAGAGCGATATGTGGCCCGCCATCAAGAAGACCGGAGCGCGTCAGGATCTCACGCAGAGCAGGCACATCGCTGCTCCACTGCCCCGGACGCAGCGTCGCGGTGCCGCGCATCTGCGGCCATGGACGCGAGTCGCCCACCAGCGCGAGAAGCGACTCGTGCAGAGTGGCATATTGTGGATGCGCTGGTGCGAGGCTGGCAATAAAGCGCGGCAGTTCGCCGTTATCCAGGGCTAACTGCCACTGGTTAATCACCGACAGCGCCGGCGTCGCCAGCTTATACGGCTTGTCGCTGTACAGCCAGCGGTTGCCATTGACCGGAATACCCGCCACGAACTGCAGATAGCCCATCATGGCATCGGAAAGCACGACGTCCCGAGCCTGACCGGACACGGCAGGATCGGTTAACAGCTCAACCCACTTTGTAAACTGTGGCTGAAACCCTGCAATCGCGACCTCCGCCAGCTGCTGCTGGAAGGCGCGCACGGCATCGCGGTTTTCCCACATCGGTTTCATATCGCGGGCAGCATAAAGCAGCGTGAGCTGATTGAGATAGACAGGCGTGTAGCCTGACGGCAGCCCCGACTGCAGCTGCTGGCTGAGCGATTCGGCGTCGATGCCTTCCGGCAGCGGCTTAATACCGGCCATGATCGCTGTCGCCGGAGATTGCTCCAGCGGCTGGGACAACGACGTAGGCTGCGTGCCTGTCGCTGCCGAGCTGTCAGTCGGCACAATTTCAGGCTCGTCGGCCTGGGCGGTTAACAGTGGAGCAAACATCACTGCCAGACATAAACTTAGCGCCGACAGCTGACGACCACATTCTTTCTTAAGCAACATCCCTTGCCCCCTGTTTTCACGACATGCCCATCACGTTGGGGCTTTCTTTCATTATAGGTAGACGGCTAAGCTGTTGCCTTACCTTATGTAAAGAAGTTTAAAGATAACGCAGCCCTAAGCACAAGTTAAGTTTAAAAAAAAAGCGGCGCCAGAGCGCCGCTTCGGGTCAGAAGACACTTCAGGAAGCGTCGGCTGTGGTTTCCGGCAATGACTCCGGCGGCTGCGGCGCAAAGCCGCGCAGCCCCACAACGTGAACGTGTTCGCTGTTCTGGAACACTTTACGCACCAGCTTGTAGGTAGTGCCTTTCTCGGGGCTGATGTTCTCCGGCGCCGCAATGATGAGCTGCATATCGAGACGTTCGCAGAGCTCAAACAGCGTGGCAATGGAGCGCGCATCAAGACGCGCCGCCTCATCCAGGAACAGCAGTCGGCATGGGGAGATGTCTTTGCCGCGCAGGCGGCGCGCTTCGTCTTCCCAGCTCTGTACCACCATCACCAGAATCGACATCCCGGTACCGATCGCTTCACCGGTAGAGAGCGCCCCGGATTCCGCACGCAGCCAGCCGTCGGAGCCACGGTTTACCTCTACCTCCATTTCCAGGTAGTTACGGTAATCCAGCAGCTCTTCCCCGATGGTTTGCGGCGTACGCTGTCCCATATCAATCTGCGGGTTCAGGCGCTGATACAGCTTCGCCAGCGCTTCGGAGAAGGTCAGACGGTTGCTGTTGAACAGATCCTGGTGCTGCTCGTGCTGCTCAGACAGCACTTCCAGCAGCGTCGCGTGGGCTTCACGCACGTTGACGTTGAGGCGCACGCTGTTCACCTGGCCAAACGACACGCTCTGCAGACCCTGGTTCAGCTGGCGAATGCGGTTCTGCTCGCGCTGAATAGTTTTGCGGATGATATTCGCCACGCTGCGGGAGCTGATCGCCAGCTTCTGCTCGCGAGAGGTCAGCTCTTCCGTCAGACGCCCCAGCTCGATTTCCATCTGCTCAATGGCTTCGACCGGATCGTCGGTACGGATAATGTCCTGACGAATACGCTCGCGCAGGTGCTGGTAAACCGCCACGAAGAACTGGATTTTACGTTCAGGACGTTTCGGATCTTCTGACATACGCAGGACATCGCGCAGGTGTTCGTTATCCGCCACCGCCAGACGCAGCGCACCCAGCGCCTTATCCGACATGGAACGCAGCTCATCGGCAGAGAGATACGCCAGCTCGCGACGGTGCAGACGACGCTCAACGTTATTGTCTTTCACCATGCGCATTACCGCGCACCAGCCCGCCTTCGCGGTCACGACCTGCTCGCGCATCTCAAAGTAGTCGCGCTCCAGCTTGCGCAGGCGACGGGTCAGGTTATCCATCTCCGCTTCACAGAAGGTCAGCGCTTTTTCCAGCTGATTGCGACGCGCGCGGTTGTTGCTGAGCTGAGCATGCAGCTCGTCACGACGAATGCGCGCGCGCTCTTCCGCCCCGCTGTCGGCACGGACGCCGATATCCTGAAGCTCTTTCTGCAGGTCGTTTAACAGCTCTTTCTTGGTGTCGAAGGAGCTTTTCAGCGAGGCCAGCACCTGGTTGTACTGGTTCAGCTGAGCGGAGTGGCTGCGCATCGCTTCGCGGGCGCGGGTACGCTCCGCTTCCGCCTGCTCAAGGCGCTGACGCAGCTTTTCATTCAGATCGCTGTTACCGCTCAGCATTTCCGCCGAATCGGAGTAGCCGAAATGGGCGCGACGCTGCACCACTTCCGTCAGGGCAAACGCCTGCTGACGCGCTTCGCGCTGCACCTGCTGTGACCAGGCATAATCTTCTTTTAACTGCTCGAACTGTTCCGGGTCGCTCTGCAGGACAGAGACAACCGGCTCCAGCTTCGCCAGCTGATTGCCGTGCTGCTGCACGAATCGCGCGGCTTCCTGCGCTTCATCCAGACGCTCCTGGATCTCATCCACGCGGTCGGCCAGCGTGTCGTCTGCCAGCAGATTCAGGCGCGGCAGAATACGGTTAAGGGCCGCGACGCCCTCTTTCGCCTGCTCGAACTGGACGCGACTCTGCTGGTTGTCGCTTTCATGACTGGCAATCGCCCGTTCCAGTTCGCCACGGCGGGTATTGAGTTTGCGAATTTCCGCTTCCGGGTCGGCTTCGAAGGCCACGGCCAGATGGCTGCCGATAAAGCGGCTAAACGCCTGATGCAGACGCTGGGTTTTCTGCACGTCAAACGACAGCGTCGCAAAACGTTCAGACAGCGTTTCACGCTCGGCGTGCAGGCTTTCGATGCGGCTTTCACGCGCGGCGCGGCCAAACAGCGGCAGTTCCGGGAAGCGGGAGTAGCGCCACTGACGGTCGGCGATTTTCACCACCACCGCTTTTTCCAGCTCGTCTACGCTGAACACGCTGTCATCGAACGACTGCGGATCCCCTTCGATCAGGTAGAGATCTTCCGGGCAATCTTCCAGACCGGCAAGCTGCTCAGAAATCAGCGACAGATCCGGCACCACGATCGCGTTACGCGACGGGCCATACAGTGCCGAGAAGTATGGCGCATCGTCCAGGCCGACGTCGTCGTAAATCTCAGACAGCAGTACGCCGCCAAAACGCTCTGCCAGGGCATTGAGGCGCGGGTCTTCCGCACCGCCCGGCTGGCTTAAGCGCTCAATTTCTTCGTCGACGTCACGCTTGCGCGCGCCCACTTCATCACGCTCAACAATCGCCTCGCGCTCGCGCTCCAGCAGCTGCTGCAGGTATTCAGTGACTTCCTGGCTGGATTCGAACTGCTCGCCGCACTGCTCACTGAGCTGGTTAAGGCTGCTCTGGGCCGCCAGCCAGACCGGGGCACGCTGCAGAAGCGCTTGCGAACGGGACTGAAGCTGTTCCAGCTCCTGACGCAGGGTCATACGCTGTTCGCTAGCGCTGGAAACCGTGTCTGAAAGCGCAGCGATACGCGCCTCGAGTTCCTGATGCAGGGCCTCAAGCTCGTCAAAATCGTAATGTTTGCCCTGACGCTTGCAGAATTCGGCCAGCAGACGCTCGGCCTCCTGCTGCTCGCGCAGGCGCTGTTCCAGCTCGTTCAGACGCATACGCAGCGGCTGAACCTGCTCGGCCAGATGGCGCTGGTTCACGCCGTCACGCAGCAGCTCGCGGGCAACGTCCCAGGCTTCGTTACGCGCCAGCGGGCCGTTAATCGCCACAACCAGCTGATAGGCCTGCTCAAACTGGCTGTGCGCCGTTTGGGCGACGCTCATTTTCTGTTCGAGGGACAGCAGTTTCTCAGTGGCTTCCTGCTCTTTGGCCTGGAAGGTATCCAGCCACTCGTCGGCGCTTTCCGGCGTCAGGTCTGGCAGATGGCACAGCTCTTTCGCGCGCTGTAATGCCTGCAGTGCCTGGGTGTACTGGATCGCGCGCGTCTGCTGCACGTCCAGCGCCTGCTGGTAATCGGCAAGCTGGCTTTTCAGCTCATCCACTTCCAGCTCGGCCGCTTCGGCGCGGGCTTCGTTCTCTTCCTGCATCTCGGCGGCTTCGGCCACCACTTCATTTTGCTCTTCAAGACGAATTTGCAGCTCGTCGAGGTCCGCTTCATAGCGTTCGATTTTTTCCTGCTGACGGAGCGCAGTTTGCACCAGGTTCAGGTGATCGCTGGCGGCCTGGTAATCGGCTTCCAGGTCACCTTCAGCACCGTTGTGCTCACCGAGCTCGCGCGCCATTTCGACGTGCTTGTACTGCTCGGCCACCAGCTGTTTGCGGGAGGTAAACAGCTCGCGGCGGTATTCTAATGCCTGATCGAGGTGGACGCGGCGCTCGTTGGCGTGGCGCATGTAGTCCGCCGCCACGTAGTTAGTGGCTTCGCTGATCAGGTGTTTAAACAGATCGCGGTCAGACTGGGTCACGCGAATCGCTTCCAGCGTCATGCGGTTTTCACGCAGCGCCGCCTCCATGTCCTGGAAGGCCTTACGCACCCCACTGTTTTCCGGCAGCAGGTAGTCGCGCAGGGAGCGGGTAATGGCGCTGGAGATACCGCCGTACAGGGACGCTTCGATCAGGCGGTAGTATTTGCTACGGTCTGATGCGGTACGCAGACGACGCGCCACCACGCCGAGATCGAACATCAGCGAGTGGTAGTCTGTAATCGAGTTGAACTGTTTGAACTGCACGCCTTCGATCGCTTCGAGCTTATCTTTCAGCTCCTGCAGCGTCAGCACGCGCGCCTGGCGCTCGTTCAGGGTTTCCGTCAGCAGCGCCGTCGGCTGCACAGACGTTGGCAGCCCCTGGATGGCGAACGGTTTAATGTCGACTTTACGGTCGCGACCGGCAACCTGCTGCAGGCGCACGCCCACCACCACGCGCTGATGGCGGGAGTTAATGACGTCCAGAACCGAATAACAGACGCCGGCCTTCAGCTTCCCGTGCAGACCTTTATCACGGGAACCGCTTGTGGCCCCCGCTTCGGTGGTGTTACGGAAGTGAAGCAGCGTCAGATCAGGGATCAGCGCCGTGACAAAGGCCGCCATGGTGGTGGATTTACCCGCCCCGTTACCGCCGGAGAGCGTCGTCACCAGCTCATCCAGATCGAACGTTCGGGCAAAGAAGCCGTTCCAGTTAATCAGCGTCAGTGAGCGAAATTTACCGCGTTCAATCATTACTCTTCCTCCCCGCTATCCGGCAGATTCTCTTCATGCTCGTCATTGAGCTGCAAATGGTTTTCCACCGGCATCGCTTCACCGTCGCGGATCATGCGAAGCTGCGCTTCACGCGCGTCATCGCCCGCACGCACGTCGGCGCCAAAGCGGAAGACAGATTCCGTAATGCGGAATTTGCTGCTGTCGTGACCCATAAACCAGACCATCCCCAGACGACGCAGACGGTTCAGGGAAGAGCGGACTTTTTCCTGTAATTTCTGACGATCAAGATCCGACCCCGTGGAGCGGTTGTTCACCAGCTTGAGCAGCTTGCCCTCATCTGCCAGCGTCAACAGCTCGTCGTAAAGTTCCTGCTGGGTGAAGATCCCTTCATTCGCCAGACGTTCCGGGCTGAGGTAGAGGTAGCAGAGAATTTTGCCGACCATCATATCCAGCTCGGAGAGCACGGAACGCGGAATCAGCGTCGTGGAGCGCGGGCGCAGGTAGAAAAACCCTTCCGGCGCGCGGATAAGCTCCACGTTGTAGCGGGCGTAAAACTCTTCCAGGTACTCCTGGAAGTCCATCAAAAAGGCGTGATTATCCAGCTCGTCTAAGCCAATGTGACGACCGGCACGCAGCTGGCTGTCCAGCGCCGGAAATAACGGATTCGCCAGCGCCTGTGCCAGCTTAACCGGCATCACTTGTTCAATATTTGTCAATGACATGCGCCTGTACCTTGGCTCCGTAATCGTTAATTGGCTGCCACTTCGGCGGCAGTCCGGTGAAATCGGCTTGCGCGATACCCAGGCGAACAGCCTGGTCTACCACAATGCGGGCAACGTCGAAGTGGCGCGCGCGAGGATATTGCGCCAGATAGTCGCGCACCACGAGCCCCAGATCCAGCGGAGCTTGTCTGGTTTTGTAGACCGCGAGCTGTTCTTCGATCATCGCCGCAAGCTGCTCGCGAATTTCGTTAAATTCTTCGTATTCCAGATCCGGCGGCAGTTCACCGGTTACCTCTTCATCACGCAATGCCATCTCTTCGTCGCGCATATCCAGCAGACGATCGGCATTGGCGTAGGTCAGCGCCCACGGCGCATCGAAATAGGTCTGCACCGACTGGCGCAGACGCTGGGCAAAGACGCGGTTTTTATCCATATCGATCGCGGTACGGATAAATTTATGCACGTGTCGGTCGTAGCCGATCCACAGGTCGATCGACTGCTGGCCCCAGCTGATGATGCGGTCCAGTTTACTCTGCAGGTCGAACACCAGACGGTCGATAAAGTGCAGATCGTCGTGCGCCAGCGTCGCGTCCTGGATGCGCAGCAGGTTCGCCTGCAGCTTATCCCCTGCGGCTTCCAGCGTATCCTGCAGCTCACGCAGCGTACCGGAGGTTTCTGACAGCAGAAGTTCACAGCTGGAGATGGCTGCACGCCAGTCTTTATTCAGCAGCTGTGCGATATCGTCTTTGACCTGCTGCTGCTGTTCGTCCATCAGGCGCTGGGTCAGATCGATACTGTCGAAGATTTCCGCCACCGAGTATTTCAGCGGTGCATAGACGTTTCGGTGCCAGTGGAATTCGTCACCGTCTTCATCTGCCGCATCGGCGGCGCGCTTAAGCTCACCGGCCACGATCGACAGCTGCATGGACAGACGCAGCGTGGAAAATTCGCGCTGGCGAATGTAGTAATCGGTGATGCCGATGCCCAGTGGCGTCAGGCGATAGATGGCGTTTCCTTCCGCCTGCTCGCTGGTAAAGCGGTTCAGCAGACGTTGACGCACCATATCGTTAATTGCGTTGTTGGCACGCACGCTAATGGTTTCGCTGGTTTGCTCAAACGCATCACTGACATGGCGGAACGCGTCCACCAGTTCACCCTCGCTCATTTCCCCATCCAGCCGCTCGCCGTTCAGCGTGGCAACCGCCAGCAGGAAAGAGAGTCTGTCTACCGGCAGCGAGATGGAGAAATCATTTTTCCTGGCCCAGGCAACCAGTTCGGGGACTGTCTGGGAAAATTCACTCATAGGTTATCCTTGCATCTGCGGCTTGTGCGCGGTGACGTGAATATAGCGGCCAAGGCTGACAAAAGGCTCCTGGCGGCAATACCGCGTTTCCAATTCTGTTAAGGTGTCAAAACAGTCACGCTGTTTGTGTTTTTCACGCAGATAATCATGAAACACCCTGACGCCCGTCTTCCCGACAATCTGCCAGCCAATCGCTTCCAGCCAGCCATAGACCTGCTGTGGATCGCGCGGATAGTCCGGGGAAAGCGTGCGTTTTTTCTTTTTGGGCATCCCGACCTGAACATAGTCGAAGTTTCCCGCAACCATGTTGTGCATCAGGAAGCCGTTAGCATTGTAGAACATCAACGACAGCGTGCCGCCCGGGCGCAACATCGACCACAGGGTTTGTAACACGCTTAGCGGATCGGCAACCCACTCCAGCACCGCATGAAACAATATCAGATCAACCTGGGTTTCCAAATGCTGTGCGATGTCCTGAGCGGCGCATTGTATAAAATGCATGTTGTCGCTCACACCTTTCTCTTCTGCCGCACGCGTCGCGCGGGCGACCATTTCAGCAGAAAGATCGCAAAGCGTGACGTGATGACCGCGTTCCGCCATTTTTATGGCCGTCTGCCCTTCACCGCCTCCGGCATCCAGCACGCGCAACGTTTGACCACCAAAGGTAGCCAGAATGGTGTCCAGATCCTGCCAGAGGATCGTCTGACGGAGCTGCCCTTTCGTGGTGCCATAAATGTTGCGCGAAAACTTTTCCGCGATGTCATCAAAATTGCGATCCCGCATTGGGAGAGTTCCACTCGCTAACTGCAAAACCGCTATTTTGTCACACCCGCGCGGAGAATGAACCTCTCTGGTGTAATATCACCGTCAATCACCTGCTATATGGTCAAAAAAGGAACCAAAAAGGATGCTTTTTACCCTTAAGAAATACATTGGAGGGATGATGCTTCCCCTTCCGCTGCTGCTCATCATCATCGCGCTGGGGCTGGCGCTGGTGTGGTTCAGTCGCTTTCAGAAGAGTGGCAAAACGCTGATCACGTTCGGCTGGTTGGTCCTGCTGCTGCTGAGCCTGCAGCCGGTGGCTGATGGTCTGTTACGCCCCATCGAAAACAGGTACCCGACATGGCAGGGAAATCAGAAAGTGGCGTACATCGTGGTGCTGGGCGGTGGATATACCTGGGATCCTGACTGGGCCCCTAGCTCAAACCTGATCAACAACAGCCTGCCGCGGCTAAACGAAGGCATTCGCCTCTGGCTGGCGAATCCGGGATCAAAAATGATCTTTACCGGCGCGGCGTCCAAAACGAACCCGGTGAGTACGGCGGAAGCGGGCGCCCGGGTCGCGGAATCACTCGGCGTACCGCGCTCCTCCATTGTCACTCTGGACAGCCCGAAAGATACCGAGGAAGAGGCCGCCGCAGTGAAGCAGGCGATTGGTGAAGCCCCGTTCTTACTGGTGACCTCCGCCTCGCACCTGCCACGCGCGATGATTTTCTTTGAAAAACAGGGCCTGCACCCGCTTCCCGCACCGGCGAACCAGATGGCCATCGACGCGCCGCTTAATCCGTGGGAGCGGGTAATCCCCTCCCCTATGTGGCTGATGCATAGCGATCGCGTCGGTTATGAGACGCTCGGACGCCTCTGGCAGTGGCTGAAAGGTTCCTCAGGCGAGCCAGGGCAAGAGTGATTTAGTCGCCAGATCGAAGTTTGCGCGATTAAAGCGTCCGGTGTTAACCAGCTGCGCAACTTCGTCCCAGAGCAGGTAGAGCCAGCGCCGCCAGAGAAACGCTTCCGCAACGGGGGCGCGTTGAAGGTAATGCCACAGTAAACCTTCCGCCGCCCCGCTGTCGCTGAGCCTGAACAGCTCATATTCGCGCGGAGCCCAGAGCATGATCCCCGGCCCCACCATCGCCAGAAGCTGATCGCTGCGGGGGTCTTTCAGCATACTGCGCAGGGTGAAGTTACCGTGGATCAGCACGCAGTTATCGTTAAAACCTTCGAACAGCGCCGGTAAACACTCCCGGGTGCGAAAGAGAATACGTTTGTCCTGCATGGTTAAACCGGTATTGTTGAACTGGTTAAGCGTTCCCCACAGCACTTCAACCCGCTGGCGATACCACAGCGGCCAGAGATTTTCCTGAGTGCTGTCGACCGGCCCGACAAGTCCGCGGCTATCCTGACGGTGCCACGCCAGCAGCGCCTCGACAATCTGGTCTTTTAGCTGTTCCCAGCGTTCCGGCGTTCGCGCGGGCGCTTCCACGGGTACACCACGTAAACGTTCAATTAGCAGTACGTCCGGGCCGGGATGTTCCTCATGGGTCATCACGCCGTACACCGTCGGCATACGCACGGTTCCCTCCCGCGCCAGCATCGACATTTTCCATGCAAGCTGCCTGGCAACGCCGGGTGACGTGAAACTCCGTGCCATCAGCGGCATTGGGTTACCCTCACTGTCGTACAACGACCAGAGCGCGGTATCGATTTTTTCACTCACGCATTCGACCCGGCTTAACTTTTCACCCAGCAGATGGCTAAGTTCGGCACGCAGCTGTTCCATATGAGATTACCCCCATTAAGACTACTGCTTTTATAATGAGCGTCCTTCATGAAGATGTCACCCGGAAGAGATCAATCAGGAAAAAGAAAGTGAAAAATAATCCGGAGAGTGCATCTCTCCCAACGGAGAGATGCCGGTAAGATTAACGCAATTCAGCGCGAACGCGCTCAAGATCTTCAGGGGTGTCTACGCCCGTGCCGGGGACTTCCTCAGCAACGGCAACGTGAATTTTCTCGCCGTACCAGAGCACGCGGAGTTGCTCCAGCATTTCGATATGCTCCAGCGGACTCGGGGCCCAGGCCACATAACGGCGAATAAAGCCGGCGCGATAGCCGTAGATCCCAATATGACGCAGGAAGGTATCACCGATGGTCTCTTTAGAAAGCGCAAAGCGATCGCGATCCCACGGGATCGTGGCACGGGAGAAATAGAGCGCATAGCCTTCCGCATCCATGACGACCTTCACCGCATTCGGGTTGAAAGCTTCTTCTGCATGATGAATGGGTACCGCCAGCGTGGCCATTCCGACCTGACGCTGCGCCAGGTTTTCGGCCACCTGACGGATAATCACCGCGGGGATCATCGGCTCGTCACCCTGCACGTTTACGATAACCGTATCATCACTGAAACCGCATTTCTCAACCACTTCCGCCAGACGCTCGGTGCCGGACTGGTGATCTGCGCGGGTCATGCATACCTCGCCGCCTGCCGCCTCAACCGCACGAGCGACATCCGGATGATCGGTGGCAACAATCACACGGTCAGCACCGGATTCACGCGCCCGCTCAAGGACATGCACGATCATCGGCTTGCCATTGATATCCACCAGCGGTTTACCCGGCAGACGGGTTGAAGCGTAACGCGCAGGAATAATGACAACAAAACTCATGGTTTGCTCTCTTCTGCCACCAGGGAACGGGCTTCGTTTTCCAGCAATACCGGAATACCGTCGCGCAGCGGGAAAGCCAGGCTGTCCAGCTTGCAAATGAGCTCTTGTTTGTCCTGGCTGTAGTAGAGTTTGCCGTTGCATACCGGGCAGGCAATAATTTCAAGTAAACGGTGATCCATAGTTCCTCCGTATGGGTAATCGCTAAAGCTTAACACATTCCTTTTTCAGGGCGTGCCTGTTTCCCAGCCACTTCGACAGGATGTAAACAATCCATCAGGTACCCGGCCCAGCGTCACATCGTCGGCCCCCTGCCAGCGCGCGAATTCGCTAATGGCGGACGTTAACCCTTTTTCCAGGCTCGCCGTCACCCTGACGCCCTCTTGCAAATAAAGCGCAATGATTTCAAGCGTGCCGGTCTTGCGATGCATTTTGGCATCCATGCGCCCGACCAGCTGCCCCTTATGCAGGAGCGGTAAAACAAAGTAGCCATACTGGCGCTTTGGGGCCGGGGTATAACATTCCAGCCGGTAGCTGAAATCAAAGAGCTGCTCGGCGCGTTTTCTGTCCCAGACGACCGGGTCGAAAGGCGACAATACCGCGCTGTGGGTCGCCTGCAGTTTCCCCTCCAGGGCCTGAGGCAATAGCGGGAGGAGATCCGCATGTAGCCACATTTCGCCCAGCGTTTCCACGGTAACGGGAATGACGCGCTGTTCGCGTTGCCACATGTCCAGCAGCGGTTTCAGCGCGGGCTGGCGCAGGCGATAGTAATCTGCCAGCCATTGCGAGCGAAAAATCCCCAGACTACGGGCGCTGTTTTCTAACATAATGGCCTCAGCCGCCTCCTGGGTAAGCAGGTCGCGCTCGTCGTCCCAGTGGGGCATCACGCGATGCGTGAGGTCGTAGACGCGCTGAAAATTACGCCGCTCAATCACCATGACTTTGCCTGAGGTAAACAGGCCTTCGAGATGACGCTTGTGCGGCTTCCACTCCCACCAGCCGCTTGTACCTTTGCGCGGGTGTTCAAAATCGGCGGAGCGTACAGGACCGTTTTCCTGAATATGCGCGATGAGCTGCTCTATTTCAGCCGCATGTTCCTGCATCCACGCCTGCCGGTATTTCCAGCCCATCTTTTCCGGCGCAAGCATACGGTGACGCACAAGGGCAAAATCGCTGCGGGGAAGGAAGCAGGCTTCGTGCGCCCAGTACTCCATCAACTCCCCCTTGCTGAGCGCCTCATCCAGCCACTGAGAAGGATAGCTCCCCAGGCGGCTGAACAGCACCAGGTAAGGGCTACGTGCCACAATATTAATGGTGTCGATCTGGAGTAGCGACATGCGCTGTACGGTAGAGAGAATATCGGCAGGCTGCGCGCGACGGCGGGGCTTTTTGAGCAGCCCCTGCGCGGCAAGGTGGAGATTACGTGCGGCTGAGAGCGAGAGTTGCGGTAAAGACATGCGTTTTCCTGTCAGTCAAAGCGCCACCAGAACCGCGTAAGCCTTTAGTGCACCAACGCAATCAGTTCCTTGAGCAAATGTTCCGGCTGCTCACCGCTGAGTTCGGCGTCAACCGGCAGATACCACCAGTTATCTTTCGCAAAGGCACGGCATTTCACCGCATCTTTTTCGGTCATGATCAGAGACTGCCCGGGTGTGGTCAGGGCGTCTATCTGCCCTTCCACCAGCGCCTGATGGTCGGCCAGCGGAACGCGTTTTTCCAGCCGGGCACCACACTGTTCCAGCGTCGCGAAGAAGCGCGGCGGATGACCAATGCCCGCCATCGCTACCAGTGAAGGAAGCTCTGAAACCGACCGGCGTTCACCCGTCACCAGGTTGATTGCCAGACCCGGCTGCAGGTGCATCGGGATTTCACCCGTTTTCGCCTCACCACCGTTCACGATCACCGCATCCACGGACGTCAGACGCGAAGCGCGTTCGCGCATGGGTCCGGCAGGTAACCACCAGCCGTTCCCAAAACGGCGAACCCCGTCGATGACCACAATCTCTTTATCTCGCGCCAGGGCATAATGCTGCAGACCATCGTCAGTGATAATGATCTGTACCGCATGTTCGGCAAGCAGGGCCCGGACGGCATCGCTGCGCACCGGGGAGACCGCCACAGGGGCGCCAGTACGCTGGAAAATCAATACCGGTTCATCACCCGCTTCAGCCGTCGTGGTTTCCGCCGTCAGCAACAGCGGGTAATGCGCCGCTTTACCACCATATCCCCGCGATACCACGCCCGAGCGTATACCGCGCTTTTGCAACTGCTCCACCAGCCAGATCACCACCGGCGTTTTGCCGTTGCCGCCCGCCGTAAGATTACCGACGACCACAACGGGCACCGGCGCGCGCCAGGCCCGCTTCACCCCAAGACGATAAAGCAGACGGATAATGCCGCTCACCAGGCCGTAGAGCCAGGAGAGCGGCAAAAGCAGCAGCCACAGCGGGGATTCACCGGACCAGATGCGTGCAATCATTCGCCGAACTGCATCTTATGAAGCTGAGCGTAAACGCCGCGGTGTTCCAGCAGATCAGCATGGCTTCCGCGTTCAACAATGACCCCATCCTCAACCACGACGATTTCATCAGCCTGCTCGATAGTCGACAGACGGTGCGCAATCACCAGCGAGGTGCGGTTCTTTTGCAGCTCATCCAGCGCCGACTGAATCGCGCGTTCAGATTCCGTATCCAGCGCAGAGGTCGCTTCGTCCAGGATCAGTATCGGGCTGTCGCGCAGCAGCGCTCGGGCAATGGCGATACGCTGACGCTGCCCACCGGAGAGCAGTACACCGTTCTCGCCGATGATGGTATCCAGACCGTTATCCATCTTGTTGATAAAGTCCATCGCGTAGGCCATACGTGCGGCGTTCTCAATCTGCTCGCGGCTGTACTCTTCAGTGCGTGCATAAGCAATATTGTTTGCCACGGTATCGTTGAACAGGTGCACGTTCTGGGAGACCAGCGCCACCTGGTTACGGAGCGACTGCAGGGTATACTCCCGCAGATCGTGACCGTCTAACAGAATTTCACCTTCGTCAATGTCGTAGAAACGGGTGATCAGGCTGGCAATGGTCGATTTACCCGAGCCGGAACGGCCTACCAGCGCAACGGTTTTCCCCGCCGGAATGGTCAGGTTGATATTGCGCAGAGCCGGTGTTTCGCGGCCAGGATAGGTAAAGGTCACATTGCGGAACTCAACGTCGCCGTTCGCGCGCTCAATGACGCGTTTGCCTTCATCTTTTTCCTGCTCGGAATCCAGAATGCTGAACAGGGTCTGACAGGCCGCCATCCCACGCTGGAACTGGGCGTTGACGTTTGTCAGTGATTTCAGCGGACGCATCAGGGCGATCATTGAGGAGAAGACCACGGTGATGGTACCCGCCGTCAGCGTCTCCATGACGCTCGGGAAGCTTGCCGCATACAGAACGAACGCCAGCGCCAGTGAGGCAATCAGCTGAATAATCGGGTCGGAGATAGAAGAGGCCGAGACCATTTTCATCCCCTGCAGACGCATTTTGTTGCTCACTTTATCAAAGCGTTTCGTTTCAACGTCCTGACCACCAAAAATCAGCACTTCTTTATGCCCTTTCAGCATCTGCTCTGCGCTGGTAGTCACCTGCCCCATCGTATTCTGCATATTCTTGCTGATATTACGGAAGCGTTTTGAGACGACGCGGATAGCAATAGAAACCACAGGTGCCAGAACGATAAGGATGAGCGACAGCTGCCAGCTGTAGTAGAACATCATCACGAACAGGCCGATAATCGACGCGCCCTCGCGCACAACCGTAATCAGCGCGCTGGAAGAGGAAGAGGCAACCTGCTCGGAGTCGTAGGTGATCCGCGACAGCAGCGTCCCGGTTGACTGCTTGTCAAAGAACGCAACCGGCATGCCCATCATGTGACTGAACAGCCGACGGCGCATGGTCATCACCACTTTCCCGGATACCCAGGAAATGCAGTAGCTGGAGATATAGCTGGTGATACCGCGTAAGATCATCAGTCCGATAACCACCAGAGGCATCCATAGCAGCACTGAGCGATCCGTTTTACCAAAACCGTCGTCCAGTAACGGTTTGAGAAGCGATAGCATAAAGGTATCGCTGGCTGCGTTGAGGATTAACGCTACACCCGCCACGATCAAGCCTGCTTTAAAAGGGGCAATCATCGGCCAGAGTCGGCGGAACGTTTGCCACGTGGAGAGATCTTTGTCGTTATGCATTCAAAAAACCAGCATTGTTGAAATAGCCGCATATTCTACCCGTTATCGACGGGCGCGCCAAACCACTGATGATACCAACGTGGTAAAATTTGCTCTCGCAAGCGCCGGATTTGCCAGTGATGTTGCGAGAATGTCACCGATATTTGTCCTGAATGAGGGGTATCGTGCCAGATATATCCCTCTTTTCGATAACGTCGAACGACTTTTGCCGACGGGAAGTGCCATGCGTTATAGCGGGCCGCAGAATCCAGGGCGATCTGTCCTTCCACCCGCTGTACCAGCGGCAATGAAGACGAGGTATTGCTGCCATGATGGGGGACCTGTATGAGCGTGGCCCTCAGATGACGCCAGTAATGGCTAAGCATAGCCTGTTCCGCCTGCACTTCAATGTCCCCTGTTAGCAGAACGCTTTGCTCCCCATCGTCCACCTTTACCACACAGGAATGGTTATTCCCCTGGGCCGGGTAATTTTCAGGAGGCCAGTGGACGGTGAAGGTTAATCCCTGCCATTCCCATTTTTGCCCACGAAAACAAGGGCGGTGCCCCGTCCTGCGTAACGGACTTCTTACCCATATATCCGGCCATGCTTTTTGCAACGACGCGAGGCCTCCTGCATGGTCGAGGTGTTCATGACTGAGAATCACTCCTTCTGGCCGCAGGTGATGCCAGCGAAGCCAGGGAATAATTAACCGCTGCGCGCTATCCCCGCCCGGCCAGGCGAGCCCGGTATCAAAGAGAATGGCTTTTCCCTGCCTTTCAATCACCATGGCCAGCCCCTGCCCCACGTCCAGCATATGCAGCGTCCAGCTCTCGCTTTTTTCCGCTCGCCAGAGGGGAAATGTCAGTAAGACGCTGCCTGCAAGACAAACGGCAGGAACGGTTTTCCAGGCACGAAAACGCCAGGCAATAATACTCAACCACGGCAGTAATGCCATGATTTGCCAGCGTTGATCAACATTCTGCCAGCCATCTGGCAGGCGCATCAGTAGCCAGAAGAGTCCCGCAAGCGACTTATCGGCGGCAAACCAGATGGCACTTTCTACCGCAGCCAGCGGTAGCAAATGGAGCAGCATACCGAGCAGGATCAGCGGGACGGAGACAAACGTTACCAGGGGTACGGCAAAGAGATTCGCGACAAGGGAGGAGAAGCTGAAGCCATGGAAAATCAGAACCTGTAACGGCATGAGCAGCAGCAACATCCCGACCTGCAGATAAATCAGGTTCAGTAGCGGCCGCATCCGTCGTGTCCAATTCCAGTCGGGAAGAGGCACCCACTGAAACCAGAAAATCAGCGCGGCGACGGCAAAGGCTGACAGAACCAGACTCTGCGAAAGTACGGCCAGGGGATCGTTAATCAGTATCGCCGCGATGCAGCAGCTCCAAACCTGCCAGGGAGACCATTGACGGCCAGTAATCCGCAACAGAGCAAGCACCGCAAGGGCGATGATCGTCCTCAGCGCAGGCGGTTGCAGGCCGGTAAGCCAGGCGTAGAAAGCAGCAAAGAACAACCCGGCAAGGAGAGGCATTTTCCAGTGGACGCGGTGGCTGGGTAATAAAAACTGGAGTCCACGTGCAAGTAACCAGACGAGAGAGGCTGCCAGCGCGATATGCAGACCCGAAATCGCCATCAGATGCAGCGTGCCGGTTTCCCGCATCAGGTCTTTTATTTCACGGGGTACTTCCAGGCGTTCTCCCATCCCAAGCCCCAGGATAACCGCTCCCCATCGGTAAGCTGAAAGTCGGTTTTGCAGCGACATCAGATATTGCGCTCGCAGGCTGCAGCGCCCGTCGACGATCTCCGCACGGGTGAAGCGCCCGCTCAGCGTTTGATGTCGGGCAAAAGCGCTGCGCTGAGAATCATAACCGCCGTCGTTGAGTTCGCCGTGTGCAGGCCTGAGCCTGAGCGTCACGCTCCAGCGCTGCCCTGCACACGCCTTTTGCGGCAGATAATTGCCATACAGCGTTACGCCGGTAGAGGCCCACCAGCGCTTGCCATTGACGCTTAGAATGCTTCCCTGATGTTGAGTGGCGCCGTCGGTCGCGGTGAGCTCTATCTCAGCCTGCACGGCCCCCGTTGTTAAATGCTGCATCGGCCAGACGCTCTCCTGCGCGGCCAAAATGCCCCAGGCACAAAATAACAGCGTCATACCCGCATACCTCAGTCGACTGTTTTGCCATACCGCTAGCACTATCCCGCCAGCCATCATTGCCCACACGGTGTAGGGGGAAGGCAGTTCAGGTAACCAGAGTAACGGAACTATCGCCAGAATGGCGCAGATGCTAAGCGCGGGAATTCCCATTGCCACCTCCCTGTTTCAGGGTGGCAGTATGCAGGCAGGTTGAGCATGTCGTCAGGCGTGAAGAATACGATTTACGGCAAGCGCAGCAAGGTATTTAACGGGTTGCAGAAAACGAAACGGAAAATGCGGGGCACCTTCAGAAAGAAAGCGACGGGTACAAAAAAAGCACCCGCAGGTGCTTTCTTTCGAACCCAGTTTAACCGGCTGGCTAAACTCAGTTGCCGTAAATATTGGCGCGATCGCGCAGTTCTTTACCCGGCTTAAAGTGTGGAACGTACTTACCTTCCAGCTCGACTTTATCGCCAGTTTTCGGGTTACGCCCGGTACGTGGAGCACGATAGTGCAGAGAAAAACTACCGAAACCGCGGATTTCAATGCGCTCGCCCTGGGCAAGAGTGGAGGCCATATGCTCCAGCATCTCTTTTACGGCATCTTCCACTGCCTTGGCAGGGATATGCGGTTGCTGACTGGCAAGTCTTTCAATCAATTCTGACTTGGTCATGATTCCTCCGGTTCCTTTCAAACCAATTAGCTGAACAGCTCATTAAACAAGGGCGGCCGTAGCCGCCCTTTGTTATTGATTACAGGACGAATCCTGTAATCTGTCAAGTTTGCTCCTCATCCTTCGCGCTGTAAATGCGTTACAGCGCAAATGATGCTGAGAACCTGATATTACTCGCCTTTAGCTGCTTTGAAAGCTTCAGCCATTGCGTTGTTAGAGAAGTTTGCATCTTCCTGTTTGTTAACAGTTGCGATTGCATCTTTCTCATCAGCTTCGTCTTTAGCACGAACAGACAGGCTGATTGCACGGTTCTTACGGTCAACACCGGTGAACTTAGCTTCAACGTCGTCGCCTACGTTCAGAACCAGAGTGGCATCTTCAACGCGGTCACGGGAAGCTTCAGAAGCGCGCAGGTAACCTTCAACGCCGTCAGCCAGTTCTACGGTTGCGCCTTTCGCGTCAACTGCAGTGACTTTACCGTTTACGATTGCGCCTTTCTTGTTCAGTGCAACCCAGTTGTTGAACGGATCTTCTGCGAGCTGTTTAACGCCCAGGGAGATACGCTCACGCTCTGCGTCAACCTGCAGAACAACTGCAGCGATTTCGTCGCCTTTTTTGTATTCACGAACTGCTTCTTCGCCTGCAACGTTCCAGGAGATGTCAGACAGGTGAACCAGGCCATCGATGCCGCCGTCCAGGCCGATGAAGATACCGAAGTCAGTGATAGACTTGATTTTACCTTCAACACGGTCGCCCTTGTTGTGGGTTTCCGCGAACTGCTGCCATGGGTTGTTTTTGCACTGCTTCAGGCCCAGGGAGATACGACGACGTTCTTCGTCGATATCCAGAACCATCACTTCCACTACATCACCAACGTTAACAACTTTGGATGGGTGGATGTTTTTGTTGGTCCAGTCCATTTCGGAAACGTGCACCAGACCTTCAACGCCTTCTTCGATTTCAACGAAGCAGCCGTAGTCAGTCAGGTTGGTTACGCGACCAGTCAGTTTAGTCCCTTCTGGGTAACGCTTAGCGATAGCTACCCATGGATCTTCGCCCAGCTGTTTCAGGCCGAGGGATACACGAGTACGCTCGCGGTCGAACTTCAGCACTTTAACAGTGATTTCGTCGCCCACGTTCACGATTTCGCTTGGGTGCTTAACGCGTTTCCACGCCATGTCGGTGATGTGCAGCAGGCCATCAACGCCGCCCAGGTCAACGAATGCGCCGTAGTCAGTGAGGTTCTTAACGATACCTTTGACTTCCATGCCTTCCTGCAGGTTTTCCAGCAGCTGATCGCGTTCTGCGCTGTTTTCGGATTCGATAACGGCACGACGGGAAACAACAACGTTGTTACGCTTCTGGTCCAGCTTGATTACTTTGAACTCAAGCTCTTTGCCTTCCAGGTGCAGGGTGTCACGAACTGGACGAACGTCTACCAGAGAACCTGGCAGGAACGCGCGAATACCATTCAGCTCAACAGTGAAGCCACCTTTAACTTTGCCGTTGATAACACCGACCACAGTTTCAGCTTCTTCGTAAGCTTTTTCCAGCGTGATCCATGCTTCGTGACGTTTCGCTTTCTCACGAGAAAGCAGGGTTTCACCGAAGCCGTCTTCTACTGCGTCCAGAGCAACGTCAACTTCGTCGCCAACCTGGATTTCCAGCTCGCCCTGGGCGTTTTTGAACTGCTCTGCCGGAATGGCGGACTCAGATTTCAGACCGGCGTCAACCAGTACTACGTCTTTGTCGATAGCAACAACAACACCGCGAACGATGGAACCCGGGCGGGTTTCGATTTCTTTTAAGGATTCTTCAAACAGTTGAGCAAAAGATTCAGTCATGTTTAATCTTCAGGTTAATATTAACGTCCACCTGGCTCCGTGCCGGATGGGGTTGTTTCACATACCCGCCGTCAATCCATTGCAGCGGGGGTACTGCTAAATCGGTCGCGATTACGCGAGTGCCAGTTTTTGGCGCGCATATTGTAGCGCTTTTTCAATCACTTGCTCAATAGTTAAACTGGTTGAATCCAGAACTAATGCATCTTCTGCTGGAACAAGTGGGGCGACGGCGCGGTTACGATCGCGGTCATCGCGCTCTTTTATCTCGGATAAAAGGCGATCAAAGTTAACACTAAACCCCTTTTCCTGCAACTGAAGCATGCGGCGTTGAGCGCGTTCTTCCGAAGAGGCGTCAAGGAAAATTTTCACAGGTGCATCAGGGAATACCACGGTTCCCATATCGCGTCCGTCCGCGATCAAACCCGGTGCTTCACGGAACGCGCGCTGACGACGTAACAGCGCCTCACGAACGCGCGGGAAGGCCGCTACCTGAGAGGCCGCATTTGCCACTTCCTGAGTACGGATTTCCCCGCTCACGTCTTCCCCTTCAAGGATGACTTCCAGGTTGCCATTGGTCGACACGAAACGCACATCAAGATGCGCAGCCAGCGGAACCAGCGCTTCTTCTGACGCCACGTCCACATGATGATGCAGCGCAGCCAGGGCCAGCACGCGATAGATTGCTCCCGAATCTAAAAGATGCCATTGCAATGCTTCCGCCATCGCTTTGCACAGAGTCCCTTTCCCTGCGCCACTCGGCCCGTCAATGGTGATTACCGGGGCAATTGCCGTCATCTTTTTCTCCTTAAATAAGGCATACCGTTTACATGAACGCCGCGCATTATACGCGTCAACGTGCGCAACTGTTACCTTTGCGTGCAAATTACGGATTGATTGAAGCAGAGTGTAGAAGAAATGAACGGAAGTGTTCGTCAGGAAGCGTAAGGAAATGCCGCATCAGGTGATGCGGCAAAAGTCATCAGGCCAGCGTGCTAATGCGTGCCAGCTGTTCAAAGTAGTCCGGGAACGTTTTCGCCGTACATTTCGGATCGAGAATGGTCACAGGCGTGTCGGACAGTGCCACCAGCGAGAAGCACATCGCCATACGGTGATCGTTGTAGGTGCCGATCTCGGCAACCTGCAGTTTTGCAGGAGGCGTGACGCGAATGTAGTCTTCGCCCTCTTCCACCTCAGCACCGACCTTACGCAGTTCGGTCGCCATCGCAAACAGACGGTCAGTCTCTTTTACGCGCCAGTTGTAGATGTTACGCAGCGTGGTGGTGCCTTTTGCAAACAGCGCCGCCGTGGCAATGGTCATCGCCGCATCCGGAATATGGTTCATGTCCATGTCGATGGCCTTCAGCTCGCCGTGAGTACAGGAAATGAAGTCATCACCCCAGGTCACAACCGCGCCCATTTTTTCCAGCACGTCCGCAAAACGAATGTCACCCTGCACGCTGTTGCGACCAATACCGGTCACCTTCACGGTACCGCCTTTGATCGCGCCTGCAGCCAGGAAGTAAGATGCCGACGAGGCGTCGCCTTCAACAAGATAGCTGCCCGGAGACTGGTACTGCTGCGCCCCACGCACGACAAAACGCTGATAAGACTGGTTTTCCACCTCAACGCCGAAGGTTTTCATCAGGTGCAGCGTGATATCAATATACGGTTTGGAGACCAGCTCACCTTTAATCGTGATAACCGTATCCTGCGGAGCCAGCGGCGCGGTCATCAGCAGTGCGGTCAGGAACTGGCTGGAGACGCTGCCGTCAACCTCGACGTGACCGCCGGTAAAGCCCCCGCGCAGACGCAGTGGCGGATAATTTTCCTGCTCCAGATACTCGATCTGCGCGCCGCCCTGACGCAGGGCATCCACCAGATGGCCAATCGGACGCTCTTTCATGCGCGGCTCGCCGGTCAGCACAATGTTGTTGCGCCCAAGACACAGGGCCGCCGCCAGCGGACGCATCGCGGTACCCGCGTTGCCCAGAAACAGCTCAAGCTCTTCACCCGTCTGCAGCGCGCCGCCGTTGCCGGTCACTTCGCAGCGGGTACGATCGTCGGAGAGAGTGTAATGAACGCCCAACGCTTTCAGCGCATTGAGCATATGGCGCACGTCATCGCTGTCCAGCAGGTTTGTAAGGACGGTGGTGCCGTTTGCCAGTGCTGCCAGCAGCAGAGCGCGGTTCGAGACACTTTTTGAACCAGGCAGATTAATGGTGCCATCTACCCGCGCGATAGGTTGTAACGTCAGGGATTCCATGAAAACTTAACTCTCAACTCAACATAATAAAAACCCCGCAGCAGGGCTACGGGGGTGAAAACAGCGCGATTAACCGTGGCGACGTTCGAAGTCGATCATGAAATCGGTCAGCGCTTTAACGCCTTCCAGCGGCATCGCGTTATAGATGGAGGCACGCATGCCGCCCACGACACGGTGACCTTTCAGCGCGTGCAGGCCGGCCGCGAAGGACTCTTCCAGGAACACTTTATCCAGGTTGCTGTCCGCCAGCTGGAACGGCACGTTCATGCGGGAACGGTTAGCTTTCGCCACGTCGTTGCGGTAGAAATCGCTCTTGTCGATCACGCCATACAGCAGTTCGGCTTTCTGTTGATTCACTTTGTCCATCTGCGCCACGCCGCCGTTTTGCTTCAGCCATTTGAAGACCAGGCCGGAGAGGTACCAGGCAAACGTCGGTGGGGTGTTGAACATAGAATCGTTGTCGTTCAGCACGGTGTAATCAAGAATGGACGGGCACGATGTATGCGCTTTACCCAGCAGGTCTTCACGCACGATAACAATCGTCAGGCCTGCAGGGCCGATATTTTTCTGCGCGCCCGCGTAGATCACGCCATAACGGCTGACGTCAATTGGTGCAGAAAGAATGGTGGAGGAGAAGTCAGCGGCAACCACGACGTCTTTACCGAAGTTCGGCGTCTCGTCGATGGCAATCCCGTCAATGGTTTCGTTCGGGCAATAGTGCAGATACGCTGCGTTATCAGAAAGCTGCCATTCGCTCATTGACTTCACGGCGCGCAGGCCGTCAACGGTCACTTTGGCGTCAATCACATTCGGCGTGCAGTATTTGTGCGCTTCTTTCACCGCACTGGCCGCCCAGTAGCCTGCGTCAACGTAGTCTGCCGTCGTTTTATCGCCCAGGATGTTTAGCGGTACGCCTGCAAACTGGCCGCGCCCGCCGCCGTGACAGAACAATACTTTGTAGTTCGAGGGAATATTCAGCAGATCGCGAAAATCCTTTTCTGCCTCTTCCGCCACCTGAATAAACTCTTTACCCCGGTGGCTGATTTCCATCACCGACGTTCCCAGACCGTTCCAGTCACAAAGTTCCTGTTGAGCCTGTTTAAGCACGTCTGCCGGTAACATTGCCGGACCTGAACTGAAATTAAAGACTTGAGCCATTTCCCCTCACCACGCTAAAAGCCATAAGTTATAACTGTGGATATCGGTTTTATCATTCAGTGACACGCGCCGCAATGTCTAAAACTTATGACCCGTGAAATGTGCCCCACGTCACACAAAACAATCTGCCGCCTCGCCAGGACAAAACCGACAAAATGGCTGTCAGGTGATGCGTTTAGCCCGGCTAACCTTCGTCCATTCCGGATTTGCACAGCGGGGGCATAATTGACGATCCCCCGGCTGCATCGCGACGACATGGCTACATCTCACGCAGGCATACTCGCCTGATTCCGGTACGGTTCTGAAACGCTCGACCAGCATATCCGGCAGGATGCACAGTCCCGGCCTCACCTCATCGTCAGAATAGTAATAGACGCTAATCTGCCCGTTGGTCTCCATGATCGCCAGACGCACCTGCCCGAGCTGTTCCACGCTGTTGAGGCGTAGCTCCATAAAGAACTCAAACTCGGTCATATTGGCGCTCTGAACGTTTTCCCAGGCCAGCTGACCGTCCTCGACGATAACGACCGGCTTCCCTTCAAGCAGATCTTCCAGCTTTTCACTTTTCGACATCAGCCACATGACAAGGCGGTAAAGCAGCGCCAGTGTGACAAAAACGATAAATACCGGCACCATCGGCACATCATCATAGAAGGCGACATCCCCCGCCGCGGAACCCAACGTCAGGATGATCAACACTTCAAAAAGCGACATCTGCCGCACGCCGCGACGACCGGTGATTTTAAGAAACAGGAAGACCAGAACGAAGGTATACAGACTACGCAGCGCCACTTCGCCTAAAAATTCAGGAGGGACTTTATCAAACGCCATCCGCTGGAGATCGAATGCTTTCATTTTTCTATGCCTTAACAGTGAGTTACTGACAATAAGCATAGCCCAGTCTTTTATTTTCGCCGGAGATAGCACCCGTCACGCAAAACCCGTATCATTGCGCGCTTTACGTACGATAAAAGTGAACGCCATGACTCAAACGTTTATCCCCGGCAAAGACGCCGCTCTGGAAGATTCCATCGCTCGCTTCCAGCAGAAACTGACCGACCTGGGTTTTAACATCGAAGAAGCCTCCTGGCTCAATCCGGTGCCTCATGTCTGGTCCGTGCATATTCGCGATAAAGACTGTGCCCTGTGCTTTACCAACGGTAAAGGCGCGACAAAAAAAGCGGCACTGGCCTCCGCGCTGGGTGAGTATTTTGAGCGTCTGTCCACCAACTATTTCTTCGCTGACTTCTGGCTGGGCGAAACCATCGCCAACGGCCCGTTCGTTCACTATCCGAACGAAAAATGGTTCCCGCTGACCGAAGACGATGAACTGCCGGAAGGAATTCTCGACGCGCGCCTGCGTGCCTTCTACGATCCGGAAAACGAACTGACCGCCAGCATGCTGATCGATCTGCAGTCCGGCAACGACGATCGCGGTATTTGCGCCCTGCCGTTTACCCGTCAATCTGACGAGCAGACCGTCTATATTCCGATGAACATTGTCGGCAACCTGTATGTGTCTAACGGCATGTCCGCCGGTAACACCCGCAATGAAGCGCGCGTGCAGGGGCTGTCTGAAGTCTTCGAGCGTCATATCAAAAACCGCATTATTGCCGAATCCATCAGCCTGCCTGAAATTCCGGCAGAGGTGCTGGCGCGCTACCCGGGCGTGGTGGAATCCATCGCCAAGCTGGAAGCAGAAGGTTTCCCAATCTTTGCGTATGACGGCTCGCTGGGCGGCAAGTATCCAGTGATCTGCGTCGTGCTGTTTAACCCGACCAACGGCACCTGCTTCGCCTCCTTCGGCGCGCACCCGGACTTCGGCGTGGCGCTGGAGCGTACCGTTACCGAGCTGCTCCAGGGCCGTAGCCTGAAAGATCTCGACGTGTTTACGCCGCCAACGTTTGACGATGAAGAAGTGGCCGAGCATACCAACCTCGAAACCCACTTCATCGATTCCAGCGGCTTAATTTCCTGGGATATGTTCAAGCAGGACGCGGACTATCCGTTCGTGGACTGGAGCTTTGCCGGTACCACGGAAGAAGAGTTCGCGACGCTGATGGCGATCTTTAACGCGGAAGACCAGGAAGTGTACATTGCCGATTACGAGCACCTGGGCGTTTACGCGTGCCGCATCATCGTGCCTGGCATGTCTGATATCTATCCGGCGGAAGATCTGTGGCTGGCAAACAACAGCATGGGCGCGCATCTGCGAGAAACGCTGCTGGCTCTGCCGGGCAGCGAATGGGAGAAAGAAGATTATCTGAACCTGATCGCCCAGCTGGACGAAGAAGGCCACGATGATTTCACCCGCGTACGCGAACTCCTGGGCCTGGCGACCGGTAAAGACAACGGCTGGTACACCCTGCGCATCGGTGAGTTGAAAGCGATGCTGGCCCTGGCGGGCGGCGATCTGGATCAGGCCCTGGCCTGGACCGAGTGGACCATGGAGTTCAACCAGTCGGTCTTCTCTGCCGAGCGCACCAACTATTACCGCTGCCTGCAAACCCTGCTGCTGCTTGCACAGGAAGAGGATCGCGAACCGCTGCAATATCTGAATGCTTTCGTGCGTATGTACGGCGCTGAGGCCGTTGAAGCAGCCAGCGCAGCCCTGAGCGGCGAAGCGCCGTTCTATGGCCTGCAGGCTGTTGATAGCGATCTGAAAGCCTTCCCGGCGCATCAGTCGCTGCTGAAGGCCTACGAAAAGCTGCAGAAAGCAAAAGCCGCTTACTGGTCAAAATAAGCGCACATAACATTACTAGCAGTAGGCGTATTCAATCGTCTGGGCTATATTACGGGGCAATTTCATTGCCCCTTTTTTTATTTCCTTCGGCAATGATTGTTGATTGTAATAATAAAGTTAAACACGGGTAAATATAATAATATTGATCTGGGCTTTACTGTTACTTTTTATGGTTAATACTCCATATTAATTAACTGATAAAGAGGTGGCCGAACGAAAAAATTCAACTCTTTTCATAACTTTTAAAATTTATTTTTATACGGATAATCAAATACTTACTCCGCATTTGCTGTAAATCCATACACATTGCGGGCCTATAAGCCAGGCGAGATATGATCTATATCAATTTCTCTTCTATAATGCTTTGTTAGTATCTCGTCGCCGACTTAATAAAGAGAGAGTTAGTGTGAAAGCTGACAACCCTTTTGATCTTTTACTCCCTGCTGCGATGGCCAAAGTTGCCGAAGAAGCAGGTGTCTATAAAGCAACGAAACACCCGATGAAGACGTTCTATCTGGCGATCACGGCTGGTGTGTTCATCTCTATCGCTTTCGTCTTCTACATCACCGCCACCACCGGTACTGCCGGAATGCCTTTCGGCATGGCCAAACTGATTGGCGGCATTTGTTTCTCACTGGGTCTGATTCTTTGCGTCATTTGCGGCGCCGACCTCTTCACCTCAACGGTGCTGATTGTCGTGGCAAAGGCGAGCGGAAGAATTACCTGGGGTCAGCTGGCACGTAACTGGCTTAATGTTTACGTGGGTAACCTGGTTGGTTGTCTGCTCTTTGTTTTGTTGATGTGGCTTTCTGGCGAGTACATGACCGCCAACGGTGGCTGGGGCCTTAACGTCCTGCAAACCGCCGACCACAAAATGCACCACACATTTATCGAAGCCGTTGCTCTCGGCATCCTCGCTAACCTGATGGTCTGCCTGGCTGTATGGATGAGCTACTCGGGTCGTAGCCTGATGGACAAAGCCTTAATTATGGTTCTGCCGGTTGCGATGTTTGTTGCCAGCGGCTTTGAGCACAGTATCGCCAATATGTTCATGATCCCAATGGGCATTGTTATCCGCGACTTTGCGAGCCCGGAGTTCTGGACCGCAGTTGGTTCATCCCCGGAAAGTTTCTCACACCTGACTATTATGAATTTCATTACTGATAACCTGATCCCTGTCACTATCGGGAACATTATCGGTGGGGGTCTGTTAGTTGGGTTGACATACTGGGTCATTTACCTGCGTGGCGACGATCATCATTGATGGTTTTCTCAGGCAGTAAATAAAAAATCCACTTAAGAAGGTAGGTGTTACATGTCCGAGCTTAATGAAAAGTTAGCCACAGCCTGGGAAGGTTTTGCGAAAGGTGACTGGCAGAATGAAGTAAACGTACGTGACTTCATTCAGAAAAACTATACCCCGTATGAAGGTGACGAATCCTTCCTGGCTGGCGCAACTGACGCGACCACCAAGCTGTGGGACAGCGTAATGGAAGGCGTTAAACTGGAAAACCGCACTCACGCGCCAGTTGATTTTGACACCTCCGTTGCTTCCACCATCACTTCTCACGATGCTGGCTATATCAACAAAGCCCTTGAGAAAATCGTTGGTCTGCAGACTGAAGCACCACTGAAACGCGCAATCATCCCGTTCGGTGGTATTAAAATGGTTGAAGGTTCATGCAAAGCGTATAACCGCGAGCTGGACCCAATGCTGAAAAAAATCTTCACCGAATACCGCAAAACCCACAACCAGGGCGTATTCGATGTTTACACCAAAGACATTCTGAACTGCCGTAAATCTGGCGTTCTGACTGGTCTGCCAGATGCATATGGCCGTGGCCGTATCATCGGTGACTACCGTCGCGTTGCGCTGTACGGTATCGACTTCCTGATGAAAGACAAGTACGCGCAGTTTGTTTCCCTGCAGTCCGATCTGGAAAACGGCGTAAACCTGGAAGCGACTATCCGTCTGCGTGAAGAAATCGCTGAACAGCACCGCGCGCTGGGTCAGATCAAAGAGATGGCTGCTAAATACGGCTGCGATATCTCTGGTCCTGCTACCAACGCTCAGGAAGCTATCCAGTGGACCTACTTCGGCTACCTGGCCGCAGTTAAATCTCAGAACGGCGCAGCAATGTCCTTCGGTCGCGTATCCACCTTCCTGGATGCCTATATCGAACGTGACCTGAAAGCAGGCAAAATCACCGAGCAAGACGCTCAGGAAATGATTGACCACCTGGTCATGAAACTGCGTATGGTTCGCTTCCTGCGTACCCCTGAATACGATGAGCTGTTCTCCGGTGACCCAATCTGGGCAACTGAATCCATCGGCGGTATGGGCGTTGACGGCCGTACTCTGGTGACCAAAAACAGCTTCCGCTTCCTGAATACCCTGTACACCATGGGTCCTTCTCCGGAGCCGAACATCACCGTTCTGTGGTCTGAAAAACTGCCTCTGAACTTCAAGAAATTCGCCGCTAAAGTGTCCATCGACACCTCTTCTCTGCAGTACGAGAACGATGACCTGATGCGTCCGGACTTCAACAACGACGATTACGCTATCGCTTGCTGCGTAAGCCCAATGGTTGTTGGTAAGCAAATGCAGTTCTTCGGTGCGCGTGCAAACCTGGCGAAAACCATGCTGTACGCAATCAACGGCGGCGTTGATGAAAAACTGAAAATGCAGGTTGGTCCTAAGTCTGAGCCGATCAAAGGTGATGTGCTGAACTATGACGAAGTCATGGAACGCATGGACCACTTCATGGACTGGCTGGCGAAACAGTACGTCACTGCGCTGAACGTTATCCACTACATGCACGACAAGTACAGCTACGAAGCCTCTCTGATGGCGCTGCACGACCGTGACGTTATCCGCACCATGGCGTGTGGTATCGCAGGTCTGTCCGTTGCTGCTGACTCCCTGTCTGCAATCAAATATGCGAAAGTTAAACCAATTCGTGACGAAGACGGTCTGGCTATCGACTTCGAAATCGAAGGCGAATATCCGCAGTTTGGTAACAACGATTCTCGCGTTGATGACATGGCGGTTGACCTGGTAGAACGTTTCATGAAGAAAATTCAGAAACTGACTACCTACCGTAACGCTATCCCGACTCAGTCTGTTCTGACCATCACCTCTAACGTTGTGTATGGTAAGAAAACCGGTAACACCCCAGACGGTCGTCGTGCTGGCGCGCCATTCGGCCCAGGTGCAAACCCAATGCACGGTCGTGACCAGAAAGGTGCGGTTGCCTCTCTGACTTCTGTCGCTAAACTGCCGTTTGCTTACGCGAAAGATGGTATCTCCTACACCTTCTCTATCGTGCCAAATGCGCTGGGTAAAGACGACGAAGTGCGTAAAACTAACCTCGCGGGTCTGATGGATGGTTACTTCCACCACGAAGCGTCCATCGAAGGTGGTCAGCACCTGAACGTGAACGTCATGAACCGTGAAATGCTGCTCGACGCGATGGAACATCCTGAGAAATATCCTCAGCTGACCATCCGTGTATCTGGCTACGCAGTACGTTTTAACTCCCTGACTAAAGAACAGCAGCAGGACGTTATCACCCGTACTTTCACTCAGTCCATGTAAGTGGAATTGACTGAAATCACGCGTTAACAAGCGTACAATAAAGGCTCCACGTCAGTGGGGCCTTTTTAGCACCCTCTCCACCTCAGTCTCTTTTGTCCGCTATCTATACTGAATGGATAACAGCCAAAACAGACTTAACACAGCCGGCTTTGAGCTGTGCATACACAGGCCCCGGACGGGCCGATGATGGAGATATCACCGCAATGTCAACTATTGGTCGTATTCACTCCTTTGAATCCTGTGGCACCGTCGATGGCCCGGGTATCCGCTTTATCACCTTTTTCCAGGGCTGCCTGATGCGCTGCCTGTACTGCCATAACCGCGACACCTGGGACACGCACGGCGGTAAAGAAGTCACCGTCGACGATCTGATGAAAGAGGTGGTGACCTATCGCCACTTTATGAACGCCTCCGGCGGCGGTGTGACCGCGTCCGGCGGTGAAGCCATTCTTCAGGCTGAGTTTGTCCGCGACTGGTTCCGCGCCTGCCATAAAGAAGGCATTCATACCTGCCTCGACACCAACGGCTTTGTACGTCGCTACGATCCGGTGATTGATGAACTGCTCGACGTGACCGATCTGGTGATGCTCGATCTCAAACAGATGAATGATGAGATCCACCAGAATCTGGTGGGCGTCTCCAACCACCGCACGTTGGAGTTTGCCAAATACATTGCCGACAAGGGCATCAAAACCTGGATCCGCTACGTGGTTGTTCCTGGCTGGTCAGATGACGACGACTCCGCGCACCGCCTGGGAGAATTTACCCGCGACATGGGCAACGTCGAGAAAATCGAGCTTCTGCCCTATCACGAGCTGGGTAAACATAAATGGGTGGCCATGGGTGAAGAGTACAAGCTTGATGGCGTGAAGCCGCCGAAAAAAGAGACGATGGAACGCGTCAAAGGTATTCTTGAACAGTACGGTCACAAAGTGATGTATTAAAGAAAAGGCCCGGTGAGAACCGGGCCTTTTTTATTCTATTTAAAGACGCCGTTAATAACGGAAGTCACAATCGCAGTACTCAGCGCAATTAAGACCAGGTCGTCACCCACTACGCGCCATTCGTAGCCGGGATAGGAAGGAAGCTGGTCCAGCATTGAGGCCGGAACGGCCTTCTTCGCAATACCCGGAGGCAGTGGTTTACCGCGCGCCAGGTTTTTTGCGATCCCCGGGGGCAGTGACTTATAGCCCGTTAAGCCGTAATTCACGGCAAGATGACGGACATGATCGAAGCTCACGCGAGCATCAACGTCATTACCGACATCTTTGCTGTTTTTGAAGTTCTTATCCGATTTTCCAGGGTTATCCTGTCCGTTATTTTGCTTATTACCATGGTTACCGGAGTTACCAGAATTCCCGTTACCATGATTGCCGCCATTACCTTGTCCGCCACCGTTTCCGTGACCACCGCCGTTCCCGTTGCCAGGATTAGCCATGACCGGAGCCGTTGCAAACGTTAAAGACAACACTACGGCAAGTGCGGTAGTGGAAAAACGACGTATAGACATGATTGTTGCCTTTTAGTGGTAGAACTCATTTGAATTATCGCCAGGGGGGAAAAACAAACAATACGTAAAAGTCTTATATGTGACAGGGACAAAAAAGCCTGTCGATGACAGGCTTTTATTTAATCAGGCGTGTGCCACAGGCGTTGGATGTTCGCCCGCTTTACGCAGCAGCATTAAGAGATAAATAAACGACACGCTGGCGATCATGATAAACAGTAAATTGTCGGAATAATTTTGCATCAGCATCGCGGTAAACGTCGGCCCTAATAAGCTGCCGATGGTATAGCTCAGTAAAAGCGCCTGGTTCATTGCCACGAGCTGGTGATGCTCAACTTTCTCACAGGCCCACGCCATCGCGACCGGATAAAGCGTAAAACCTGCCGCTCCAAGAATAAACAGCGCGGGTGCCATCGCGGCATTGCTGAGCATGGCGAGGCATCCCATGATCACCACGAAGACCTGAACGCGCAGCACCAGCAGACGGCCAAAGCGATCAGCCAGACGGCCAATTGGCCATTGTCCAACAATACCCGCACTCACCATCACCGCCATCCAGAAGCCAATTCCGGAGTCGCTGACGCCCTGATGGTTCAGATAAAGCGGCATCAGGCCATAGAGCGAGCCGAGGACAATCCCCGAGATAATGCAGCCGTTAACGCCCAGACGGGCCTGACGCAGTCTCAGCATGGGCCAGACGTGGGTTGCTTCCTGGTGTTCACTGTTCTGGTTCACAATGCGGGTAAAGAGCAGCGGCAGGATTGCGGCCAGCACCATGCCCGTTACCCACGGCAGAACGCTCATCAGGTCGGTTGGCAGCTTGCTCACCATCAGTTGTCCCAGCACGGTGCCGACATAGTAAACCATCATGTAGGCAGCCAGCAGGCGTCCGCGGTTGCGGGAGGTGCCGCTGCACATCAGCGCACTTTCAACGACCACCCAAATCATCGCGCAGCCAACACCGGCGATAAAGCGCCATGCCATCCAGCTCCAGAAGCCGACCATCAGGCCCAGCCCCGCACATCCGGCGGCGAAAATCAGCGAGGCCAGATAATAGCTGCGGTTAAAGCCAAAGCGCTTAATCAGGCTCCCGGTCACCAGGGTTCCAAGAAGGTTGCCGGTAAAAAAGGACGAGCTGACCATACCCACCTGCCAGGTCGGTAAGTTTTCATGGGCGAGCCACAGCGGGACGAGCGTATTTAACACTGCGATCGCCAGGGTCAACAAAAGCAGGCCACAGAGCAACAGCAGCACTGGCCGGGTATAGGTGGTCATGGATTAAAAACCGTGAGGAAGTTCAGATTTCGTGCGCATCATGCCACTGGCAAAAACAAAGTCAATCCACTGATTTAGCCGCCTCGCACAATATGTTCTCTGTCGATTTAAAAAACTTATCCTGCTAATGCCACGCCTGCTATAGATATTAATTATGTCTCTGTTTTCATTTATTAATGGGGGAAATTAAAACAAAACGACAGTCGAAAAATTTCATGATCGAAAAAAGAAAAAGCCGGGCACTCTGGCCCGGCTTGATATAACCAAATGAAACGTTAACTGACGACAGCCATACCAACGGTCATATGCAACCCGTAGAACACGCCGCGACCAATCAGTTCACCCGCCAGTACCAGCACAAAAGCCAGTGACAGCAGCGGCAGCGCCGGCTGATATCCTTTGAGCTGAGGGGCAATCCAGAATACCAGCGCGGCGACCAGCAGAACGATACGCCAGGCCATCAGCGCACCGTAGTCCGGCACCAGGGCAGAGGCCTGCTGAATAGAGCTGTGAATGGTTGCCAGTTCAGAACCCTGCATCAGGGCGACTATAGCACTCACTACCAGCGCCAGCAGCGAAACAGCGGGCAGCAGACGCATTGCCCATCCGTCGACACCCGCCACGCGCAGCAGCAGGTAGCCCAGCAGCGGCCCGCCGATAAACATCGTCAGGAAGAAGCTCATTGGCGTCCAGACGCTGTACCAGGTGGGGACGGTATCGATGGTGTTATAGACACGCACCATCATCCACACGAACACTACGCCCAGCACCATGGTCACAATCAGCCACAGGCTGCGCAGACCCGCAGGCAACTTCTTCATAGCGGCCAGCAGCCAGCCTAGCCCACCGACGGCAAAGAAAATTGCGCCACTGGCAATCTCGTTACTCAGTGATGAGGCCCCCACGCGGTTCAGGGAGTTAAACGCGCGCATCGGCGAACCCAGGTGCAGCGTAGAGGCGATAAAGCCGATCCCCATCAGCACCCACAGGCCAAACATACTCAACACCAGGCGCTGCTGCTGTTCAGCATTGAGACGACCTTTCAACAACGCCAGCGCGAGCACAATGAAGCCGCCCGCTACGCACTGACCAAAGACCGTGAAGATCATCAGCGGCCATTCATGCCATCCACTTCCCATCTCACACCTCCTTCGGATTTGCCAGGTAGCCGGTGGTGTCACCTGTAGGACGGCTGTTGGCGTTAGGTTTAATCACAATACTCGGCTTCGTGAAGTGCGCAGACGGCAGCGGTGCCACGGCGGCAAGCTGACCGTGTTTTTGACGCAGCTCTTCAATAGGACCGAAGTCCAGCGCGCGCAGCGGACAGGACTCGACGCAGATTGGCTTTTTGCCATCCGCTACGCGGGTGTGGCAGCCGTCGCATTTGGTCATGTGGCCTTTAGCGGCGTTGTACTGCGGCGCGCCGTACGGACAGGCCATATGGCAGTAGCGACAGCCGATGCAGACATCTTCATCCACCACCACAAAACCGTCTTCTCGCTTGTGCATCGCCCCGCTCGGGCAGACTTTTGTACAAGCGGGATCTTCACAGTGGTTACAGGCAATTGACAGGTAATACGCAAAGACGTTCTGATGCCAGACGCCGTTATCTTCCTGCCAGTCGCCCCCGGCGTATTCGTAGATGCGACGGAAGCTCACGTCCGGCGTCAGGTCTTTGTAATCTTTGCAGGCCAGCTCGCAGGTTTTGCACCCGGTACAACGGCTGGAATCAATAAAAAATCCATACTGAGTTGTCATCGGTTACTCCTTAAACCTTTTCAACCTGGACAAGGTTAGTGTGGGATGGGTTACCCTTCGCCAGCGGCGACGGACGCTGTGTGGTCAGTACGTTAATACTGCCTGCCTGGTCGATGCGGTTGGCATCCGGGCTGTACCAGGCCCCTTCCCCTAACGCCACCACGCCGGGCATCATGCGCGGGGTGACTTTGGCTTCAATATGCACCTCGCCGCGACCGTTGAAGATGCGCACGCGATCGCCATTGCTGATGCCGCGCGCTTTCGCGTCCATCGGGTTGATCCACATCTCCTGGCGGCAGGCGGCTTTCAGCACGTCGACGTTACCGTAGGTGGAGTGAACACGCGCTTTATAGTGGAAGCCGGTCAGCTGCAGCGGGAATTTCGCCGTCAGCGGATCGTTATAGTTTTCAAAGCCCGGCGTGTAGATCGGCAGCGGATCGATAACATCCCCTTCCGGCAGCTCCCAGGTGGAGGCAATTTTTGCCAGCGCTTCGGAATAGATTTCGATTTTGCCCGACGGCGTGGTCAGCGGGTTCGCCTGCGGATCTTCACGGAACGCTTTGTACGCCACGTGGTGTCCTTCCGGATCGCGCTGTTTGTACATCCCCTGCTTGCGGAAGGTATCAAAGTCAGGGAGGTCAGGAATTGCCTTACGGGAGAGTTCATGCAGATGGCGCATCCACCCTTCCTGAGTACGCCCCTCGGTGAACTGCTGCTCAACGCCTAGACGTTTCGCCAGTTCAGAGGTCATCTCATAAATGGTTTTGCACTCGAAGCGCGGTTTAATCGCCTGGTCGGTAAAGATCACGTAGGACATGTTGCCGCAGGAGGCGTCCAGCGCGAAATCCATCTGCTCAGAGGCGGTGCAGTCCGGCAGCAGGATATCGGCATATTTTGCCGAGGAGGTCATGTGGCAGTCGATCACCACAATCATCTCGCACTTCTTGTCGTCCTGCAGGATTTCATGGGTGCGGTTGATTTCAGAGTGCTGGTTGATGAGACAGTTGCCGGCGTAGTTCCAGATCATCTTGATCGGCACGTCCAGCTTGTCCTTACCGCGCACGCCGTCGCGCAGGGCGGTCATTTCCGGGCCACGTTCAATCGCATCGGTCCACATAAACATGGAGATGCTGGTCTGAACCGGGTTATCCAGCGTTGGCATACGTTCAAACGGCACTTCATATGAGCCTTCACGCGCGCCGGTGTTACCGCCGTGAATACCGACGTTGCCGGTCAGAATGGAGAGCATGGAAATGGCTCGGGTCGCAATTTCACCGTTCGCATGACGCTGCGGACCCCAGCCCTGGCTAATGTAAGCTGGTTTGGCTGAGCCAATCTCACGCGCCAGCTGAACGATACGCTCTGCCGGGATGCCGGTGATGGTGGACGCCCACTCCGGCGTTTTTGCCACGCCGTCGCTACCCTGACCGAGAATGTAAGCTTTGTAATGTCCGTTTGCCGGTGCGCTGGCTGGCAGGGTTTTCTCGTCATAGCCGACGCAGTATTTATCCAGGAAAGGCTGATCGACGAGGTTCTCGGTGATCATCACCCACGCCAGCGCGGAGACCAGGGCCGCATCGGTACCCGGACGTATTGGGATCCACTCGTCTTCACGTCCGGCACCGGTGTCGGTATAGCGCGGATCGATGATGATCATGCGGGCATTGGATTTGGCGCGAGCCTGTTCGAGGTAGTAGGTTACTCCACCACCGCTCATGCGGGTTTCACCCGGGTTGTTACCGAACAGCACGACCAGCTTGCTGTTTTCGATATCTGACGGGCTGTTGCCGTCCGCCCAGCCGCCGTAGGTGTAGTTCAGTCCCGCTGCGATCTGCGCCGAGGAGTAGTCGCCATAGTGATTGAGATAACCGCCGCAGCAGTTCATCAGGCGCGCCACCAGCGTTTTCCCCGGCGGCCAGGAACGGGTCAGCGTGCCGCCGAGCGTCCCGGTACCGTAGTTCAGGTAGATGGATTCGTTGCCGTACTCTTTAATAAGGCGCTGCATATTGGTGGCGATGATATCGTAGGCTTCATCCCAGCTAATCCGCTCGAACTTCCCTTCCCCACGCTTACCGACACGCTTCATCGGATATTTCAGGCGGTCCGGATTATAGACGCGGCGACGCATGGAGCGACCACGCAAACACGCACGAACCTGATGTAACCCTTCGTAGTTATCGTCCCCGGTATTGTCGGTTTCGACATATTTAATTTCGCCATCCACCACATGCATACGCAGCGGACAACGGCTACCGCAGTTAACGGTACAGGCACTCCACACCACTTTTTCCGGCGAAGTGGCCGGAGACAGAGCATCTGCCGCCGACGCCAGTCGGGTAAAAGGGAGCGTGAAGGCACTACTGGCTACGGCCAGGCCGCCTATTGCCGTGGTTTTCATCAACCCACGGCGAGTGACCTCGGCAGCCATTAATGCTTCAGGCGCGTTGATTTTCATAGAGACTCACTTTGGTTGCTCACAAAGAAAAGAGAGGCGGCGCAAACCGCTATGTAGTTTTATATATAACGAATATTATCGTTATCAGCTTTTTATGCTGACTTTCATTCGAAGGAGTATTACTACTTTAGAGGGAGAGGTTATTGCGTCGTATCAAACCAAAGGCATAAAAAAAGCGCCCTGAGGCGCTTTTTTGTTTTAAGACAAATTATTAGCCGATGTACTGCTGGCCTTTCATGTATGGACGCAGCACTTCAGGGATCTCGATACGACCGTCTGCCTGCTGATAGTTTTCCAGCACGGCAACCAGGGTACGGCCCACAGCCAGGCCAGAACCGTTCAGGGTATGCACCAGACGGGTTTTCTTATCAGATTTGCTGCGGCAACGTGCCTGCATGCGGCGCGCCTGGAAATCCCAGACGTTAGAGCAGGAGGAGATCTCACGGTAGGTGTTCTGCGCAGGTACCCACACTTCCAGATCGAAGGTTTTGCAGGCACCAAAGCCCATATCACCGGTGCACAGCGCCATACGACGGTATGGCAGACCTAGCAGCTCCAGCACTTTCTCCGCGTGGCCGGTCATCTCTTCCAGCGCGTCCATGGATTCTTCAGGACGGACGATCTGCACCATCTCAACTTTGTCGAACTGGTGCATGCGGATCAGACCGCGCGTGTCGCGACCGTAAGATCCTGCTTCAGAACGGAAGCACGGAGAGTGCGCCGTCAGTTTGATTGGCAGGTCGTCTTCGTCGATGATCTCATCACGCACGAGGTTAGTCAGCGGCACTTCCGCGGTTGGGATCAGCGCGTAGTTGCTGCTGTCTGCTTCCTCGTCCAGCGGACGGGTATGGAACAGGTCGCCGGCAAATTTCGGCAGCTGGCCCGTACCGTACAGCGTATCGTGGTTGACCAGATACGGCACGTAGGTTTCGCTGTAGCCATGCTGCTCGGTGTGCAGATCCAGCATGAACTGCGCCAGCGCGCGGTGCAGATGGGCAATCTGGCCTTTCATCACCACGAAGCGAGAGCCGGTCAGCTTAACCGCTGCCGCAAAATCCAGGCCCGCGTGCATTTCGCCCAGCGTCACGTGGTCGCGCACCTCGAAGTCAAACTCACGAGGCGTACCCCAGCGTTTCACTTCAACGTTGTCGTTTTCATCTTTGCCGACAGGCACGCTGTCGTCAGGAATATTCGGGATAGCCAGGGCAATATCACGAATTTCGGCCTGAAGAACATCCAGTTCAGCTTTCGCCTGATCCAGTTCTTCACCCAGCTTGTTCACTTCCAGGCGTAATGGCTCAATATCTTCCCCGCGCGCTTTCGCCTGGCCGATGGATTTCGATCGAGAGTTACGCTCTGCCTGCAGATTTTCAGTTTGTACCTGCAGTACTTTACGACGCTCTTCAAGAGCGCGCAGCTTATCTACATCCAGCTTAAAGCCCCGGCGTGCCAGTTTTTCAGCGACTGCGTCTGGCTCATTACGCAGCAGATTGGGATCGAGCATGCTTATCCTGTGCTTATCGAATTAAAATAGGAAATGTGACCACAGCCTGCGGTCACAAGGATACAATTGCCAACATTACCGCAACGATTGAACTAACGGTAGCGTTTTATAGGGCTATTTTGATCCTGTCCGGCGAGCCAGGTGAGCTTTTCACCAATCTTGCCTTCAAGACCTCTGTTTGTGGGGTGATAATAGCGCGTTTGTGCCATCTCCTGCGGGAAATATTCCTCCCCGGCAGCGTAGGCATTGGGTTCATCATGAGCGTAGCGGTATTCCTGCCCATACCCCATCTCTTTCATCAGTTTGGTCGGCGCATTACGCAGATGAACCGGTACATCGTAGTCCGGGCGTTCGCGTGCGTCAGACATCGCGGCCTTAAACGCGGTATAGACGGCATTGCTTTTCGGCGCACAGGCCAGATAGACAATCGCCTGCGCAATGGCACGCTCGCCCTCCGCAGGTCCAACCCGGGTGAAACAATCCCAGGCCGACAGCGCGACCTGCATGGCACGCGGGTCGGCGTTGCCGACATCTTCTGAGGCAATCGCCAGACAGCGGCGCGCGACGTATAGCGGATCGCCACCCGCAGTAATAATGCGCGCATACCAGTACAGCGCCGCATCCGGCGCGCTACCGCGCACGGACTTATGCAGCGCCGAAATCAAATCGTAAAAACGGTCACCTTTATTATCGAAACGCGCGCTGCGTTCCCCGGCAATTTCGGTGAGCAGTTCCGGTTTTAGCACCCGCTTGCCGGCATCGTCGACCTCGGCCATGTCGGCCATCATTTCCAGCGTGTTCAGCGCCCGACGCGCATCGCCGTTAACCAGCTCGGCAATCGCACGACGCGTCTCGTCAGGCAGAACGATATCCTGCCCGCCGTAGCCGCGCGATTTGTCGTCCATCGCCTGAGTGAGAACCTTTTCGATATCCTCAGTCGTCAGCGATTTGAGCAGATAAACGCGCGCACGGGAAAGCAGCGCCGAGTTCAGCTCAAACGACGGGTTTTCGGTAGTCGCCCCAATGAAGAAGATCGTGCCGTCTTCAATATGCGGCAGGAAGGCATCCTGCTGGCTCTTGTTGAAGCGATGGACTTCGTCGACAAAAAGAATGGTGCGGCGTCCGGCGTTGCGGTTCTGACGTGCACGCTCGATAGCCTCACGGATCTCCTTCACGCCGGACGTCACCGCTGAGATACGCTCAACGTCCGCGTTGGCATAACGGGCAATCACTTCTGCAAGCGTAGTCTTGCCGGTGCCTGGGGGGCCCCAGAGGATCATGGAGTGCAAATGCCCCGCCTCAATGGCGCGCGGCAAGGGCTTACCGGCAGCCAGCAGGTGCTGCTGACCGATGTACTGCGCTAAATTTTCTGGCCGCATACGGGCGGCCAGAGGTTGAAACGCGTTATCTGAAAAATCGAGCGACAGATTGCCCACTCACGCCTCTTACTTATTGCGTTGGTCGTCCACCGTTACGCCCTTCGGCGGGGTAAAGGTGAACTTCGATGCATCAACGGCGCCGTTCTGCTGAGATTTGAGCTGATAGCTGCTGCGCTGATCGTCCTGCTCAACCGCGCCGAACTGATTAATGGTACCGTTGGTGCTGACATTGATGGTGAACTGCTTCAGGTTGCCGTTGCTGCCTTTCGGCGTCAGGACAAACTCGTCACCCGTCTGTTTAATATTGTACTGCTGCCAGTCGCTGGCCTGGTTACGGGCAATCAGCATAAATGGCGTATTGCTGGTGGCATCTTTCAGCCAGGTCGCAGTAGCCTGCTCAACGAACGGGTTGTAGAACCATAAGGTTTTACCGTCAGACACCAGGATGCTCTCATCCGGCTGGGTCATGTGCCAGTTAAACAGATTTGGCCGTTTTACCCACAAGTCCCCCTGACCTTCCTGCACCGCGTTGCCGCTGCCGTCCGTCACTTTCTGCGTGAAGCTGGCGTGGAAGCTGCTTACTTTATCCAGTCGGCTTTTAAGGTCGCTGGCTGCATCAGCCCAGACGCTGCTGGCGACAAAACTGGTGAGTAATGCACAGGCGATGGCGATTTTTTTCATTGTTATTCCTTAAAATACGTCTTCCCGATATGGGGTTTCCGACTTCTATTCTGGACCTGCCCGGAGGCAGGCGACAGAAGAAAATGCTTAATTTTGGCTGATTTACCCTTCTTTGCAATCGCGAAAGGTTAATCAAACGGTGGCGGAGCCAGCACCTCGCGGTTACCGTTATGCCCCTGCTCGCTCACAATGCCCTGCGCTTCCATCTGCTCGATAATGCGCGCAGCGCGGTTATAGCCGATGCGGAACTGACGCTGTACGCCGGAGATAGACGCTTTACGTTTTTCGGTAACGAAATTCACCGCCTGATCGAATAACGGATCCAGCTCTTCACCGCCGTCAAAGCCACCGCCGCCGCCTTCGCTTTCCGTATCGCTGGTGATGCCATCGACGTATTGCGGACGACCGCGCGCTTTCCAGTCCTGCACGACCGCGTGCACTTCCTGGTCGCGCACGAACGCGCCGTGAACACGCACCGGAGAGGTGGAGTTCGGCCCGGAATAGAGCATGTCACCCATTCCCAGCAGCGACTCTGCACCGCCCTGGTCAAGAATGGTACGGGAGTCAATTTTACTTGATACGGTAAAGGCGATACGCGTCGGGATGTTCGCTTTAATCAGACCGGTGATAACGTCTACGGAAGGACGCTGGGTCGCCAGCACAAGGTGAATACCGGCCGCACGCGCTTTCTGCGCCAGACGGGCAATCAGCTCTTCCACTTTCTTACCGACGGTCATCATCAGGTCAGCGAATTCGTCGACCAGCACCACGATATAAGGCAGTTTTTCCAGCACCGGATGCTGGGCATCCATGCTGTCACCCGGCTTCCAGTACGGATCCGGAATCGGACGGCCCATGCGCGCCGCTTCGGCGATTTTCTCGTTATAGCCGGCCAGGTTACGCACGCCCAGCGCAGACATCAGCTTGTAGCGGCGTTCCATCTCATTCACGCTCCAGCGCAGGGCGTTGGCGGCGTCTTTCATGTCGGTGACCACTTCAGTCAGCAGATGTGGAATACCTTCATAGACCGACAATTCGAGCATTTTCGGGTCGATCATGATGAAACGCACATCTTCCGGCTGCGCTTTATAGAGCATGCTGAGGATCATGGCGTTCACACCGACGGACTTGCCGGAACCGGTGGTACCCGCGACCAGCAGGTGAGGCATTTTTGCGAGGTCTGCCACCACCGGATCGCCAGCGATATCTTTACCCAGCACCACGGTCAGTGGAGATGGGTTATCACGGAACTTGGTGTTATCCAGCACTTCACGCAGGTAGACGGTCTGACGTTTCTTGTTCGGCAGCTCAAGACCAACGTACGGTTTGCCCGGTATCACTTCCACCACGCGCACCGCCACGGTTGACAGCGAACGCGCCAGGTCGCGGGACAGGTTGGAAATACGCGCGGCTTTTACGCCCGGCGCCAGGTTCAGTTCAAAACGGGTGATCACCGGACCCGGCGAGTAGTTCACGACGTCCGCCTTGATACGGAAGTCAGCCAGACGGGCTTCAACCAGACGGGCCATCTGCTCCAGCGCAAATGTATCAACCGGCTCGACTTCAGCTGGCGGCGGCGTCAGCAGGTCCAGCGACGGCAGCGGCGTGCTTGGACGCTGCAGCGGACGGCTGTCACCGTTACGCATCAGCAGCGGGTGAATCAGGCTCTCCTGCGGCTGTGGCGCAGGCTGCTGGAACTGCTGTTGCTGCGGCTGCTGTGGTTGCACATACGGCTGTTGAACAGGTTGCTGTGCGTAGGTAGATGGTGTCTGCTGGCGCACAGGCTCAGCTTCCGGCATCACGCTCGGGGTAAATAAAGGCTCGCTTGGGCCATCATCCACCAGATCTTTCATCGGCGAGAATTCAAAGTCCGACAGTGAGAACGGATTTGCCCCTGCCGGCTGTTCACCGGAGTAACGCTGCTGCTGCGTTGCCGCAAACTGGCGCGCTAATTCGGCTTCTGCCGCATCATCGTCGTCTTCTAGCGCAGGTTCGTCGTGCTGATAGTCTTGACCGTAGCGCTGATTTTGTTGCGCAGCGAACTGGCGGGCCAGCTCGTCCTGCTGCATTTCATCAGCATCATCGTCGTACTCAGACTCGCGCGCTTTTTCTTCAGCCATGCGCTGGGAAGGCAGCTTGATGCCATAAGAAGCAAGCTCACGGCGGGTTGGCACGCGGACGCGGTTAGGACGAGGCAGTTGCGGACCAATCCCCTCTTTCACCTGAGGACGCGGTGCGCCCCCTGTTGCCAGGCTAAAGACCGGTGCCGCTGCTGCTGCGGCCGCAGTAGCCTGCTTAACGCCTTCCGCTACGGGTGCTACAGCAGGCGTCGGGTCGACCGGCGGAACAGAAGGCGCCTTCGTAACCGGCTCCTGCACCGGTTCAGGCACAGGCTGATACCAGGCGGCCAGCTGTTCGCGTTCACGCGCACGGCGCTCTTCGACTTCTTCGAAATAGTACAGCGGTGGACGCGCAGGCTTCACCTCTTCCACGATTTCAGGCTCAGGTTCAGGCTGCGGTGCAACGTAAGGCTGCACAGGTTCAACGGGTTCAGGCACGTACTCATGATAAGGCTGGGACACTGGCTGCTGATATTGCTGCGGTGCATACTCAGGCTGCGGCGGCTGATAAGGCTGCTGCCACTGTTCCTGCTGCACGGGGATGTAACTTTCAGGTTCAGGCGCAATAACGGGCTCCGGCGTATGAACACCCGGCGCAGTCTGCCAGTCAACCTGAGGTTGCTGAATAACGGATTCCGGCGGCGGGACCGGCGCGGATGGCATCACGGCGTCGACAGGCGCGGCATACGCCTGCGCAGCGGTCGTCGCGGCGGCGGCAGCCGCAACCGGCTCGGTAACCGAGTGGCCGTTCAACAGTGGATCGTATTCGTCGAAGTCACCCGGCGTGGCACGGCTACCGGAAAAAAGCACATCATCAGGATCGACGGCGGTACCTGCGGCACGGTACTCAACCTGCTCGTCTTCATCCATGCGTTTACCGGAGAAGAGCGCCGCATCGGTTTTACGGCCCAGCGGGTTGGCAAATTTCTCAGCAACACGCTGGCGACGCGCCAGCGCACCGCGCAGAATTCTGGCACGACGAGACTCGCGACGCTGCACAGGCGCGTCGTCTTCCTCTTCATCTTCGTATTCGTCTTCATCCACCCACGTATCGTCACGACGGGTACGGTTACTGGCGAAGGTCAGAATGGTGAGGATAAAGCTGCCAATTTTCTCGGCAATGCTCACCCAGGACCAGCCGGTAAACAGCGTCAGCCCGGCGGCCCAGATGCACAGCAGCGCCAGCGTGCCGCCGCTGCTGTGCAGCATCGGCTGAAGCGCGGAACTTAATAAACTGCCGATTACCCCGCCAGAGGCGAAGTACCAGATATCATCCGCATTGATCGCTGCCAGCCCGCAGGAAGTGAGAATCAGCGCCAGCGCGCCAATCAGGCGCAGCGAGACGGCGAAATAGTCGATGTAATCATCGTTCTGACGATGACGCCACGCAAACCAGCATCCGCCAATGATAATGACGGGAAGGGTGTAGGCCATCACACCGAAAATGAAAAACAGCGTGTCCGCAAGCCAGGCACCGGGGACACCGCCTAAATTATGGATAGGCTCATGCCATGCAGTTTGTGACCAGCTGGGATCAGAGGGGTTGAAACTGAGTAAGGCTGCCATCAGCCAGACGGCAAAAAGGGCAATAACAATCAGCAAAGCCTCGAGGAGACGACGTCCGCTGCTTAGCTTCGATAGTGTGACTTCTTTGTCTTCAGTGTATTCCTGGCTCAAGAAAGGCTCTCCAGGTATCAGGCATATCCTGCCTGTTTGCTAAAACGGACAACAGCGCCGGGACTCCCCGGCACTGTTGCTGTATGGATTAACAGGAGTGTAATCAAACTACGCTGATTTTGCACCTGTTCCGTGTTAGCGCGTCTTAATAACCAGACGATTGCTCTGTTTGACCTCTTCCATTACCACATAAGTACGGGTGTCGTTCACGCCCGGCAGACGCAACAGGGTTTCCCCCAGCAGCTTACGGTAGGCGGACATATCAGGCACACGGGTTTTCAACAGGTAGTCGAAATCACCGGACACCAGATGACACTCTTGAATTTCTTCAAGTTTTTGTACAGCGGCGTTAAATTGCTCAAACACATCCGGCGCACCACGATTCAGAGTAATCTCAACAAATACCAGAAGTGAGGCATCCAGATAATGCGGGTTCAGCAGAGCCGTATAGCCCTGAATAAAACCCTGTCTTTCCAGTCGGCGCACACGCTCAAGGCACGGCGTCGGGGAAAGTCCCACACGTTTTGAAAGCTCGACGTTGGAAATACGCCCATCCTTTTGCAATTCATTCAGAATGTTACGATCGATACGGTCGAGATCTTTGCCAGGGCGCTTCTTGCTATCTACCATTATTATTGTCTCTCTGTATTCCTTCCCTACTCCTGCCTGGACCCTGTGCACATCACTGTTCAGAGCCTGTACCCGTTAGTCATCACATCGCCTGGTTTTGTATTAGACGCGATGCGGATTCGGGTTCTGTTGGTAAGAAGACCGTTGCCCGAAGGCTGTCACCGACATCACGCATGGCGTCTGTCCACGCCATGCGTAGATTTCACTGACCCGGTAAAAATGGCATTTACGTGCATGCCTATGCGGCATACGGTTAACGCGGTTTTTTTCTTCCTTGAATGTTTTCGCAAAAGCGCAGGGGATTGTCAAAGCAAAACATCGTTTTTTAGTACAACATGCCGGATATTCATTACGACAGGGTATTAATCCTCATTTTATTGCCTTATAAACGACCGGTTTTCTTAAGAAAGCGTGATGTTATCGCGCGCGATTCATCGTCCACGGCTATTACACAGATTGATATCAAAATTGCTGCGCTCTTTTTTTACGGCAACAAATTCCCTACAATCCAGCCAAATGTCTGCCAACAACAATGGGGATCTCATGGGCACGGCCAAACACAGTAAGCTGCTAATCCTTGGTTCTGGACCTGCGGGATATACCGCGGCGGTCTACGCTGCACGCGCTAACCTGCACCCGGTACTCATCACCGGTATGGAAAAAGGCGGTCAGCTGACCACCACTACCGAAGTGGAAAACTGGCCAGGGGACCCGAACGACCTGACCGGGCCGCTGCTGATGGAGCGCATGCACGAGCATGCCGCTAAATTCGAAACCGAAATTCTGTTCGATCACATCAACAAGGTCGACCTGCAGAACCGTCCGTTCCGCCTGACGGGTGACAGCGGTGAATACACTTGTGACGCGCTGATCATCGCTACCGGCGCCTCTGCCCGTTATCTCGGTCTGCCATCCGAAGAAGCGTTTAAAGGCCGCGGGGTTTCTGCCTGCGCAACCTGCGACGGTTTCTTCTATCGCAACCAGAAAGTCGCGGTTATCGGCGGCGGCAACACCGCGGTGGAAGAAGCGCTTTATCTGGCCAACATTGCCTCTGAAGTGCACCTGATCCACCGTCGCGAGACCTTCCGCGCGGAGAAGATCCTGATCAAACGTCTGATGGATAAAGTGGCAAGCGGCAACATCGTGCTGCACACCAACCGCACCCTGGAAGAGGTGACGGGCGACCAGATGGGCGTTGCCGGTCTGCGTATCCGTGATACCCAGAACACCGATAACGTCGAAACGCTGGAAGTGGCGGGTCTGTTCGTGGCTATCGGCCACAGCCCGAACACCGCGATCTTCGAAGGCCAGCTGGAGCTGGAAAACGGCTACATCAAAGTGCAGTCCGGCATTCACGGTAATGCGACTCAAACCAGCATCCCGGGCGTATTCGCGGCCGGCGACGTAATGGACCACATTTACCGTCAGGCGATCACCTCTGCGGGCACCGGCTGTATGGCCGCGCTGGACGCTGAACGCTACCTCGATGGACTGGCTGAACAAGGTAAATAATCTTTACAAGTCAGTAACAAACGTAAATAAAGGCGGCGATAAGTCGCCTTTATTGTCTCCCCGTTGTAACATTGCGCTGCCCAACTTCTTATAACGTCACCTGCAAAGTACGCAATGGAAAAAACCCGTCAACAAGAGTTAACACGCTGGCTGAAACAGCAAAGCGTTCTTTCCCGCCGCTGGCTTACGATTTCCCGTATTTTGGGTTTCATCAGCGGTCTGTTGATTGTTGCCCAGGCATGGCTGCTGGCCCGCATTCTTAATCACATGATCATGGAGAACATTCCCCGCGAAGCGCTCCTGCTGCCCTTTATTGTCCTGATCCTGATTTTTATCCTGCGCGCCTGGGTGGTGTGGCTGCGTGAGCGCGTCGGTTTTCACGCCGGACAGCACATTCGCTACGAGATCCGCCGTCAGGTGCTCGACAGGCTTCAGGAAGCCGGGCCCGCGTGGATCCAGGGTAAACCGGCCGGTAGCTGGGCGACGCTGATCCTTGAGCAGATTGACGATATGCATGACTACTACGCGCGCTATCTGCCGCAGATGGCCCTTGCCGTCTTCGTTCCGCTGCTGATCGTGATCGCCATTTTCCCGGTGAACTGGATGGCAGCGCTGATTCTGCTGGGCACCGCCCCGCTGATCCCGCTGTTTATGGCGCTGGTCGGGATGGGGGCAGCGGATGCCAACCGCAGAAACTTCCTGGCTCTGGGTCGACTGAGCGGTCATTTCCTCGATCGCCTTCGCGGCATGGAGACGTTGCGCATTTTTGGCCGCGGTGAAGCGGAAACCGAAAATATTCGCCTGGCGTCGCAGGACTTCCGTCAGCGCACCATGGAAGTGTTACGCCTCGCCTTCCTGTCCTCCGGCGTACTGGAATTCTTTACCTCACTGTCGATTGCCCTCGTGGCGGTCTACTTCGGCTTCTCCTACCTCGGCGCGCTGGATTTCGGCCATTACGGCACGGCGGTGACCCTTTCCGCCGGGTTCCTGGCGCTGATCCTGGCGCCGGAGTTTTTCCAGCCGCTTCGCGATCTGGGGACCTTCTATCACGCCAAAGCCCAGGCGGTTGGCGCCGCCGATAGCCTGAAAACGTTCCTGGAAACGCCGCTGGCCCACCCGGAGCGCGGTGATGTAACGCTGAATGCTAAAGACTCCGTGACCATTGAAGCGCAGGACTTTTCCATTCTGTCGCCCGAAGGCAAAGTGCTCGCCGGTCCGCTGAACTTTACCTTACCTGCCGGACAACGCGTGGTGCTTGTCGGCATCAGCGGTTCCGGGAAAAGTTCTCTGCTGAACGCGCTATCCGGTTTTATGGCCTATACGGGTTCACTGCGGATCAACAAAACCGAACTGCGCAACCTCGACCCCGACGCCTGGCGTAAACAGCTCAGCTGGGTAGGCCAAAACCCGCAGCTTCCCGCCGCTACGCTGCGCGAAAACGTGCTTCTGGCGCGCCCGGATGCGCGTGAAGATGAGCTGCAATCGGTTCTCGACCGCGCCTGGGTCAGCGAATTTCTGCCGCTGCTGCCGCAAGGGGTGGATACCGTAGTCGGCGACCAGTCCGCCGGGCTGTCGGTCGGGCAGGCGCAGCGTGTGGCCGTTGCCCGCGCGCTGCTTAACCCATGCCACCTAATGCTGCTGGACGAGCCGGCAGCCAGCCTTGACGCACACAGCGAGCAGCGCGTAATGGAAGCGCTTAACGCCGCCTCCCTGCAGCAAACCACCCTGATGGTCACCCACCAGCTGGAAGGGATTGCCGACTGGGACCAGATCTGGGTCATGGAAAACGGCCGTATTGTTGAGCAAGGCGATTACGCCTCTCTCGTTGCCGCCCAGGGGCCATTTGCGACCCTGCTGGCGAACCGTCAGGAGGATATCTGATGCGCGCTCTGCTGCCTTATCTTGCGCTCTATAAACGCCACAAATGGATGCTGACGCTGGGGATTGTGCTGGCGATTGTCACGCTGCTCGCCAGCATCGGCCTGCTCACGCTTTCCGGCTGGTTCCTGTCGGCCTCGGCCGTCGCGGGGTTCGCCGGATTATACAGCTTCAACTATATGCTTCCGGCTGCCGGGGTTCGCGGTACCGCCATCACCCGTACTGCCGGACGCTATTTCGAACGGCTGGTCAGCCACGACGCCACTTTCCGCGTGCTGCAGCACCTGCGTATCTATACCTTCAGCAAACTGCTGCCCCTCTCCCCTGCCGGGCTGGCGCGTTTTCGTCAGGGTGAATTGCTTAACCGCGTGGTGGCGGATGTCGACACGCTGGATCACCTTTACCTGCGGGTGATTTCCCCGATCGTGGGCGCGTTTGTGGTGATTGTGGTGGTCACGCTGGGGCTGTCTGTTCTGGATGTCCCCGTTGCGCTGACGCTGGGCGGGATCATGCTGCTGACGCTTATCGTTCTGCCGCCGCTGTTTTACCGCGCCGGGAAATCCACCGGGGAAAACCTGACGCGTCTGCGCGGGGACTACCGCCAGCAGCTGACCTCCTGGCTTCAGGGGCAGGCAGAGCTGACCATTTTTGGTGCCAGCAAGCGCTACCGCGCGCGGATGGAAAGTACGGAGCTGAACTGGCATGAGGCCCAGCGCCGTCAGTCGGAGCTGACGGCCTTCTCTCAGGCGCTGATGATGCTGATCGGCGGCGTGGCGGTAATAGCCATGCTGTGGCTGGCTTCCGGCGATATTGGGGGAAACGCACAGCCGGGTCCGCTTATTGCCCTTTTCGTTTTCTGTGCGCTGGCCGCGTTTGAAGCGCTGGCTCCGGTGACGGGTGCCTTCCAGCATCTGGGACAGGTCATCGCCTCTGCCCTGCGCATCACCCAGATTGCCGAGCAGGAGCCTGAAGTCACGTTCAGTGCCGGGCAGACCGTTGTCCCTGAGCAGGTTGCGCTGACGCTTGAAGATGTCACCTTCAGCTATGACAAACAGGCGCAGAACGCGCTGGACGGTATCACCCTTTCTGTGAATGCCGGCCAGCGGATTGCGATCCTCGGCCGTACCGGCTGCGGTAAATCGACGCTGCTGCAGCTGTTGACCCGCGCCTGGGACCCGCAGCGCGGTCAGATTTGTTTTAATAATACGTTGCTGACCGATTTCAGCGAGCAGGCCCTGCGCAAAACCGTCAGCGTCGTTCCGCAGCGGGTGCATCTGTTTAGCGCCACCCTGCGCGATAACCTGCTGCTGGCTGCGCCAGAGGCCTCTGATGATGCGCTTCGCGCCGTGCTGGAACAGGTCGGTCTGCATAAGCTGCTTGAGGGCGATGGACTGAACAGCTGGCTCGGTGAAGGCGGTCGTCAGCTTTCCGGCGGAGAGCTGCGCCGTCTGGCGATTGCGCGCGCGCTGCTGCACGATGCGCCGCTGATGCTGCTTGACGAACCTACCGAAGGGCTGGATGCCACGACCGAGAGCCAAATCCTTGATTTGCTGGCCAATGTCATGACCGGTAAAACCGTCCTGATGGTTACGCACCGCCTGCGCGGACTGGCGAGTTTTGATCGGATAATTGTGATGGACAACGGACACATTATTGAGCAAGGTAGTCACTCAGAGCTGTTGGCGAAACAGGGTCGCTACTTCCAGTTTAAACAGCGTCTGTAGACTATATTTGTAGCGTCCTCACTCGCGTACTGGAGTTTTGCTGTCATGCGCCTGGTCCAGCTTTCTCGTCATAACATCGCGTTCCCTTCTCCAGAAGGGGCGCTGCGTGAACCCAATGGGCTGCTGGCCCTTGGTGGTGACCTCAGCCCTGCGCGGCTGTTGATGGCGTACCAGCGCGGCATCTTCCCCTGGTTTTCTCCCGGCGACCCGATTTTATGGTGGTCTCCCGATCCGCGTGCCGTGCTGTGGCCAGAGCAGTTTCACCTGAGCCGCAGCATGAAGCGTTTCCATGCAAAATCACCGTACCGCGTCACCCTGAACCACGCCTTTGGTCAGGTCATTGAAGGCTGTGCCGAAGACCGGTTTGAGGGAACATGGATAACCCGCGATATCATTACCGCTTACCACCAGCTTCACGAGCTTGGCTACGCGCACTCCATTGAGGTGTGGGACGGCGGAGCACTGGTCGGCGGCATGTATGGCGTGGCGCAGGGGACGCTGTTTTGTGGTGAGTCGATGTTCTCCCGCGCGGTTAACGCCTCGAAAACGGCGCTGCTGGTCTTCTGCCAGGCGTTTGCCCAGCGCGGCGGACGCCTGATCGATTGTCAGGTGCTCAATGAGCACACGGCTTCCCTCGGCGCCGTTGAGATACCGCGACGCCAGTACATCGAGCATCTGGATGCCAGTCGTCAGGAAAAGCTCCCGCGCGACTTCTGGATACCGAGAACGCTCTTTATGCCCAATGCCTAAATGTTTTCCGCATATTTTTTGTGAGGGTGTTATAATTATGCCGCAGAGTAGCTTCTGCCTGTTGCCCCGCCGCCGTTTGGGACCTTCGCTTCAGATAACGTCCTGACGTTTATCCTGTTGTATCCCCTTTACGAATGCGCTTTCCGTTCGGTTGTACCGTGACGCTTGGGCAATGCGCCGAAACTGTTTTGCTGCGTTTCAAACGCGCAATTCTTTACTTAATTGATGAATTTCGGCATTATCTTGCCGGTTCAAAACTTGGTAGTGATACCCCAGAGGATTAGATGGCCAAAGAAGACAATATTGAAATGCAGGGTACCGTACTTGATACGTTACCTAATACCATGTTTCGCGTAGAGCTGGAAAACGGTCACGTGGTAACTGCGCACATCTCCGGTAAAATGCGCAAAAACTACATCCGCATTTTGACGGGCGACAAAGTGACTGTTGAACTGACCCCGTACGACCTGAGCAAAGGCCGCATTGTCTTCCGTAGTCGCTAATTGTTTTCGCCTGTAATGGCAGATGAATATTTAAAAGGTCGGGTTAAACCCGGCCTTTTTTATTTGTGGCTTTAATTTGGCTATGCCGGGGGATGTATTTTTTGGCAACCTGGTGGCCTCATCCCAGCCCTCTTCCACAGGGAGAGGGCTAAAGGCAGGCATAAAAAAACCGGGCTATTGCCCGGTTTTTAAGACCTACGTAAGAAATCAGTGAGCCGCTTCCGGCTTGTGCTTCGCTGCACTCTGGAAATCGTACGTCAGTTCGTTCTTCGCCTGATCCAGCGCCACGGTCACCTGGCCGCCGTCCACCAGCGAGCCAAACAGCAGCTCGTTCGCCAGCGGTTTCTTCAGGTTGTCCTGAATCACGCGCGCCATCGGACGGGCCCCCATCGCACGGTCGTAGCCTTTCTCGGCCAGCCAGTTGCGGGCCTCCTGGCTTACTTCCAGCGACACGCCTTTCTGATCCAGCTGAACCTGCAACTCGACGATGAACTTGTCCACGACCTGATGGATCACCTCGGTAGAGAGGTGATCGAACCAGATAATGTTGTCCAGACGGTTACGGAACTCCGGCGTGAAGATCTTCTTGATCTCCTCCATCGCATCGGTGCTGTTGTCCTGGTGGATCAGGCCGATGGATTTACGCTCGGTTTCACGTACCCCGGCGTTGGTGGTCATCACCAGCACCACGTTACGGAAGTCCGCCTTGCGCCCGTTGTTGTCGGTCAGCGTCCCGTTGTCCATCACCTGCAGCAGGATGTTGAACACGTCCGGGTGCGCTTTCTCGATTTCATCGAGCAGCAGTACCGCGTGCGGATGCTTGATCACCGCGTCGGTGAGCAGGCCGCCCTGGTCAAAGCCCACGTAGCCCGGAGGCGCACCAATCAAACGGCTGACGGTGTGACGCTCCATATACTCGGACATATCAAAGCGCAGCAGCTCAATGCCCAGTGCTTTAGAGAGCTGAACCGTTACCTCGGTTTTCCCCACGCCGGTCGGGCCGGCAAACAGGAAGGAACCGACAGGCTTGTGCTCATGCCCCAGTCCTGCGCGGGCCATCTTGATCGCTTCGGTTAAGGCCTCAATGGCTTTATCCTGACCAAAGACCAGCATTTTCAGGCGATTGCCAAGGGTACGCAGCGTGTCGCGGTCGCTCTGAGAGACGCTCTTCTCAGGGATACGCGCGATGCGGGCCACCACGGACTCAATATCCGCCACGTTAACGGTTTTCTTACGCTTGCTGGCCGGCATCAGGCGCGCACGCGCCCCTGCCTCATCAATCACGTCAATCGCCTTATCCGGCAGATGACGGTCGTTGATGTATTTCACCGCCAGCTCCACCGCCGCACGCACCGCTTTCGCGGTGTAACGCACGTCGTGGTGCGCTTCGTACTTCGGCTTCAGGCCGTTGATGATCTGCACCGTTTCCTCGACGGACGGTTCGGTCACGTCGATTTTCTGGAAGCGGCGCGCCAGCGCACGGTCTTTCTCAAAGATGTTGCTGAACTCCTGGTAGGTGGTGGAGCCAATCACGCGGATCTTGCCGCTGGAGAGCAGCGGTTTGATCAGGTTCGCGGCATCCACCTGGCCACCGGAGGCCGCCCCTGCGCCGATGATGGTGTGGATTTCATCGATAAACAGGATGCTGTTGGTGTCCTGCTCCAGCTGTTTTAACAGCGCCTTGAAGCGTTTTTCAAAATCACCACGGTATTTGGTGCCCGCCAGCAGCGAGCCGATGTCCAGCGAGTAGATGGTGCAGTCGGCAATCACTTCCGGTACGTCGCCCTGCACAATGCGCCAGGCAAGGCCTTCGGCAATCGCGGTTTTACCCACGCCAGATTCCCCCACCAGCAGCGGGTTGTTCTTGCGGCGACGGCACAGCACCTGGATCGCGCGCTCCAGCTCTTTATCGCGACCAATCAGCGGGTCGATACCGCCAACGCGAGCAAGCTGATTAAGGTTGGTGGTGAAGTTTTCCATACGATCCTCCCCGCCTGCTTGCTCTTCATTGTTATTGACCTGATTGCTGGAATCCGATGCCTGGTTAGGCTCGTCTTTGCGCGTTCCGTGAGAGATAAAGTTAACCACGTCGAGGCGGCTGACTTCGTGTTTGCGCAGCAGATAGGCAGCCTGTGACTCCTGCTCGCTGAAGATGGCGACTAAGACGTTTGCGCCAGTCACTTCGCTACGTCCGGAAGACTGGACGTGGAATACCGCGCGCTGCAGCACGCGCTGGAAGCTGAGCGTCGGCTGCGTGTCGCGCTCTTCTTCACTGGCAGGCAGCACCGGTGTGGTTTGTTCGATGAAGGCTTCGAGTTCCTGACGTAGCGCCACCAGATCCACGGAGCAGGCTTCCAGCGCTTCGCGGGCAGATGGGTTGCTAAGCAGTGCGAGCAGTAAATGCTCGACGGTCATAAACTCATGTCGGTGCTCACGCGCTCTGGCGAAAGCCATGTTTAAACTGAGTTCCAGTTCTTGATTGAGCATAGGCACCTCCCCCAATTTTATGCCTTATCAGGCCTTTTCCAGCGTACACAGCAACGGATGCTCGTTCTCCCTCGCATATTCGTTCACCATCGCCACTTTGGTTTCCGCCACTTCGGCTGTGAAGATGCCGCAGATAGCTTTGCCACGATAATGAACGGTAAGCATCAGTTGCGTTGCACGTTCTACATCATAAGAAAAGAACTTTTGTAGCACGTCAATAACAAATTCCATCGGCGTGTAATCATCGTTCATTAACATAACTTTATACATAGATGGCGGTTTTAGCGCGTCACGCACTTTGTCTTCCGCCAGCTGGTCAAAATCCAGCCAGTCGTTGGTCTTACCCATTTTGCATAACCACTTTGAATCTACCTCAGATGTTAGATAACAATCATCTATTACTGTCATCCGCGATGTCTGTCACAAACTGTTGCAATAGCGTTAACTGCTTCAAACTTTGGTTGATTATTGTCCCATCTCCAGCGCCAAACGCTTGACGACGTCTTTCGTTTCTCTAAATTGTACAAGCGTGAGATGGCGAGGTTTTGAACAGCCCCCACTCCACCACCGGTTCATTCCATCTTAACTTATAAGATTTACGAAGGATGTCGAAGCATGGAAATGGGTACTGTTAAGTGGTTCAACAACGCCAAAGGGTTTGGCTTCATCTGCCCCGAAGGCGGCGGCGAGGATATCTTCGCTCACTATTCCACCATTCAGATGGATGGTTACAGAACGCTCAAAGCCGGGCAGTCCGTCCGGTTCGATGTCCACCAGGGACCAAAAGGCAATCATGCAAGCCTTATCGTCCCCATTGAAGCAGAGACGGTTGCATAGCTCTCTGTTTTATTGTGTACATCCCGCAGTCAAAATGCCAGCCCGATCGGCTGGCATTTTTATTTTCGGGTTATTCCCGAGCCAGCGCATCCACCGGATCCAGCCGCGCCGCGTTGCGGGCGGGCAACCAGCCAAACAAAATGCCGGTAAAGGTTGAACACAAGAATGCGGTAATAATGGCCACCGGCGAGAAGCCAATCTCCCAGCCGGGTAAAAAGAGCTGGAGCGCGAAGGCGATCATCATCGAGAGCGCAATCCCCATCGCACCGCCGACCAGACACACCAGCACGGCTTCAATCAAAAACTGCTGCAGCACGTCGCTGGCTCTGGCCCCGACCGCCATGCGGATGCCAATCTCCCGGGTACGTTCGGTTACCGACACCAGCATGATGTTCATCACCCCGATACCGCCGACGACCAGCGAAATCACCGCCACCAGCGTGAGGAACAGCTGAAGAGTACGTGTGGTCTTTTCTGCCGTTTTCAAGAGGCCGTCCATATTCCAGGTGAAGAAATCTTTCTTCCCGTGGCGCAGGGTGAGCAGCCGCTCAAGCTGCTGTTCGGCCATGGCGCTGTCGTAGCCCTCCTTCACGCGCACGGTGATGGAGTTGAGCCAGGACTGGCCCATAATCCGCCCGGAGATGGTGGTATAGGGAAGCCAGACGCGCAGGATCTTGCTGCTGCCAAACATCGACTGCTTCTCTTCCGCCACGCCGATGACCGTGGCAGGCATGTTGCCGACCAGGATCACTTCGCCCACCACGTTAGCTTTATTGGGGAAAAGCTGCCTGCGCGAGTTTGCGTCCAGCACCACCACCTGCGCCCTGCCCGCCAGCTGTTCGGCGTTAAAGGTGGCGCCTTCGCTGAAGGTCATACCGTAGACGTTGAAATAATCCCCGCTGACGCCGTTCGCGCTGGCCGCCACGTCAACATTGCCCACGCGCAGGCGCAGGTTTTGCGACACCGCAGGCGTGGCGGAGTTGACCCACGGCTGCTTCTGAATGGCCGCCAGATCGTCGTATTTCAGCGCCTGCTGATACTGAGGCTCGTCGTCACCAAAGTCTTTGCCGGGATAGACGTCAATGGTGTTGGTCCCGATTGCGCGGATATCGGCCAGCACCAGCTGCTTGGCCGCATCGCCCACCACCACAATCGACACCACCGAGGCGATACCGATGATAATGCCGAGCATGGTCAGCAGGGTACGCATTTTATTGGCCGCCATCGCCAGCCAGGCCATGGTCAATGCTTCACGAAAGCCGCTGGAAAATTGCCCCCATCCGGTTGATGCCGGAAGCACTTCTTTCGGCGCCGCAGCCCTGGACTCACGCGGCGGCGGGTTGCTGACCAGCTCGCCGTCGTGGATCTCAATGATTCGCTCCGCCTGCGCCGCCACCTGCGGATCGTGGGTCACGATAATGACCGTATGCCCCTGATCGCGAAGCTGGTGCAGGATCGCCATCACCTCTTCGCCGGAATGGCTGTCGAGCGCGCCGGTGGGTTCATCGGCCAGGATCACCTGCCCGCCGTTCATCAGGGCGCGGGCAATACTCACGCGCTGCTGCTGGCCGCCGGACAGCTGCGAGGGCTGATACTCCACCCGCTCCGCCAGCCCCAGACGCGTCAGCAGCATCTGCGCGCGCTCGAGGCGTTTTTTCCGCTCGACGCCCGCATAGACCGCCGGTACTTCTACGTTCTGCGCGGCATTGAGGTGAGAAAGCAGATGGTAACGCTGGAAGATAAAGCCGAAGTGCTCCCGACGCAGCTTCGCCAGCGCGTCGCCGTCCAGCGTTGAGACGTCCGTCCCGGCCACGCGGTACGTACCGCTGGTGGGTTTATCCAGGCAGCCGAGAATGTTCATCAGCGTCGATTTACCGGAGCCCGATGCCCCGACAATCGCCACCATCTCGCCCGCCTCCACGCGCAGGGGGATGCCTTTTAGCACCTCCACCGGGCCATCGCCCGACGGATAGCTGCGGCGAATGTCTTTCAGCTCAAGCAATGCCGTCATTTCGCGGCTCCGGGCAGGCTTTCGCTGATGACAACCTCCTCACCCTCTTCCAGCCCTTTCACCACCACCACGTCGGTGTCGTTGCGCGCGCCAATCACCACTTCGCGCTCGCGCGTTTCGCCGTTGCGCAGCACTTTCACTTTATAGCGGCTATCACCGGCGGACTCACCCAGCGCGGAGAGGGGAATGGTCAGCACGTTCTTCACGCCGGTCAGCTGGATATGCACCTGCGCGGTCATGTCGAGACGCAGCACGCCCTGCGGGTTCGGCACTTCAAAACGGGCATAGTAGAAGATGGCGTCGTTAACCTTTTCCGGCGTCGGGAGAATGTCTTTCAGCACGCCTTCGTAGCGCGTCTGCGGATCGCCCAGCACCGTAAACCAGGCATTCTGCCCCGGTCTGAGATGGATAACGTCCGCCTCCGAGACCTGGGCTTTGACCAGCATGGTGCTCATGTCCGCCAGCGTCAGAATGTTGGGCGCCTGCTGCGCGGCAATCACCGTCTGCCCCTGCAGCGTGGTAATTTGCGTCACTTCCCCGGCCATTGGCGCAACGATTTTGGTGTAGTCGAGGTTGGTTTTCGCCGTATCCAGCGAGGCCTGGTTGCGTTTGATTTGCGCGTCAATCGTGCCAATCTGCGCCTGCTTCACCGCCAGTTCCGTGGTGGCCGTATCTAAATCCTGCTTCGAGATCGCCTGGGTTTTGGCCAGCGCCTGCTGACGGGTCAGCGTCACCTGGGCAAGGTTACGCTCTGCCTGCGCCTGCGCACGCTGCGCGCGCAGCTCCATCAGCGTGGCTTCCACCTCGCGGATCTGGTTCTCGGCCTGTTCAGGATCGATCACGCCGAGCAGCTGGCCTTTTTTTACCTTATCGCCAATCTCAACCGACAGCGTTTTCAGCTGACCGCTGACCTGTGCGCCAACGTCAACCTTGCGCAGGGCATCAAGTTTGCCCGTCGCGAGGACGTTTTGTTGCAGTTCGCCCGGACGAACAATCAGCGTCTGATACTGCGGCACCGGCGCATTCAGCACCTGCCATAGCCAGTACCCACCGGCTAACACCACGACCGCCAGCAGCAGAAACAGCGTTCTGCGTTTTCCCTTGAGGTTCATAAATATTCCAAATAAATGTTCTGGCAATGATAAATGCTGATTCTATCTAAACGACTCCTCAACGAAACCCCTGTTCTCCGAAATCGTCACAATTTGTTTACGAGACGTTGAAAGTCCGCCTGCTGAAATGGAGATCTTCATCAAGAAGCAGGATCTAACATGTCTTCCATCGTCGATACACCTTTTTCAAACCTGCCACAGCCTGCATCGGGTTGGCAGCTCTTCAGTCATCTGGCTTCCGGTAAGCTCACGCCAGGGCTGGCGTGGCAAAACCCCGCCTATCGACGTAAATTCATGCTACGTTCGCTGGCGACGCCTGTAAGTACCGCTCGCCTGTTGACGAGCCTTGCAAAACAGCCGAGCCTGATGCAAATGCTGCAGGTGCAGCCAGGACTGCCGTGCCGTCTGCATCGCCCCTGGCTGACGGTGAATATGGATCGCCAGCAGGCCCTTGAGTCCCTTAACTGGCACTATCAAACGATGAGCCGCCATATGCCGGCATCGCTGCTCTCGGGTTATCTGTCGAAAAAGGGCTTCACGCTGCTCACCTTAACCGGTAAAGATGAAGAGCAATTTACCGTCCGCCTGTGCGCCGATGCGTTTCTGGATAAAGAAGGGGAAGCCACCCTCGCCTTCTGCGACCATCAGAATACGGTGCTGGCCGAGATGACCTTCACCCTGTGCCAGCTTGAGGGAAAATCGACGCTGTTTATCGGCGGCCTGCAGGGCGCAAAAGCCCACGTTCCCCATGAGCTGATCCAGGGTGCGACGAAGGCCTGCCATGGTCTGTTCCCGAAACGTCTGCTGGTCGAAGCCGCCATGACTCTCGGCACCGCCTTCCCGGTAGAACAGATTGTCGCCGTCAGTAACGACACCCATATTTATCGCAGCTGGCGCTACCGCAAGAAAAAAGAGGGGAAACTGTTGGCCGATTACGACAGTTTCTGGATCTCCATCGGCGGCGAAAAGCAGGATAGCGGCAACTTCATGCTGCCACTCGTCATGCCGCGTAAACCGATGGAAGAGATCGCGAGCAAAAAACGCTCCGAATATCGCCGCCGCTACGCGCTGCTGGACAGCCTGATTCAGCAGGTGAACCAGGCGACTCAACGTTAATCCGCTCTCCCGCGTGCCAGCCACAGCACGCGGGAAAACATCTTCCGCAGCAGGGTCGGCACCGCCTCCACGCCCCGTCTCCCCGCTTCCGTCGCCACTTCAATGGCTAAATCCGGTTTTGAAGAACGATGAATAGCTTTGGCGATCACGCGCCGCATGTTCATCGGGACATCGACCGGCACCATGGCAATTCGGTGGAATACGTCGTCGAACCCCTGACGATACATAAAGTGTTCCATGTCCATCGCGGGCAGCATGGTTAAATGGTCGCGCTCTTCCTCGCGCTCGTTATTCAGCAGGCTACGCACGGTCGAGGCATATTTTTTGCCCGCCTCATCACCGTCGACCAGAACGTGCCACTCGATCCCCATCCGGCGGGCAAATTTGATCAGCGGCTTGAGTCCCGACTGGGCGAATTCAATCACCTTAATGCCTTCCGCATCAAAATGGTGGCCGCACTGGCGCGCCAGTTCGTTGATGACCCAGGTTTCCGTCTCTCCTTCCACCAGCAGCCAGCAGCGGGCAAAGAGCGACGACGCGCGGTTAAAGCGAATATGAAACGCGATGCGCCGCCCGTCTTCCGCGTTCAATCCACCCGGACCTAACCGGTAGGCGGAGACGCGGGAAGATTCACGCACCAGACGACAGACGTGCTCGACCGGCGTCAGCGATAATAATTCACCGGAATTGGTGGTCGTAACGCGCTGGAGCGGCAGCAGGTTCAGCAGATGCCATGCCACGGAGAGCATGATGGGATGCAGGCGCGTTTCCGGGTCTTCCACCAGCAGCAGCGGCCTGGCGTCCCGGTCAAGACGAACGGTGCCTTTGGCCTGCAGAAGCGTTGAAAACAGCCCCAGCAAAATCACCCGATGGGTACGACCACCGGGCCGGTCGATCATCCGGTTAATGATATCGAGGTAGCGCCAGCTGCGCTGTTCGTCATGAGAGCGGCGGCGCATCAGGCGATGGCGCGACTCCGACGTTCCCTGCTCGGAAAAATAGTGCTCCAGCAGCTGTACCATTGCGGACAACCCCTGACGAATTTGACCGTCGGTCAGATTCTGCGGACGCGACACCAGCTCTCTCGCCAGAAAATCCAGCTCGCGGGCGGTGACTTCCACTTCCGGCATATTTGGTACGGTACCGTTACGAATGCGCCGCATAAAACGCGCGTCGCGCAGGCGCAGCACCGGCGTCAGGCGGATCAGATGGCGGGCCAGATCGTCGATATTGTCCAGCGGGATCGGGCTGGCCTTCTCATCAAGAAAATCACGCAGGGTCAACACGCCCTCGTTTTCCGCCATCTCCCCTTCCAGCCGGTAGAATATCCGGTGGAAACCATCATCGCACGGCACCCAGCAGGGTGACAGCGGGCGGAAGCGACGCACCCGATGGCGCCCGGGTTCGGATTCGCGGAACGTCAGGATGATATGCAGGTGCTTCTCGCGCCCCGTCACGTCGCCGGGCGGGAACCAGAAATCGTCGCGAACGAAGTGATAAAGATCGTCTTCGGGCGAAAGCAGTAACGTCAGCGCATCCAGCAGGCTGGACTTACCCCAGGCGTTCTCGCCGATCAGGACGTTGTTCTGTTCCAGCTGCAGCGACAGGCGGTTAATACCGCGAAACCCGACAATTTCCACACGTTCGAGAAGCATAAATCCCCCGCGCAATATTCACTTTTTCCTTTAAGTTATCAGCAGTATAGCGGGAGGCGGACTGTCACGACAGCACAACATTCACCCTGACGAGAATTGGTCTATGCTCTATTTACCGCTGATTTGAACAAGGATTGACATCACATTGCCTTAAATCAAATTAATCGAATTTATTTAAGTGGCGAAGGGGTGTTATTGGTTTCTAAAATACGGACTCTTTGAGTCGTCATCCCTTTATGGCGATATATCCCGCGCGCGGGAAAGCGTGCGGAAAATTATTTGAGGTGGTTATGTTTAGAAAATTGGCAGCAGAATGCTTTGGTACATTCTGGCTGGTATTTGGTGGCTGCGGTAGCGCCGTTCTGGCAGCAGCATTCCCGGAATTAGGTATCGGTTTTGTCGGCGTCGCGCTGGCATTTGGTTTAACCGTATTAACCATGGCCTTTGCCGTGGGGCATATTTCCGGCGGTCATTTTAACCCGGCAGTGACATTAGGTTTATGGGCCGGCGGTCGTTTTCCGGCGAAAGAGGTAATTGGTTATATTGTCGCTCAGGTGGTGGGCGGTATTATCGCAGCGGGCGTTCTGTACGTCATTGCCAGCGGTAAAGCTGGCTTCGACGCGGCGGCCAGCGGCTTCGCCTCTAACGGCTTCGGCGAGCATTCTCCGGGCGGTTATTCCATGCTGTCTGCCATCGTGATTGAAATTGTGCTGACCGCAGGTTTCCTGCTGGTGATCCACGGCGCAACCGACAAACACGCGCCAGCCGGTTTCGCACCGATCGCCATTGGTCTGGCACTGACGCTTATCCACCTGATCTCCATTCCGGTCACCAACACCTCCGTTAACCCGGCACGCAGCACCGCCGTCGCCATCTTCCAGGGCGGCTGGGCGCTTGAGCAGCTCTGGCTGTTCTGGGTGATGCCGATTATCGGCGGTATCCTGGGTGGCGTGCTATACCGCACCCTGCTGGAAAAACGCGATTAATTGCGCGCGGTGTCGGGTGGCGCTAACGCTTACCCGACCCACGTGAGTGTGCACTTGTAGGCCGGGTAAGGCGCAGCCGCCACCCGGCTTTTTTATTGCCGCTTTACTGAACAGTCTTTATTGGGTAGTGTCTCTGGCGCTCAACAGATACTCAAAAGGACCGGCTGTTCATGTTTTCAGGACTCCTCATTATTCTGCTGCCCCTGATTGTGGGCTATCTCATCCCGCTGCACAGAGAATCCGCATTACGGCTTATCAACCGTTTTCTCAGCTGGATTGTTTACGTCATTCTTTTCTTTATGGGGATCAGCCTGGCCTTCCTGGATAATCTGGCGACGAATCTGCTTTCCATCCTGCATTATTCTTTGGTCACCGTGGTGGTTATTTTGCTGTGTAATATCGCCGCATTATTCTGGCTTGAGCGCACCGTTCCGTGGAAAAACCATCATCATCAGGAAAAACTGCCTTCCCGAATTGCGATGGCGCTGGAATCATTAAAACTGTGCGGCGTCGTGGTGCTCGGTTTTCTTCTTGGGCTGACCGGCTGGGCATTTTTACAGCACGCGACAGAGGCCAGTGAATATACGCTAATTTTCCTGCTGTTCCTGATCGGTATCCAGCTGCGAAATAATGGCATGACGCTGAAGCAAATTGTTTTAAACCGTCGGGGAATGATGGTTGCGGTCATTGTGGTCGCCAGTTCCATGGTAGCGGGCGTCATTAACGCCTTTATTCTCGACCTGCCGCTGAAAACCGGCCTGGCGATGGCGTCAGGCTTTGGCTGGTATTCCCTCTCCGGTATCCTGCTGACCGAGTCCTTTGGCCCGGTCATCGGCAGTGCCGCCTTCTTTAACGATCTGGCGCGCGAGCTGCTCGCCATTATGCTGATCCCGGGGCTGGTTCGCCGCAGCCGCTCTACCGCGCTGGGCCTGTGCGGCGCGACGTCGATGGACTTTACCCTGCCAGTATTGCAACGCTCTGGTGGACTGGAGATGGTGCCCGCCGCCATCGTTCACGGCTTTATTTTAAGCCTGCTGGTTCCGGTTCTGATGGCCGTCTTCTCGGCCTGATACCTCTTTGGCGGTAGGGTGCCTGCCGCCAAAATTGCGCTAAATCAATCTCCCTCTATTTTGTAGCAGAAAGCCCTTTTCTCCGTTCTGGCACAGGCATAATCTTAAACATGTATATCAAATATAACTTTAACAGGTGTGATTATGTTTTGTGTGCAATGTGAACAAACCATCCGTACCCCGGCAGGCAATGGCTGCTCTTACGCACAGGGTATGTGCGGCAAAACCGCAGAAACATCTGACCTTCAGGACCTGCTGATTGCCGCCCTGCAAGGCCTTTCCGCATGGGCGTACAAAGCCCGCGAATACGGCATCATCGACCACTACGTCGACAGCTTCGCCCCGCGCGCCTTCTTCTCCACGCTGACCAACGTTAACTTCGACTCTCCGCGCATTGTCGGCTATGCCCGCGAAGCCATTGCCCTGCGTGAAGCGCTAAAAGCGCAGTGCCTGATGGCGGATGCTAACGCCCGCGTGGAAAACCCGATGTCTGAACTCCAGCTGGTGAGCGACGATCTCGGCGATCTGCAGCGTCAGGCGGCAGAATTCACCCCAAACAAAGACAAAGCAGCGATTGGCGAGAACATTCTCGGCCTGCGCCTGCTGTGCCTGTACGGCCTGAAAGGCGCTGCGGCCTATATGGAACACGCGCACGTGCTCGGTCAGTACGATAACGACATCTACGCCCAGTACCATAAAATCATGGCGTGGCTGGGCACCTGGCCTGCCGATATGAACGCGCTGCTGGAATGCTCAATGGAAATCGGCCAGATGAATTTCCGCGTGATGAGCATTCTGGACGCGGGTGAAACCGGCACCTACGGCCACCCGACGCCGACGCAGGTCAACGTCAAAGCGACCGAGGGCAAATGCATCCTGATCTCCGGTCATGACCTGAAAGATCTCTACAACCTGCTGAAGCAAACCGAAGGCACCGGCGTTAACGTCTATACCCACGGTGAAATGCTGCCAGCGCACGGCTATCCGGAGCTGCGTAAATTCAAGCACCTGATCGGTAACTACGGCAGCGGCTGGCAGAACCAGCAGGTGGAATTTGCCCGCTTCCCCGGTCCTATCGTGATGACCTCTAACTGCATCATCGACCCGACCGTGGGCGCGTATGACGACCGCATCTGGACCCGCAGCATCGTCGGCTGGCCGGGCGTGAGCCATCTTGAAGGTGACGATTTCGGACCGGTGATAGCGCAAGCGAAGCAGATGGCAGGCTTCCCGTACAGCGAGATCCCGCATCTGATCACCGTCGGCTTCGGTCGTGAAACCCTGCTCGGTGCCGCCGATTCGCTGATCGATCTCGTCAGCCGCGAAAAGCTGCGCCACATCTTCCTCGTCGGCGGCTGCGACGGCGCACGCGGCGAGCGTAACTACTTCACCGATTTCGCCACCCGCGTGCCGGAAGACTGCCTGATCCTGACCCTGGCGTGCGGTAAATACCGTTTCAACAAGCTGGACTTCGGCAACATCGAAGGCCTGCCGCGCCTGATCGATGCGGGCCAGTGTAACGATGCTTACTCGGCCATTATTCTGGCGGTCACGCTGGCGGAAAAACTGGGCTGCGGCGTCAACGATCTGCCGCTCTCGCTGGTGCTCTCCTGGTTTGAGCAGAAAGCGATTGTCATCCTGCTGACCCTGCTCTCTCTGGGCGTGACCAACATCGTGACCGGCCCGACAGCGCCAGGCTTCCTGACGCCGGACCTGCTGGCCGTGCTGAACGAGAAATTCGGCCTGCGTTCCGTGACCAACGTTGAAGATGATATGAAGCAGCTGTTGAGCGCGTAAGGAGTAATTTATGACCATGCCAACCTCACAATGCCCGTGGCGGATGCAGGTGCATCACATCCATCAGGAGACGCCGGATGTGTGGACGCTGTCGCTGCTGTGCCACGACTACTATCCGTACCGAGCAGGTCAGTATGCGCTGGTTAGCGTTCGCCATTCGGCGGACACCCTGCGCGCCTACACCCTCTCCTCCACGCCGGGCGTCAGCGAATACATCACGCTCACCGTCCGCCGCATTGATGACGGTGCCGGCTCTCAGTGGCTGACCCGTGACGTGAAGCGCGGAGATTACATCTGGCTCTCCGACGCCCAGGGTGATTTCACCTGTGACGACAAAGCGGACGATAAATTCCTGCTGCTGGCGGCAGGCTGTGGCGTAACGCCGATTATGTCAATGCGCCGCTGGCTGGCAAAAAACCGCCCGCAGGCCGACGTGCAGGCGATCTTCAGCGTGCGCTCTCCGGACGATGTCATTTTTGCCGAGGAGTGGCGTGATTATCCGGTGACGCTGTTGGCTGAGCACAACGCGACGCACGGTTTTGTGCCCGGTCGCCTGAGCCGCGAGCTGCTGCAAAGCGTGCCGGATATCGCGAACCGCACCGTGATGACCTGCGGCCCGGCGCCGTACATGGCTATCGTGGAAGAAGACGTGAAAGCGCTCGGCGTGACCCGTTTCTTCAAAGAGCAGTTCTTCACGCCGGTGGCGGAAGCGGCAACCAGCGGGATTCAGTTCACCAAACTGCAGCCTGCGCAGACCTTCTTTGGCCGCGTGGGCACGACGCTGCTGGAGGCGCTGGAAAGCAACAACGTGCCGGTGGCGGCGGCCTGCCGTGCCGGGGTGTGCGGCTGCTGTAAAACAAAGGTGGTTTCCGGGGAGTACACCGTCACCAGCACCATGACGCTGTCCGACGCGGAAATTGCCGAGGGTTACGTGCTGGCATGCTCGTGCCATCCGCAGGGCGATCTGGTCTTCGCATAAACAATAAACGTTCGTTCGTAGGCCCGGTAAGCGTCAGCGCCACCGGGCTTTTTTGCCGGGTGGCACTGCGTTTACCCGGCCTACGTTGTGCCTACTGCCTGTTCGGCATTGGACCCTAACCACCGACGCTTACCCGGCTGAAGTGCTTTCTAAGCTGCCTGTACGACAGTGAACTAGTCGGCCTTCTTTTGGCGGCAAGCCACAGATTTCTAAGCTGCCTGTACGGCAGTGAACATGCCGTTCCGACATTTAAATGGCTTTATTTATTTCTAAGCTGCCTGTACGGCAGTGAACAGGTGCGCATATGCGTATTCTGAGGCTCTCATTTTCTAAGCTGCCTGTACGGCAGTGAACGGGCTGCACAACGAGCGAAAGCGCATCATCGTTTTCTAAGCTGCCTGTACGGCAGTGAACTCCGGCAGCTGCGTGCGTCTTCTGGCGGCTCATTTCTAAGCTGCCTGTACGGCAGTGAACTCTCTTCTAATGACGGATCTGTAGTTAATGACGTTTCTAAGCTGCCTGTACGGCAGTGAACGCCTGCAAGCTGCCGCCGCTGCGCGCTCTATCTTTCTAAGCTGCCTGTACGGCAGTGAACCCGGCCCGGCGTGATATCGTCTCTGGACTCCTTTTCTAAGCTGCCTGTACGGCAGTGCACTAATCCATCTTCACCTCACTATGAATTTTTGATTTCTAAGCTGCCTGTACGGCAGTGCACGCGTTCGGCGCCGTGGTGTCGCGGCCGCCGGTTTTCTAAGCTGCCTGTACGGCAGTGCACAGTTGGCTCAGCGGGATTCATGTCGGTACTCAGTTTCTAAGCTGCCTGTACGGCAGTGCACGCGAAGCTACGCAGCCCCTGCTGCACCCATGTTTTCTAAGCTGCCTGTACGGCAGTGCACGGTCTGCAATGGCTCGAGCAACGATTGCCCGCTTTCTAAGCTGCCTGTACGGCAGTGCGCAGGTTATTATGAGTATTGCGGCCGCTGCCATTTTTCTAAGCTGCCTGTACGGCAGTGCACTGTGCGTCCGTGCCGATCTTACATATCAACAGTTTCTAAGCTGCCTGTACGGCAGTGCACCGAACTATCCGTTACTTCGCCTGTGGTGAATACTTTCTAAGCTGCCTGTACGGCAGTGCACATTGTTAATTACGACAAGGTTGTCACTCGCGGCTTTCTAAGCTGCCTGTACGGCAGTGCACCACGGCACAATAAATTTAAGCCAGTCTTTGACGTTTCTAAGCTGCCTGTACGGCAGTGCACATTTCGCGTCGTGGGGCGACCGCGATTCCGACTTTCTAAGCTGCCTGTACGGCAGTGAACGTATGGTTTTCTGCTCATATGAGGCCTCAAAATTTCTAAGCTGCCTGTACGGCAGTGAACGCAGAGGTCAAAGGCACTTCCCCGCGCAAGCTTTTCTAAGCTGCCTGTACGGCAGTGAACTTGCTTTTATTCAGCAACAGGACGGCGCAGCCTTTCTAAGCTGCCTGTACGGCAGTGAACATATCCAAATTTCCAGCAGGACTGTAAAACAGATTTCTAAGCTGCCTGTACGGCAGTGAACTGGAACAATCTACACCTATCTTCTTGTGATATAAAGAAATCCCTCTAAAATTCTCCGTAAACCTTTTTTTCATCACCAACAATTCACCGTTGTGAAATCAACAACTTAAAACTTACCAATAAAAAAGGGTCCGTAGACCCCTTCCCTCGGAACAGATTCCAACCCCTACCGCCACGCAGGTGCTTTCCCCAGCGCAAACCGCCCTGCCCCTAAAAACGCCACCGCCAGCGAGCCGATAAAGAAGTACACCAGGCTTTCAATCGCCCATGCCCCGACCTTGTCGAGCGCGAATGTCTCATCCAATCCCACCATCAGCCACGCCACGATCATCGTAAACGCCAGCACCAGCGCGGCCGGGCGCGTAAAGAGCCCGACAATAATCAGGATCGGCGCCACCACTTCGCCAATCAACACGCCGTAGGCAATAAACCCCGGCAGCCCTTTCTCCACAAGCATACCGCTGATAAAGCCCACCCCACCAAACAGCTTATGCAAACCATGAAAGAGCATCAGCCCGCCGACGGCAAGTCGTAACAAGAGTTTGCCAAGATCGTCGCACGATAGCTTTTCATTAACAGCAATTAACAATGATTTAACCATTTGAAATGATTCCTGTTTTCACTGAGGTATCACCAGATTATGCCGAAGCGTTGCGCGTGAAAAGCACCTTTTAATTGGGGGGATCTGACGGGCAATACGGAGACTTTCTTCTAAGCTTGTAAGCGTTATCACAAAAAGGAGACGGACAACCATGAAACAAACCGTGGCTGCATATATAGCGAAAACGCTCGAACAGGCTGGCGTAAAACGTATCTGGGGCGTCACCGGCGATTCCCTGAACGGACTCAGCGACAGCCTTAACAAGATGAAGACCATTGAATGGATGCCGACCCGCCATGAAGAGGTTGCCGCGTTCGCCGCAGGCGCTGAAGCACAGCTTACGGGTGAGCTGGCCGTCTGCGCCGGATCCTGCGGGCCGGGTAACCTGCACCTGATCAACGGCCTTTTCGACTGTCACCGTAACCACGTTCCGGTGCTGGCGATTGCCGCCCACATCCCCTCGTCCGAAATCGGCAGCGGCTATTTTCAGGAGACGCATCCGCAGGAGCTGTTCCGTGAATGCAGCCACTATTGCGAACTGGTTTCATCCCCGGAGCAGATCCCGCAGGTTCTGGCGATCGCCATGCGCAAGGCCGTGCTGAATCGCGGCGTGTCCGTGGTCGTTATCCCGGGCGACGTGGCGCTCAAGGCCGCGCCGGAAGGAGCCAGCACCCACTGGTACCATGCCCCGCAGCCGGTGGTGACGCCTGCCGAGGAGGAGCTGAAAAAGCTGGCGCAGCTGCTGCGTTACGCCAGCAATATCGCCCTGATGTGCGGCAGCGGCTGTGCGGGCGCGCATAAAGAGCTGCTGGAATTTGCCGGAAAGCTGAAAGCCCCGATCGTCCACGCCCTGCGCGGCAAAGAGCACGTCGAATACGATAACCCCTACGATGTAGGCATGACCGGTCTGATCGGTTTTTCCAGTGGCTTCCACACCATGATGAACGCCGACACGCTGATCCTGCTCGGCACCCAGTTCCCGTACCGCGCGTTTTACCCGACGGATGCCAAAATCATTCAGATTGATATCAACCCGGCCAGCATCGGCGCGCACAGCAAGGTCGATATGGCGCTGGTGGGCGACATCAAATCTACCCTTGCCGCCCTGCTGCCGCTGCTGGAAGAGAAAACCGATCGCAAGTTCCTCGATAAAGCACTAAGCGACTATCGCGATGCCCGCAAGGGTCTGGACGATCTCGCCAAACCGAGCGACAAAGCCATTCACCCGCAGTATCTGGCGCAGCAGATCAGCCATTTCGCGGACGAAGACGCCATTTTCACCTGCGACGTAGGCACGCCAACCGTCTGGGCGGCACGCTACCTGAAAATGAACGGCAAACGCCGACTGCTCGGCTCGTTCAACCACGGCTCGATGGCTAACGCCATGCCGCAGGCGCTGGGCGCAAAAGCGACGGCGCCGGAGCGTCAGGTGGTGGCGATGTGCGGCGACGGCGGGTTCAGCATGCTGATGGGTGATTTCCTGTCGGTGGTGCAGATGAAGCTTCCGCTGAAAATCGTGGTCTTCAACAACAGCGTGCTGGGCTTCGTGGCGATGGAGATGAAGGCTGGAGGCTATCTGACGGACGGCACCGAGCTGCACGACACCAACTTTGCCCGCATCGCCGAGGCCTGCGGCATCACCGGCATCCGCGTGGAGAAAGCGTCCGAGGTGGATGAAGCCCTGCAGCGCGCCTTCTCCATCGACGGCCCGGTACTGGTGGATGTGGTCGTCGCCAAAGAGGAGCTGGCCATCCCGCCACAGATCAAGCTGGAGCAGGCCAAAGGCTTTAGCCTGTACATGCTCCGCGCGATCATCAGCGGGCGCGGTGACGAGGTGATCGAACTGGCAAAAACCAACTGGCTCAGGTAAAACATCTGGCATCGCCTTTTTAAATATAAGGACATGCCATGATTGATTTACGCAGTGATACCGTTACCCGCCCGAGTCGCGCCATGCTCGAAGAGATGATGGCCGCCCCGGTCGGGGACGACGTCTACGGCGATGACCCGACGGTCAACGAACTGCAGCGCTATGCCGCAGAGCTGAGCGGAAAAGAGGCCGCCCTGTTCCTGCCCACCGGCACGCAGGCCAACCTGGTGGCGCTGCTCAGCCACTGCGAGCGCGGTGAAGAGTATATCGTCGGCCAGGGCGCGCATAACTATCTCTACGAAGCAGGCGGTGCCGCGGTGCTCGGCAGCATTCAGCCGCAGCCGATCGACGCTGCGCCGGACGGCACCCTGCCCCTTGATAAAGTCGCGGCGAAAATCAAAGCCGATGATATTCATTTTGCCCGCACCCGTCTGCTCAGCCTCGAAAACACCCACAACGGCAAGGTCCTGCCGCGCGAATACCTGAAGGCGGCGTGGGAGTTTACCCGCGAGCGCGGGCTCGGTCTGCACGTGGATGGCGCGCGCATCTTCAACGCCGTGGTGGCGTACGGCTGCGCGCTGAAAGAAATTACGCAATATTGCGACTCGTTCACCATCTGCCTCTCTAAAGGGCTGGGCACCCCAGTGGGTTCCCTGCTGGTGGGCAATGCGGACTACATCAAGCGCGCCAACCGCTGGCGCAAAATGACCGGCGGCGGCATGCGTCAGGCGGGTATTCTGGCGGCAGCCGGGCTGTATGCCCTGAAAAACAACGTGGCGCGCCTGAAGGACGATCACGACAACGCCGCGTGGATGGCGGCGCAGCTGCGTGAAATTGGCGCCGACGTGATGCGCCACGACACCAACATGCTGTTTGTCCGCGTGGGCGATGACCACGCCGCTGCGCTTGGCGAGTTCATGAAAGCACGTGGCGTGCTGATCAACGCCTCACCTGTGGTGCGTCTGGTCATGCATCTCGACGTCAACCGCGAGCAGCTGGCCGACGTGGTAAAACACTGGCAGGCGTTTTTACAGCGATAAGGAGCATCACGTGCCGCAACGCATTCTGGTGCTCGGCGCCAGCGGGTATATCGGTCAGCATCTCACCGCGGCGTTAAGCCAGCAGGGGCACCAGGTGCTGGCTGCGGCACGCAACACCGAACGCCTGCAAAAACTCAGTTTAGCGGGCGTTACCTGTCACAACGTTGACCTCAACTGGCCAAAGTCGCTTCCCGCGCTGCTGGACGGGGTCGACACCCTTTACTACCTGGTACACAGCATGGGCGAAGGCGGGGATTTTATCGCCCACGAGCGTCAGGTGGCGATGAATGTCCGCGATGCCCTGCTGCAAACCCCGGTGAAGCAGGTGATTTTTCTCAGTTCACTCCAGGCACCTGAACACGAGCAGTCCGATCACCTGCGCGCCCGCCAGCTGACGGCGGACATCCTGCGGGGGGCAAATATCCCCGTCACCGAACTGCGCGCCGGGATCATCGTCGGCGCAGGCTCTGCCGCCTTCGAAGTGATGCGCGATATGGTCTACAACCTGCCGGTGCTCACGCCGCCGCGCTGGGTCCGTTCGCGCACCACGCCGATTGCGCTGGAGAACCTGCTGCATTATCTGGTGGCCCTGCTGGATCATCCGCCGGAGCAACACCGCGTGCTCGAGGCGGCAGGCCCGGATGTGCTGAGCTATCAGGCGCAGTTCGAACATTTCATGCGCGTCAGCGGACGCCGCCGCTGGCTGATCCCCATTCCCTTCCCGACCCGCTGGATTTCGGTGTGGTTTTTGAATGTCATCACCTCGGTGCCGCCGACGACCGCCAAAGCGCTTATTCAGGGGCTGAAGCACGATCTGCTGGCCGACGATCGCGCGCTGCGCGCCTTAATTCCTCAGGATCTGATCCGCTTTGACGATGCCGTGCGCAATACGCTCAAGGAAGAAGAACAGCTGGTGAACTCCAGCGACTGGGGCTACGACGCCCAGGCCTTTGCCCGCTGGCGGCCTGAGTATGGTTATTACCCGAAACAGGCGGGCTGCACGGTGAAAACCTCCGCGAGCCTGGCCGCGCTCTGGGAGGTGGTGAACCAGATTGGCGGCAAAGAACGGTATTTCTTCGGTAATCTCCTCTGGCAAACGCGCGGGGCGATGGACCTGCTGGTGGGCCACCGGCTGGCGAAAGGCCGCCCGGCACGCCCGTATCTTGAGGTGGGCGACGCAGTCGACAGCTGGAAGGTGATCGTCGTCGAACCGGAAAAACAGCTGGCGCTGTTGTTCGGCATGAAAGCCCCGGGGCTGGGCCGACTCTGCTTTACCCTGAAAGACAAAGGCGATCATCGTGAACTGGACGTGCGCGCCTGGTGGCACCCGCACGGAATGCCGGGTCTGTTCTACTGGCTGTTGATGATCCCTGCCCACCTGTTTATCTTCCGGGGAATGGCGAAACGCATTGCGCAACGGGCAGAACAAAAGACGGAAAAGATCTAAATAAAACTCTCTTTCTTTCACCTTTCCCATTGCATAGCGCCGTAATTCACGAAAGAATGCGCACGAAATTCTTTTCAACACAGTGGATAGCTATGAAGGTACTGGTTACCGGGGCGACCAGCGGCTTAGGCCGAAATGCGGTCGAATTTCTGCGCAACAAGGGCATTAGCGTCAGGGCTACCGGTCGCAACGAAGCGATGGGTAAACTGCTGCAAAAAATGGGCGCAGAGTTCGTCCATGCCGACCTGACGGAGCTGGTCTCCTCGCAGGCGAAGGTGATGCTCGCCGGTATCGACACGCTATGGCACTGCTCCAGTTTTACCTCCCCGTGGGGGACCCAGGAAGCCTTCGATCTCGCCAACGTGCGGGCCACCCGTCGTCTGGGGGAATGGGCCGTTGCCTGGGGCGTGCGTAACTTTATTCATATCTCGTCACCGTCACTCTATTTCGACTATCACCACCACCGTGACGTGCAGGAAGATTTCCGCCCTGCTCGCTTTGCCTGCGAGTTTGCCCGCAGCAAGGCGGCCAGCGAAGAGGTCATCGACCTGCTGGCGCAGTCAAACCCGCACACCCGCTTTACGGTCCTGCGTCCGCAGAGCCTGTTCGGGCCGCACGATAAGGTATTTATTCCGCGTCTGGCGCAGATGATGCACCATTACGGCAGCGTGCTGCTGCCGCGCGGCGGCGATGCCCTTGTGGATATGACCTACTACGAAAACGCCGTTCACGCCATGTGGCTGGCCAGCCAGCCGGACTGCGATAAGCTGATCTCCGGTCGCGCCTACAACATCACTAACGGCGAACCCTGCACGCTGCGCAGCATTGTGCAGCGGCTGATCGACGAGCTGCAGATCAACTGCCGTATCCGTTCCGTGCCCTACCCAATGCTGGATATGATTGCCCGCAGCATGGAGCGCTTTGGCAGTAAAACAGCCAAAGAGCCTGCGCTGACGCATTACGGCGTCTCTAAACTCAACTTTGACTTCACGCTGGATATTTCGCGGGCGGAGAATGAGCTGGGGTATAAACCGGTTGTGACGCTGGATGAAGGGATTATGCGCACGGCGGCGTGGCTGCGGGATCACGGGAAGCTGCATCGCTAGCCTTTTTACCCGGTGGCGGCTTCGCCTTACCGGGCCTACAACGGCTCCGTACTGACCCCTCGCCCCTTAGCCTCATGTAGGCCGGGTAAGCGCAGCGCCACCCGGTAAAAGACAGAGGGTGCAAATACGAAAACGGCAACCCGAAGGTTGCCGTTTGCTTTTACAGAGCCGTCCAGGCGTCAGCCCACGCCAGGCCAGCGCCGGGTTCGTAGTATGCCGGGGCATTGTTACACCAGCCGCTGTACGGGAACGGTTTGCACTGGAACAGTTTACCGTGGTTGTTCACGATATCACCTGCGTTGTACTTGCTGTTCGCGCTCCACGCGGCGTAAGAGCCGGAAGTGCCTTCGTCCTTAGACTCGGCTTTCGCTTTCACATTCAGCAGGTAGGACGTGGTGCTGGTCAGTTCACCATCGCTGACGGTCAGGCCGATTTCGTACTGCTGAGCCGTTGCAGACTCTGGCGCCTTGAAGGTCACCACCGCTTTGTCCTGACCGGTCACGGTCTGGCCATCCTGGGAACGCCAGGTGTAGGTCAACTTGTTACCGTCGGCGTCAGTGGAGCCTTCCGCGCTCAGGGAAACCTGCGCACCCGCTTCAACCGCCCCGATTGGGCCCGCAATCTGCGCCACAGGGGCGTGATTCACGGTAGCCGGTTCAACAGGGGTGGTATCTTCCGCTGGCGTCGTATCCGCTGGCGGCGTGGTGTCTGCCGGGGTTTTGTCTTCTCCTGGGGTCACGGCTGAGCCGTCGTCGTTAATGATGTTCACGTTATAGAACTTCTTAACGCAGTTGGTGTAGTCACCCTCTTTGAACGCGCTGAACGGCGTCTGGTACCCCACCAGCTGGCAGGAGTAGGTCTTACCGTCCGGCGTATCCGGGCTCCACCCCCAGTCCTGCTCCCAGTAGATCTTCAGCGCGCCGGCGCCGCCTTCATCGAACTGCTTCATGTTGGCGCAGCCCAGCACTTCATTCGCCGGAACAGGCACTTTCAGGTAGTTCGCGAACTCTTTGTAGTACTTGATGCGGTTTTCAGACTGGGCAATCTCGGTTGGGCCGCCGCACTCTACGCCACCGTTGATGATCTGGGTGGTCACGCCGAAGCCCGGAACCAGGCCGTTGGCTTTATCGTGATCGTTTGGCTGCCAGGTGCCGTCGATAACCTGCAGCATGCTTGGTTTTGGCGGCTGCGGATAGGCGAAGAAGAAGATCGCACTTGCCAGGTTCAGCCAGGTATCCGCCACCAGCTCAGGTTTGTCGAGCAGGGTACGGACGGTGCCAAACATCGCTTCAGAGAACGGACCGTAGTTATAGTTGTAAGACAGCTGCTTCGCGCCGCGGCCAAAGTAGCTTACGAAGTCGCCGTCTTTGTCCTTACCGCATGGCCAGGTCTGTCCCTGCCAGATGTCTGGGTTACATTCGCCGTTATAGCCGCCTTTCTGGCCTTCGGTCCACCCCATTTCACGGACGTGAACCAGGGCCTGACGCCACTCGGCTTCCGGACGCCAGCTCTCATGGCCGCCGGTTTCCTGCGCAAAGTGGGCGAACATGGTCGCCAGCTCTTTGCGGCAGATGGCGTCGCTGTCGCGACCATCGTTATAGGTCTTACACAGTGCCGGGAATTTACCAACAGCCTTCAGGAAGTTACTGTAGGTATAAGACTGAGCGCGCAGCGGGAAGAGATATTCCCAGTCGCTGGCCTTCACGATCCCTTCAACGCGCTTGACGTTGTCAGGGTTCGAGGCACGACCTGGCTCAATCTGCTCAACGAGGCTATTGTCCAGGGTCGCAATGGTATCCTTCACCGAAACCATCAGCGGGAAATTGGTCAGCTCTTTTTCCTTTTTCGCCAGATCGCTGGCTTTCATGGTGTACGGCTCACTGCTGGCCGCCTGCAGTGATGCAGCCTGGGCCATAAAGGGTGCAATACATGCCCCCGCCACGAGAACGCTCAGTAATGTCCTTTTCGTCATTTCAAATAATCCTGTATTTAAGCAACTAGGGTGAGTACATTCCCGGCTTATGTATTACTCCCTTAATAAATAAGCCCGAGAGTGTGGTTCTTTTTCATTTTCTGAAGAACACCGAAAGGAATTCTTCAAAAAATAAAAATAACGCTACGGTTATTTACCCAATTTTATTTGCTGATACTTCGCCCACACTTTATGGGCATAACGCATGCGCTGCGGATAATTTTCTTTTTTCAATCCGGCGTTATACGCGCCCACCGCTTCCCAGTTATAGCCATACACGTTTATCATCCCGGACAGGATGGAGGCGCCGACCATAATGGAGGTACAGGGCTCATTAATAAGCTGATTTTCATCAATACCCTGACGTTCTAACTCACTGAAGTGTGAACTGTTAATCTGCATCAACCCGACGTCACGCGTGCCGTCGTGGTTCCAGCCTACCGCGTGGGGATTCATTCCGGATTCGACTTTGGCAATTGCATACAATAACCACGGATCGACATGATAATAATGTCCGGCGTTATCCCAACAGTTCGCGAATACGCTTTGACTAAACAGCAGTAAAAATATAATCACGCGTTTCATGAGCACCTGCTTTTTAAATACTGAACCTCTTTCCGCTCATCATTAGCGATAATGCCGAAGTGTTGGTCACACCCGAAGTGGGGTGTGACCAACTAGTGCGGGTTGATATCATTCCCGCAATCCACGGTTCAGAAGGTTATTTGCAGTCTGTTGAAGGACCTTCTTTCACCCATACATCGCTGTTAGCCGGGTTGTCACCGCGGGTCCACCATTTGGCACGGTAAACGTTGCCCTGGTAGGTTGTGGTTTCGCCGCCGTTATAAACCAGGTCAGAACGCCAGTTCATCTTCACGTTGCTGACCAGCTCCCAGGCATCCACACCGAAGCCAGGCTGGTTGCCTTGCGTCCAGTACTTCGCTTTCCACACCAGATGGTCGAAGCTCACGGTATCGCCACTGTTGTAGATTTTGCTGGCATCCCACGCGGCATATTTGCTGGCGTTAGCATCGACAGGCGCATCGCAGCTACCGGTTGCAGACCCTTCGTCAGATGGCGGGGTCACGTCATCAGACGGAGGCGTAATCTCATCAGAGGGTGGCGTTACGTCATCAGACGGAGGTGTAACCTCATCAGACGGTGGTGTAACGTCAGCCGGTTTCGGATTCACGGTAACCTGCACGTTAGACTGCACGCTGGTTTTGCCGTCGCCTACAACTACGCTCAGCGTATAGGTAGACGTGGTGGCAACGTCTGGTGCAGTAATCGTCACGTTCGCGGTATCGGTACCGGTTGCATGCATATCCGCTGGCACGCTCCAGGAGAAGGTCATCGCATCACCGTCTGGATCCACAGCCTGCGCGTGCAGAGCATAGGTTTCTCCTGCCTGCAGCGTCACTGCCTCCATTGCGTTCACGACTGGCGCCTGGTTAGCTTTTGGCGCTTTATTCACAACCTGCACATCAATGGCGTTGCTCAGGCCTTTAGCATCCGTAACCGTCAGGCGGAACACCATGGTCTGATCGCTGGTCGCTGCCGCAACGTTGAAGGTTGCTTTCGCTTTGGTGCTGTTGGAGAGTGTTACAGATGGGCCAGAAACCTGGGTCCATTTGTAGGTAATCGCATCGCCGTCTGGATCGCTGGAAGCAGAACCATCAAGCGTGACGGTTGCCGGGCCAGAGACGTTCTGATCCGCAGAAGACGCGATTGGCGCATGGTTGGTGACGACCGGATCGACCGGGGTAGAACCGCCCAGCAGACTTTCGTTCATCGCGTTCAGGATGTCGCCGGTATCAGAGTCAATAGACCAGGCAAAGAGTCCGCCCAGGTTTTTCGACAGCACATACTTGCCTTTAGCGGCGGTAGAGCGTGCATCTTCATAGGTGATCAGGTCGCCGGTAGACTTATTGAAGACATATGGCGCTTCAGCATTCGCGTCGTAACCATATTCCCAGCCAGGCTTGCCTTTGTACTCGTTAACGATCTGACGGTAGTCGACCACGCCAGGTTCCCAGGTACCTTTCACCATACCGGTTGCGGTACCCGTGAATGGATTGTCACCGGTGTAGCCATGCACGCCAGTCCAGCCGCGGCCATACATGCCCGCACCCACCACGATCTTGCCTGGCTGTACGCCCTGCGCAAGCAGCGCGTCCACGCCGTTCTCGGTGGTGTAGTTCGTGTCCGGACGCCATGACGGCGCGCGCAGTGCGGCCTGGTGGCCCAGCTCGGTGTTGCTCCAGCCGCCGTAGAAGTCATAGCTCATCAGGAAGATGTGGTCGAGGTACTGCTGAGCAGCGGTGTAATCCACGTCTTCAATCTTATCGCGGCCCGCACCGATGGCGCTGGTCAGTTCATAGGTACGGCCAGTCTGTGCAGACAGCTCGTTCAGCATGGTGCGCAGGTCATGCATCAGGGCGGTATACGTCGCTTTATCCTGCTGCGGGTTACCCAGGTGTTCGCTCACGCCGCCGCCGCCAGGGAATTCCCAGTCGATATCCACACCGTCAAAGAACTTCCAGGTCTGCAGGAAATCTTTCACAGAGGAGACGAAGCGGGCACGGATTGCCGGGTCGCCCATGTGGAAGAACGGATCGGACAGCGTCCAGCCACCGATGGATGGCAGCACTTTCAGGTCCGGATGCGCTTTTTTCAGCGCCATCAGCTGGCCAAAGTTACCTTTGTACGGGTCGTCCCAGTTGGAGACGCCAGACTGCGGTTTTTGCAGCGCAGCCCACGGATCGTGAATGGCGACGGTATAGTCCGGACGGCCCGCGCAGTCGCGCTGCAGTACGGAGAAGCTGTTACCGCCTTCAACGGTTTTCAGGCCATCGTTGATGCCGTCGCCGCCACAGATTGGAATAAAGCCATAGAGGATGTGGTTAAGGTTCGCTGCCGGGATTTTATCAACCGGGAAGTTACGATCGTAAACGCCCCATTCAGGGAAATACGCCGCAACCACTTTATCAGTATGTTTGGCGAACGTTTTGTTGTTCTCCTGCAGCGGCGCGTTCAGCGGCAGCAGATGGCTGCCGTCGGTGTCCGCCACGATGATCAGCTTGCTGGCGCTTTTGGTACAGCCGCTGGCATTACAGACTTCCACCTGCTCCTGATAACGTCCGCCCTTTTTCACTTTAAAGGTGGCTGAGCCGCTTGCACCAGCTGCGCCGGTCCACACGGTTTTACCATCCAGCAGCACTTTGGCAGACGTTGGCGCGTCGCCGCTCCACACGTTCCACTCGACTTTTACATCCACGCCGTCGTTATGTACCTTGACGAGGCTGTTGTAATCCTGCGCGGCCTGATCCACCTCGACCAGCGCAAATTTGTCATTGCCGGAGCCGATGGTCGGCGCACCTGGCGCAGCAGCGAATGCAGAACCGGTTGCCGCTGCAATAAAGAGCGCCAGATATTTAGGCTTAATAAATTTCATTTTTCTTTCCTGATAAATTTATTCGTAAACGAAATTGATCCATGTCTTCCTTTAGAACATGGAATGATATTCACATAGTGCGTTTTTAAATACGCAGACAGCCGTTATCCAAACCTTAAAGACGCGTTGTATTCCTCCATTAAAAGATACAAGCTAAAAATCCGTGTAGCTTATGCCTTTTACGATACACTGAGGATAAAAGGTCGTCCTTCTCTTTCCTCGTCGAAAATATTGATAAAAAAAACTTGACCCGGTTATTTAATAGGTATTCACAAATAGCTGGCAGGTATAGAGCGCTATTCCAGCAAAAGCCAGATAAGGTCCGAAAGCGATGGTTAGGTTATTTTTATTCGATTTATTTAATAGCAAATAGCCCACTATGCCACTTAATGCGGCAATTAATTCAATCGCAGGCAGTGACTGCCAGCCGCACCAGGCGCCCAGCGCCGCCAGCAGCTTGAAATCGCCGTAGCCCAGCCCTTCCCGATGGGTAAGCAGACGAAACGCCCAGTACACCAGCCAGAGCGAAAGATAGCCTGCCACCGCGCCCAGCAGCGCATCCCGCAGGGGCAGCCCGTGGCTGAAGGCGTGGAACAGCAGCCCGGCCCAGAGCAGCGGCTGCGTCAGGCAGTCGGGCAGCAGCTGGTGCTGTCCGTCAATCATCGCCAGCGGCAGCAGAAAGGCCGCCAGCACCCACAGCGAGAAAAGGGATGCTAAGTCCGGTATCCACCGGGCGGTGAGGCCAAAGAACACCGCCGTCAACAGCTCGAGTAAAAATAACCGCAGCGGAATCGGCGACTTGCAGCAACGACAGCGTCCCCGCAGCGCCAGCCAGCTCAGCAGCGGGATGTTCTCCCATGCGCGCAGTGCATGCTGGCAGACGGGACAGTGTGACGCCGGGAAAAGCAGGTTGCTGCGGCTCTCCTCCTCTAGCACCATCCCCGGCACGCGATCCACCACAACGCCGAGAAAGCTCCCCAGGATCGCGCCGAACACGCCGCTCATCGCGGCAAACCCGACGGGATAACTCTCCCGGACGAGTATCAGCCCGTTCATGCCACTTTTTTCCAGGTCAGCTGGATTTCGGCCTTCACGTCGCTCAGGTGATCCACGGGCGTGAGGTTCATTTTCTCCAGCCTGACGCCTGACGCGAGGTTCATCTCCCGCAGCCAGTTTTTTAATTCATACACGTTGACCCGGTTCACGACAAAGGCCAGAGTCTGACCATCCTGACGAATATCGGTCAACGTCAGGTTGATTTCATGCGCGCTATTCTCCACCACGCTGCGTGGATTATCGGTTTTCACCTGTAGCACCGGCAGATGATTTTTATCAATTTCTGTTTTCATCCAGTTTACCGTTTCAATTTGTCGCGCCAGCGTCGCCTGGCTATTTTTTATCATGTTATCCAGGGGAATTATCCCTGCGTAATAGATGACGGCGCTGCATAAAGCTCCCGCCGCTATTTTTAAAATGAATTTTTCTCTGGTGCTGTATTGTTGATAACGAGATGTAAACTGTGCAATTCGCGCTTTCATTTATATTTCCCTGTAATCATGGCCGTATACGGCGCGTCCTTTGAAATAGGCTGTAACGTAAAATCAAAATTCGTGCTGGCCTGATGAATGAATTCCTGTAATGCCTGCTCGTTTTGCGCACTCACGCTTAATGTCAGGGCTCCCTGCGTGTCGTCATATTCAAACAGCGTAATTTCCATCGACGGAACGGACTGACGGATCTTTTCCAGTTCGTCCATCTGCAAAAAAATGCCTTTGGGCTGCTTCTTGATGTTCTGCCCAAAATGGTACTTAAGGTTGGTCTGGTGACGCATACTCGGAAAATGGTGTTGATAAAGCTCGACCATCTCCTGCTGCACCTGATTTTCCCGATCTGCCAGCATCCACGCCAGGGTGATGCGGGGGCCGAGCAGCAGTCCCAAAGAGAGAAGCCCCATCACCGCGACGGCGGCCTTCATCCCTTTCGCCGCCCTCGCGCTGGTCGCTTTCGCGCTGAACGCACCGTGCAGCACGTTGACGCGGCACGCCCGCCACTGCGGCTGGATCAGCACCAGCGGATGTTCTGCCGCCAGCTGTTCGTCAACCTCAATGCCCGGCGGGATGTCCCCGTAGCAGCGGACCTCGCCCTCTCCGGCTTTTTGCATCAGCAGCGGCAACAGGCCAACCTCAACGTTACAGGCGATATGCGGCGACAAGCGCAACCAGTAGTTCTCTTCCCGCGCAACCAGCGTGCTTCCACCCGCCGTGACCGGCAGCAGCCAGGCGTCAGGCAGGACCTGAATGACCTTCAGGCCCGCCTCGTGAAAGCGGGTCAGCCACTGCTGCAGGCGGGCGGAATCTATCGCCACGGCGTCCACCTCGGCGCCTTTTTTGTTCAGCACCGTCCAGTGGAGATCGTCCACCTCACCAATCAGAGTCTCCTCCGCCATCCACGAGAAGGCGGTCGCCTGCGACGCCATTTTCTTCGGCAGCGTAAAGTGGCGGAAGATCATCTCACTGGCGGGCAGCAGCAGACACACGCGCGCAGCCAGAGGATGGTCGGCAAGGGTATGCAGCGCCTGCGGGGTGTCCAGGGTTGTAACCTGTTCGCTTCCCGACTCACACCACATGATTTTCCCGTCCTCACGGCTGTCGGGACGAACAAAAAGGACCTGTTTCATAGCGTTCTACTTTTCTTATTCAATCATTCGGTAACGACGTTGCCACGTCACAATTTCACCGGCTTCGTTATTCACCTGAAGCTGGCTCACCACGCGAAGCGTTAACTCATCGGTATTGCCGGTGTAGTTGACGCGAAAATACCGGCTGTTGATGGAGAGCAGCCCGGCCACCTGCGGCAACTCTTCCTTCAACTGCGGGAAGGCCTGTTCCAGCGCTTTGCTGAAGACGTCCATACTTTCCCAGCCGGTTTCCGGCCGCGACTCAATCAGGCGTACGGCATCGTCCGCGGTGAGTTTTCCCGGGAACAGGGCTGCCAGTAAGGGCGCCTGCTCCGGCGTCAGAGTATTGACATCCACCTTGCTGGCCGAATCCGGCAGCGCGCATAACAGCTTGCTCACTTTCGGGTACGCTGCCGCAGGAAACGCCGGCAGCAGCTTGATCTCGGCAAGGGTGCGCATCATCTGATTCGCAGGCTGACGCGCCGGCACTACGCCAGACCAGGCGTCCATCTCCGCGCCCTCTTTCACCGTCGTGGCGTCGCCGTCGAGATAATCCACCAGCTGCTGATAAATTTCTTCCGCCGCCGTCTGGCTGATGCCGCCGTCCGTCAGGATCTGCTCGACAATCTTCTCTTTTCGCGGCTTTTCCGGCACGGTTGACGCATTTTGATCCTGAGCCACTTTGTCTGCGGCCAGCAGATTATTGACGTTGAAGCAGTCCTGCGCGTCGTCGACCTGGCTGACCACCGTATAGTCTTCACCCTGCGTCTCCAGCGGCTGGTGCCAGTCGCCCTCCGGGTCGAGCGGTTTGCTCTCGCCGCTGGCGTCGTTCTGCAACCGGTCTTTCACCACTTTTTCCTGCGCCTGCATTGCCCAGCGCAGCTGCTGCTGGCTCACCTGATAGTGGGTTTTCTGCAAATTACGGCAGAACTGCTGGCTGATTTTGGCCGCCAGGGCCGACATCATGACCAGCAGGATCAGCACAACCAGCAGGGCAACACCGCGTTGCTGATGGACCCGGCTCATGGCTTCACGTCCGGCGCAGGCGCATTTTGCGGGGCAGGCGCGTTTTCTGCCGCCGGTGCCGCCGCTTCTGGTATCTCTCCCGGCGTGGTAAACACCCAGCGCCAGGTGTCGCCATTTTCCATGGTCAGCGTAAGCTCCACGCCGTCTGGCAGATGGGCAGAGTCACCCCAGCTTTTTTGCCAGCCCTGGTGATAAAACCGCCATTGCATCGCTTTCACCTCGCTGACGATAGGCACTTCATCGGGTTTGACGTCCGCCGGGCTGTCAATCACCGGCCAGACGTCGCGATACAGACGCCCTTCTTCCAGCCGCCAGCGCACGCGCTCCAGCTGGACCGTGCCACTCACGCCGTTCAGCGTGGTAAATTCCACGGCATCGCCATCCTGTAAAAACAGATCCGGCGCGTTGCGCGGCGCCCGCGCCTGCAGCTGGAAAAAATCGCGCTCCATCAGGCTCCAGGCACGCTGAAGCTGATTAAGCTTCGCCGCGCGGGTATCGGTTGCCGAACTGGTGCGCATCGCGCCGTCGAGAATTTGCCAGGCCAGGGTGCTGATGACCGCAAAAATGGTCAGCGCAATCATGATCTCCAGCAGGGTAAAACCGCGCTGGCGTCGGCTCGTCTTCACTTGCTCTCTTCTCCCGGCCCAATGATCTGAAGCGAAATGACCGGCTGGCTTTTATCGCCTTCGGCGTAAACGCGGATGGCATTGGCCCAACCGCTATTGGCGGTTTTCACCCGCTGCTTATGCCAGTACCAGCTGCGCCCCCCCATGATTTCCGTCCCCTGCTCCTCGGCATCGGGAAAATCGGTTTTGCTAAGCTGGGCTTCAGCCAGCTGATTTTCTGCAACCCAGCTGGCCTGCAGCGTTTCGGCCAGCCCGTGGGTGAAGCGCACGTTCAGGGAGACGGAATTCATCAGCGCCAGCGCGGCGGTGGAGAAAATGACCAGCGCCACCATCACCTCCAGGAGCGTCATCCCGTTCTGCTTAACCTTGCCTTTAGTCATCGTTCTCTACCGAAACCGGGGCCGCGCCCTGCGACACCACGCGGAAGTGATGCTGTTTGTCGTAACTTTGCAGCGTCAGCGTAAAACGGCCAATCTCACCGTCCGGCAGAAAGAGGATCTGGGGGTCGGCCTCGACGTTAGCCGCCAGACGCTGAGGCGAGAGCGACACGTGCATCTCTTCCGGGAAATCGCCTTTCGTGGTAATACGGCCTGCGGATAACGGCACCCAGTGACGTTCGCCGTTTTTATCGTCGAGCGTGACCAGCTGATATTTATCGGTAGCAATCACCAGCCCGACAATATTTCCGTCCATGACCGCGCGGTCTGAACCATAATCAACGAGGGCTTTTAATTGCTGACCAAATATATCCGCACCGCTGCGTGAGGGTATTGTTGAGACAACCATCATGGCGCAACTGGCAAATATCACCAGCGCCAGAATAATTTCCAGCAACGTAAAGCCGCGTTGATTCTTCATTATTTCTCTTTCTTATCCAGAGACCAGTTCGTAATATCGTCTGCGGTGTTGGCTTCGCCATCAGGACCGGCAGAGAAGACGTCTACGGCGCCGTGTTCACCCGGGCTGACGAGCAGATAATCGTTGCCCCACGGATCCTGCGGCAGGCGGCGAATATAGCCGTCGGCGCGGTAGCCGTTGGGGATCGGCGCGATCTCAGGCTTGGTCACCAGCGCCTGCAGACCCTGCTCGGTCGTTGGGTAGCGGTGGTTATCAAGCTTATACATATCCAGCGAGCCTTCGAGCGCAACAATATCGCTGGTCGCCTTTTGCGCGTCCGCTTTTTCTTTATTACCCATTAAATTGGGCACTACCATACTTGCTAAAACGCCGAGAATAACGATCACCACCATTAATTCGAGCAAGGTGAACCCCGCCTGGCGAGCCAGACGTTTTGTTTTTATAGCCATGATTTAACCTACCATATTATTAAGTTGCAGAAGCGGCTGTAATATTGACAGCACGATGAATAAAACAATCGTCGCCATGGAGACCACCAGCGCTGGTTCAAATACCGAGAGCGTTAACGTAATACGATGCTGTAGCGCCGACTCCTGGTTTTCCGCCGCGCGGTCCATTAAGTTGCCTAACTCGCCGCTCTCTTCGCCGGAGGCAATCATGTACAGCATGGTGGGCGGGAATAATTTCGCCTGCTCCAGCGCGGCATAGAGCGAGGCCCCCTGACGCACGGTATCCGCCGCCTGCTCCAGCACCTGCCGGGCGTAGAGGTTTTCGATACCGTCCATCGCGATATACATCCCTTCAAGCAGCGGCACGCTGCTCGCCTGCAGGATGCTGAGCGTGCGGATATAGCGGGCGCTGTTGATCGCGCACACCAGCTTTTTAATCGGCGAGCCATTCACCAGCCAGCTGTGCCAGCGAAAACGGTTTTTGGCGTTTCTGAGCCAGGTCTTAAAGCCAACAAATCCGCCGCCGAGGATCCCCACGATGTAGATCCCGTACGCCTGCAGGAAATCGCTCACCGCAATCAGCGTGCGGGTGGTGATCGGCAGCTGCTGCTTCATGTGGGTGAACTGCTCGATCACCTGCGGCACCACCGCCACCAGCAGAATGCTGATGACCGCGATGGCGACCACGGTGAGGGTAATCGGGTAGACCATCGCCTGCGTTAGCTTGCTCTTCATCTTCTGGCGCTGCTCGTTGTACTCCGCCAGCTTCTCCAGCACGTCGCCCAGGTGGCCGGTCTTTTCACCGGCCATCACCAGCGTGCAGTAGAGCTTGTCGAAGGTGCGCGGGAACTGGCTGAATGCGTCAAAAAGGGTGTGACCTTCCACCACCTTCTCGCGGATCTCCACCACCATTGCCGCCAGCTTGTTGTCTTCCGTTTGCTTCGAGATCGCTTTCAGCGCGCTCTCGAGCGGCAGTGCGGCGTTGACCAGCGTGGAGAGCTGACGGGTAAACATCGACAGCACCGGCGTGGAGAGCCTGGCTCCGGTTTTTGCTTTTCCGGCAGACGCCGCTTCACGGGTTTCGCTGATGCTGACGGGCATCAGCTTTTGCTCTCGCAACATCTGGCGAACCTGCTTTTGCCCCTCGGCCTGCAGCGTGCCGCGCTGGGTTTTGCCTGCGACATCCGTCGCCGTCCAGGCGTAGAAGGCCATTACGCATCCCCCCCGCGCTCGGCGGTCACACGCATCACCTCTTCCAGCGAGGTGACGCCGCTAATCACCTTCAGCAGCCCGTTTTCGCGCAGGCTGTAAGCCTGCTTAAAGAGCTGCGTTTCAATGGACATTTCGTCTTTATCTTCATGAATGGCGCGGCGCATGGCGCTGTCCACCACCAGGAACTCGTGAATACCGGCACGGCCCTGATAGCCGCTCTGGCGGCAGTGTTCACAGCCCACCGCGCGGTAAATGGCTTTTGGCGGCGCGTCCATAAAGCTGAACAGCGCTTTTTCATTGGCATCCAGCGGACTGGTGGTCCGGCAGTGCGTACACAGCCGACGCACCAGACGCTGGGCAATGACACCGAGCAACGATGAACCGATTAAAAAGGACTCCAGCCCCATGTCCCGCAGACGCGTAATCGCCCCGGCGGCGCTGTTGGTGTGCAGCGTAGACATGACCAGGTGACCGGTGAGCGACGCCTGCACCGCAATTTGCGCGGTTTCACCGTCACGAATTTCCCCGATCATCACCACGTCCGGGTCCTGACGCAGAATAGCGCGCAGCCCGCGGGCAAAGGTCATGTCCACGCGCGGGTTAACCTGCGTCTGCCCCACCCCTTCCAGCTCATATTCGATCGGGTCTTCCACGGTCAGGATGTTGCGTTCGTGGCCGTTCAGCGCCGAAAGAATGGCGTACAGGGTGGTACTTTTACCGGAGCCTGTCGGCCCGGTGACCAGGATAATGCCGTGCGGGCGCTCTATCAGCCCTTTTAACTTCTCCAGCTCTTCATCGATCAGGCCCAGCTTGTTGATGTCGGGCTTGAGATTGCTTTTATCGAGCAGGCGCATGACCACGCGCTCGCCGTACTGGGACGGAATGGTCGAGACGCGCACGTCGATCGCCTTGCGGCCAATGCGCAGTGAGATACGGCCATCCTGCGGCAGACGTTTTTCGGCAATGTCGAGTTTCGACATCACCTTGATACGCGACACCAGCAGCGGGGCGAGCTTACGCGCCGGTTGCAGCACGCCGTCAACGCGGAAGCGAATGCTCAGCGTGCGCTCGAAGGTTTCGATATGGATATCCGACGCGCCGTCCTTAACCGCCTCGCCGAGAATGGCGTTGATCAGGCGGATCACCGGCGAGTTTTCGTCGTTATCAAGCAGATCTTCGTTATCCGGGATCTCCTCGGTTAACGCCATCAGGTCGATATCCGCATCCATGTCGTCCACCAGCTGCTGTGAAACGCCGCTGCTCTGCTGCCAGATTTTGGCCAGCATCTCGTCAAACGCTTCCGGCGTCACAGTAACCGGGACGAACGCGCGGCCCAACACCCGGCGCACTTCCAGCAGTGCTAACGCCGGGGTGTCCTCACGGATATAGACGTCATTGTTGTAAAGCAGAACGCCGTTATCTTTTGCATAGCTGCTGCTACACAGTGTTTTACTCAGTTCGTCCACGTTGCCCCTCCGCCTTACTCTTTAAACGGATTGCGTGTCGCGCGGGTTTTCACCGGTGCGGCGTGAGGGCTTGCTGAAGGAAACGCGGGCAGGACGGCATTGTCGCTCGGCTCAACAATACCGAGCTTTTTCTCTTCCACGCGCTGCATCTGGCGCACCCGGATCTGGTCATATTTCTCTTTCGAGGCCGCGCTGTAGTTGTCGTCGTCACGCAGAACGGTGGTATGAATGAACACCATCAGGTTGCGCTTGGAGGTATCCTGGGAGGTGTAGCGGAACAGCTGACCGACCAGCGGGATATCGCCGAGCAGCGGCACTTTGGACACGGACTGTTTGGTCACATTTTCCATCAGACCGCCAAGCACCACCGTCTGGCCACTGTGGACCATCACTTCGTTATTGATCGTGCGCGTATTGAAGGTCGGGCCGAGGCTGGAGTCTTCCGTCGCGCTGTTGTCGACGCTGGAGACTTCCTGCTCAATCTTCAGATGGATCATGTCGCCATCGTTAATCTGCGGCACAATTTTCAGCTTGGTACCGACCGTCTTACGCTCAACGGAGTTAAAGACGTTATCGCCGCTGGTGGTTTGCGAACCGGAAAGTACCGGCACATCCTGGCCCACGTTGAACGACGCTTCTTTGTTATCCAGCGTGACCACGCTTGGCGTGGAGAGGATGTCATTTTTGCCGTCGGTGGAAAGCGCAGTCACCAGCGCACCAAAATCACCGTTAAAGAAGCCGGTCGCCAGGCCAGTGAAGCTTGCCCCTTTCATGGTGCCATTTTTAATCTGGCTGATTGGCAGGCCGGTGGAGCCGAACTGCACGCCGCCGTGCTTGCTGGTCCACTGCACGCCGAGATCCAGGCCGTTCCCGTCCTGCACTTCCGCGATGATGGCTTCCACCAGCACCTGCGGACGACGGATGTCCAGCTTGTCGATCACCTTCTCAAGGGAGTTCATCACGTTAGGCTGGGCGGTAATCACCAGCGAGTTGGTTGCTTCGTCGGCGGTAATGTTCAGATCGCTGGACGCTGGCGCGGTTTTCGACTTCGGCGCGCCGGCCTTGTCCTTCAGCTGCTCGCCGATGCCGGTGAGTACCGGCACCACCTTGGTGGCGCTGGCATACTTGAGATAGAAGACGCGGGTATTCCCCTCGTTGTTCTGCTCGCGATCCAGCTGATGGATCAGGGAGCGGGTCCGCGCGCGCGCATCTTCCGAACCGCTGATCACCAGGCTGTTGGTTTCGTCATCGGCCACCACTTTGGTCGCCAGCTGCGGCGCGTTCTGCCCTTTCTGCTCTTCGTTGTTGAGGTTATTCAACATCTCCGAGAGCTCTTTGGCGGACGCAAAGCGCAGCGGCACGATTTCACGACGCTGAATACCGTCTTTGTCCACGCGCTGGACCAGATCCACCAGGCGGTTCACCACCGAAGCTTTACCGGTTAGCAGCAGGACGTTGGACGGCTCAAAGTGGACCACGTTACCGATGCCGGTGGCATCGTTGAGCTGACGCAGCAGCGGCGCCAGCTCGCGAACAGGCACGTTTTCCATGCGCACGACGCGGGTGATGATCTCGTCGCCTTTGCCCGGATTTTTACCGTCGGCCAGCGGCGCACCGGCGGTGCGGGCAATGCTTGAGCGCACCACTTTGACCATGCCGTTATCCATCGGGATCACCGACAGGCCGTACAGGTCCAGCACGCTCAGGAAAAACTGGTAATATTCGTCTTCCGTCAACACGTTATAGGTTCTGACCGACACCGTGCCCTGAACGGACGGGTCGACCAGAATGGTTTTGTTCAGATTGCGGCCTACCGTATCAATAAATTCGCGGATATCGGTGTTTTTAAAGCTGGCGCTAAAGTTAGCTGCGAGCAGCGAACTGGAATATAACGACAATGCGGTCAGCGCCACGCACGCCCAAGGAAATTTCTTCATGTCTGTACACTTGTTAATTGTTTAGAACATTGACCCGAATATTTTCAAGGTGAGCGTGACGTCTGACGACGACCTCCGCTTCTTTCATTTTCGACCAGTTGGCAATAATATCTTTTGCCTTTTTTGCATCGGTCATATCGACAGAATTGACTTTTACCGCCACATCACCTTTTTCCAGACCGGCATGACTGTAGAAGTCAGAGGCATTCCTTGGATTAATGTTGTAGCCTTCCAGTTGGCCCTTTTCGATAAGTGGCTTTAACACCAGATAATCATCCAGATGCACGCTTTCAGCACCAGCATCTTTCGTCGATTGGGTTACCGGGCCGCTGTCAACGCCGCCCTTAAAATAGTCAGGTTTATTTAACGCCAGTACCTGCGTAGCACCTTCGTAATTAACCACCACATTGTCTTTGTTTATTTCCTGAATAAAGGCATCGTTAAAACCGGTCAGCGCTTCGCCTTCGCGATAGCTCTTTTGACCACCCGGCGTTTTGATCACGGCGAAGGACAACCAGGCATCGTCGCTGCGGACGATCCCCTCAATTTCGGCAGCGAGCGGGGCTTTTCCGGCCGCTGGCAGGTTGTCCTGACGCACGGCGGCGGTGAAAAGTGAAAATGTCTTTTCTTCCTGACGTTTTTTTTGCGGTTTCGCCGCTGCGTTCGCGAGTTTATTCGTCACTTTTTTATAATCTTTAAAAATGACGTAGCCTTGCTGACCGCAAAAAATCAGCAATACAAACATAATACAGGGCGTTATCCACCGTGAAAAAAGTGAGAGCCTCATTATTCATCTGGCCTTTAGCAAAGCGGAAATAAGCAGCGTCATGCTGCGCCAATATGTGACATAAATAGTAATTAGCGGCCTGACAATCGACCACCTGCTTCGCCGTTAACTTTGATAAAGAAAAAGATTGACCGTCAAAAAAACCAGTGTTAGAGGAAGCCGACAGGTTATTTTTACCCTGCCCGTAAATTGACCATGACGCACCCTTGCCGTACTTTTCTGGACCATTGCTATTCATGCCCAGAGACGGTAAGTCGTTATGTATCAGAGTCATTTTAAATTTAATCACCCGCCTTTTCGAAAAATTACCCGCGCCTCGGGCGATTTCTTCGTGCCGTATCACCAGGATATTTTCAACCTGCTGAAAGAGAAAACCCAACAGGCGGGGATTATTGGGCTCTTTGCAGACGATGCCCCGCTGCTGGGCCAGTTCAGCGACGCCCTGAAATCCGCAACCCCTGACGTTATTGCCATCAACGCGTTTCCAAAACTGAGTGCCAGTAGCCTGCTGTATAAACTCAACCCAGGAACGAAAGAGAGCAAAAACCGGCTTCAGGCGGTGGATGCCATCCTGCACCAGTGGCAGGGGGGAAAAAGCAGGACGAAAGTGCTGGTGATTAGCCATACCGATGCCATGAAAGAGACCTGTCGGGAGGTGCTGGCTCTACTGATGACGCGCGCGCAGGAGCTGGAGTTTCGTCTGTCCGTCGTACTGATGGGTGCAGCGGATCGGGAAGCCGTTCTGATGCAGCAGTCTGAACTGCGTGAATATGCGCATACCTGCCACACCCTGCGCCCCCTTACCTGCCGGGAGTTTCTCAGCTACGTTCAGGCGCAGTGTGAAGCGCACGGGTGTGAGCACTCGCCGTTGACCCCGGCGCGCGTGCGTAAAATGCATGCGCTGACCAAAGGGAATATCAGCAAGCTGAACGAGCTGGCGCACCTGTCGATGCTCGCCGCCTGGACCGAACGCGCAGAACAGGTTAGCCCGCGTCATCTGCGCCTGGCGGCCTGTGAGATCCTGCCTGCGAAAAAACACGGTATGCGCCTGGCTACCGTGGGGCTGTTCGCCTCCGTGCTGTTCGCTGCCTGCGGCTGGTATTTGACCTCCTCGATCGGAGCAAGACTTCCGATTCAACTGCCGGTGCCCGCGAGCTGGAAACAGCAGACGCCCATCGAGCAGGCGCCGGAGGTGCCGGCTATCGACAACGAGGTGGTTAATCAGCCGGATGCGATGCATCAGCTCTATCTGATGTGGGGGTATGACGCCTCGGCGGACGATGCCCTGTGCCAGAACGCCGCGAAGGTGAACCTGATGTGTAAGCAGGGAAATGCCTCACCGGACGCGCTGGCCCAGGAAGGGTATCCGTGGGTGAGTGAACTGAAAACCGGCAACCACCTTAACTATGCCGTGGTCGCCCGCGTCGGGGATAACTCACTCGACCTGCTGATGAATAACCGCACCTGGCAGGTAAGCCGTCACTGGTTTAACCAGCATGCCACCGGCAATTATACCCAGCTGCACCGCCTGACGCCGGAAGGCAAAGACGTCATCAGCGCCGCCAGCGATGCGAAGGACATGGGGTGGCTGGATCAGCAGCTGAGCCAGGCCCTTGCCGAGCCGGAAACCCACGCTCAAACCTGGACGACGGAGATGATGAAACGCACCCGCGAGTTCCAGCAAAAAATGCATCTGCGCGTCGACGGTATCCCGGGTGAAGAGACGCTGATGCAGTTGATGCGCGACACTAACACCACGCCGAGCGTGCTGCTTCAGACCCCCCATGCCGCACCGGACGCGAAAACGCTGGAGAAGCATTCCTAATGTCTACCATCTGTCTTGCGGCTCAGCGCAGCTACGTTTCCGGGGAGGCGGTCTGGTTTTCGTACCGCATTCCCCGCCTGAGAAAAATCGCTTCTAACGCCTTTTTAGGAATAGTAAGCCTCTGCGTCATGCTGATGGCGGGGCTGTACGCCCACGTATACTGGCAACTGCGCCACCCTGCGCCGGAGCCGGTAAAAAAAGTGAACGTGGCGAAGCCCGAGACGCAGCTTTCCGATATGCACTACGTGTACGTGAGCAAGCCGTTCCCGCATCCGCATCCGAAACCCGTCCCGGTGCAGGCCGACGTTCCTGCCATGCAGGATCTGCCGATTAACAGCGACGACGCCGACTGGCAGCAGATGCCTGACGGCACGGTGCCGCACGATACCTCGCGGGATACCCTCCCCGGAACGGAAGCGCACGACGATGCCGTCTCCCCCCGCACGGAGGGTGACGACGCATCATTAACCGAACTGTTTAAGCAGGCGTTAAAAGAACAAGAGCAGGATTATTCGCAAGGGAAAATACCCGCACCGCCGGTTGACGAAACGCAGGATAATACTCAGGCGGGCACATTACATAAAGAAAGTTCCCGGTCTCCATTAAGTAAAAAGGGAGACCGGCTGGAATAGTTAATATTTTTCAGGCAGGTTGGTGATATTAAGGAGTCGACCCTTTTCCACCACAATGTATTGACCTTTTTTCAGATCGGAGAGGATTTTTATAATCGTACTGCGTGCCAGGCTGGTGTATTCCTGAATATAATCATAAACATTAATATCGCGTTGATGATGTACAATCAGTTCATTAATTTCCAGCAAAAACTCGCGCACGACAGAATAGGCGCTGCGGGCAACCAGCACGTCATCGCGCTTGCTCAGGAGACAGATATACCAGGCCAGCACCTTGGTGAGTTCAGGCCACAAGCCTTTCTCGGTCATCAGTTGAGAGAAAACGCTTTTCGGAATCGAGCGCACCACGGTATTCGAGCGGACCAGGCCATACATATGGGACGAATGATAGAAAATGGAAGAGAGTCCAAAAATGCACTGCCCCTGCAGGGTGAACAAGCAGAGCTCGTCGGATTCGCGGCGGAATTCCACTTCACCGCTGACGATAATATGAATAAATTCATTATCGACGGTGGAAATTTTTTGCCATTTCTTTAACGATTTTTCTTCAAATCCTTCCGTTGCGGAAATGATTTTTTCTATTTCATGATGAGGACGTAATTTTCTGCCGTAAATGCTTAACATTGTTATACCCGAATTAAGATGTAAATTTTAGATAAAAAATGGCCACGGTGGAACCACCGAAACTATTCGTATAATCCTGATAAAAAACTTCAAGGAGAAGTGATAATAAAAATCACTATGCAGGTGTTATTTTTTATAAATACTTAGCAAGCTATACGTCTATCTTAAATGAGGGTACTTTTAAGTCAATTAACTAAAAATGAATTGAGAATGTACTTAAGATTAATCTCAAGAAAACTAAGGTAATACGGCCTGGTCAGGGGCAGCCCTGAGGACTACCCTTGCCCGTACTTCTCTAAAAGCGCCTCGGCGATGGCCAGGGTTTCTACGTCAGCCACGCCGTTCCACAGCGCGGGGCGGAAGTGCATCTGAAACGCGCTGATCACCCTCTTCTGCTGCTGTTCTGTGGCGTTGTCCGGCACCTCGTAGCCATAGCGTTTCAGCACATCAAGCAGCGCACCGCGCTCGACCTCCTGATAGCGCGGCCGCCCGTTAAGATAGAACGCCACGCGCGCGGGATCGGGCCAGGCACCTATCCCCTGCTGCGCCAGCTGCTGCCACGGAAACAGCGGGCCGGGATCGTCTTTACGCTGCGGGGCTATGTCGGCATGGGCAACCACGTTCTGCGGCTGAATGTCATAGCGGGCAATAATGTCCCTGGCAAGCGGGATCAGCGCTGCAATCTGCGCAGGCGCAAACGGGGTAAAGGTTTTCACGCCGTCACGCGTTTGCCAGCCGCGGTTCTCGAGCTCAATCCCCACGGACGTATCATTAATCCGGTTGGTGCCGCGCCAGAAGCTAATGCCCGCATGCCAGGCCAGCTCGCTCTCGGGAACCAGCTGCCAGATGCGCGGCTTGCCGTCCGGCGCCGGGGGGCTGGCGGGGATCAAATAGTGAGAGCTAACGTTTTTATCCGTCAGCGTGGCCAGCGAGCTGTCAAAATCATCCGCGGTGTAGTGGATCACCAGCACCTTGATGCGCGGGTAAGCCGCCTGCGCCTGATGACGCGTATCCAGCTCGTAGGCACCTTTATCGATAATCCCCTTTTCCGTAACGCATCCTGCCAGCAGCAGCGCCAGCAGGAGCGTGGCAAACGCACGCCTCATCGCAGGGTTTTCACCGCCGTACCGCTTACGCTCACCATCAGCATGCTGCCGTCTTTCCCGACCGTTTCGTAGTCAATATCGATTCCCACGACCGCATCCGCGCCGAGGGCTTCCGCCTGCTCGCCGAGCTCTTTAAAGGCGATTTCGCGTGCTTTGCGCAGCTCTTTTTCGTATGCGCCAGAGCGGCCACCCACGATATCGCGGATACCGGCAAAAAAGTCACGGAAGATATTGGCGCCGAGAATCGCTTCACCGGTGACCACGCCGCAGTACTCGGTTATTGTCTGTCCTTCCAGGGTTGGCGTTGTTGAAAACTGCATGGTTTCTCTCCTTCTTTAGCGTTCAATGCCTTAGGCACAGCATTATCGGTTCGTTACGCTATGATTGAAAGGATAGTTAATAAATAAGGAAATCAACATGCGCTATTCAGCTTTAACACTTTTCGTGCCCTGCGCGCTGGTGCTCAGCGCCTGTACCACCACGGTCACGCCAGCCTTTAAGGATATCGGTACACGCAGCGGCCCCTGCATTGAGGGCGGCCCGGACACCGTGGCGCAGCAGTTCTATGATTACCGCATTCAGCACCGCAGCAACGACCTCACCGGCCTGCGCCCGTATCTGAGCGATGGTCTGGCAAAACTGCTTAACGATGCCACCCGCGATCCGCAGCACAACGCGCTGCTGAAATCCGACCCGTTCTCCAGCCGCACCACGCTGCCGGACAGCGCCGAAGTGGCCAGCGCGTCAACCATCCCGAACACGGATGCCCGTAATATTCCGCTGCGCGTGAAGCTGACGCAGGGCAGCCAAACCTGGCAGGACGAAGTGCTGATGATCCGTGAAGGACAGTGCTGGGCGGTGGACGACGTACGCTACGTGGGCGGCAGCGTGCATGCCCCGGCAGGCACGCTGCGCCAGTCGATTGAGAACCGCTGATTCATCAGTGATAAAAATGTTACCCCCGTAAAATGTCCGGCATTTCTCGCGGAATGCCGACATTTATACTCGCCGCCCTTGCCCTTCGCTATTTTGTGCTATGTTTAAGAGGAAATACGGGTTATATTTAACTTTTAACGCAGAAATATTGCATAACTATTCTGTCAACGGTACTATCTGCGGCCTCAATTGCTATAGATTGCCTGGATGAGTAAAGACTGCCCCGATGAGTATTAAACTAAACGGCATTAACTGCTTCTACGGCGCACACCAGGCGCTGTTTGACATCACGCTGAACTGCCCGGAAGGCGAAACGCTGGTTTTGCTTGGCCCAAGCGGTGCAGGCAAAAGTTCCCTTCTGCGCGTCCTTAATCTGCTTGAAATGCCTCGTTCAGGTACGCTGGCAATTGCCGGTAACCATTTTGATTTCGCAAAGACGCCGTCTGATAAGGCGATTCGCGAGCTGCGTCAAAACGTCGGCATGGTCTTCCAGCAATACAATCTCTGGCCGCACCTGACGGTGCTGCAAAACCTGATTGAAGCCCCGTGCCGCGTGCTGGGGTTAAGCAAAGATCAGGCCATCGCGCGTGCCGAAAAGCTGCTGGAGCGTCTGCGCCTCAAGCCCTACAGCGACCGCTACCCGCTGCACCTGTCCGGTGGTCAGCAGCAGCGCGTGGCCATTGCCCGTGCGCTGATGATGGAGCCTGCGGTACTGCTGTTTGATGAACCCACCGCCGCGCTGGACCCGGAAATCACCGCTCAGATCGTCAGCATTATTCGCGAGCTGGCGGAAACCAACATTACGCAGGTTATCGTTACCCACGAAGTGGAAGTGGCGCGTAAAACCGCCAGCCGTGTGGTGTACATGGAAAACGGGTATATCGTTGAGCAAGGTGATGCGAGCTGCTTCGCTAACCCGCAAACCGATGCCTTCAAAAACTATTTATCTCATTGATTGTGTCAGGGGAAATATAATGAAAAAAGTATTACTTGCCGTGCTGCTTGCTGGCGTTACCCTTTCCGCTACCGCAGCTCAGACCATTCGTTTCGCCACGGAAGCCTCTTACCCTCCGTTTGAATCCATTGATGCGAACAACAAAATTGTTGGCTTTGACGTGGACCTGGCTAACGCCCTGTGTAAAGAGATCGATGCGACCTGCACCTTCAGCAACCAGGCGTTCGACAGCCTGATCCCAAGCCTGAAGTTCCGCCGTATCGACGCCGTAATGGCCGGTATGGACATCACCCCGGAGCGTGAAAAGCAGGTGCTGTTCACCACCCCTTACTACGATAACTCTGCCCTGTTCATTGGTCAGAAAGGCAAATTCACCTCTGTCGATCAGCTGAAAGGCAAAAAAGTGGGCGTGCAGAACGGTACCACGCACCAGAAATTCATCATGGATAAGCATCCGGAAATCACCACCGTGCCATATGACAGCTACCAGAACGCGAAGCTGGATCTGCAGAATGGCCGTATCGACGGCGTATTTGGCGATACCGCTGTCGTGACCGAGTGGCTGAAAGCCAACGACAAGCTGGCGCCAGTGGGCGACAAAGTGACCGATAAGGACTACTTCGGTACCGGTCTGGGGATTGCCGTTCGTCAGGGCAACACTGAGCTGCAGCAGAAATTCAACGCTGCGCTGGAAAAAGTGAAGAAAGACGGCACCTACGAAACCATCTACAAAAAATGGTTCCAGAAGTAATTCCTGATGAATGAAATTTTTCCTTTAGCAAGCGCCGCCGGGATGACCGTCGGCCTTGCCGTTTGCGCACTGATTATCGGCCTGGTGCTGGCGATGTTCTTTGCGGTGTGGGAATCCGCGAAATGGTTCCCCGTCGCCTGGGCAGGCTCCGCGCTGGTCACCGTGCTGCGTGGGCTACCGGAAATTCTGGTGGTCCTGTTCATCTATTTCGGTTCCTCGCAGCTGCTGCTCACGCTGTCGGACGGCTTCACGATTAATCTCGGCTTTGCGCAGATCCCGGTGCAGATGCAGATTGACAACTTCGACGTCAGCCCGTTCCTGTGCGGCGTCATTGCGCTCTCCCTGCTCTACTCCGCGTACGCGTCGCAAACCCTGCGCGGTGCGCTGAAGGCCGTGCCGCAGGGACAGTGGGAGTCGGGTCAGGCGTTAGGGTTGTCGAAATCCGCCATCTTCTTCCGTCTGGTGATGCCGCAGATGTGGCGTCATGCCCTGCCGGGCCTCGGCAACCAGTGGCTGGTGCTGCTGAAAGATACCGCGCTGGTGAGCCTGATCAGCGTTAACGATCTGATGCTGCAAACCAAAAGCATCGCCACCCGTACCCAGGAGCCGTTTACCTGGTACATTGTGGCGGCGGCAATCTACCTGGTGATCACGTTGCTCAGTCAGTACATCCTCAAGCGTATTGACCTGCGAGCGACGCGCTTTGAACGGAGACCAGGCTGATGCTTGAATACTTTCCCGAGTTGATGAAAGGGCTGCACACCAGCCTGACGCTGACCGTGGCGTCCATTATCGTGGCGCTGATCCTGGCGCTCATCTTCACCATCATCCTGACGCTGAAAACGCCGGTGCTGGTGTGGATTGTGCGCGGGTACATCACCCTGTTTACCGGTACGCCGCTGCTGGTGCAGATCTTCCTGATTTACTACGGCCCGGGCCAGTTCCCGTCGCTGCAGGAATATCCGGTTATCTGGCATCTGCTCTCTGAGCCATGGCTGTGTGCCCTGATTGCCCTTTCGCTGAACAGCGCGGCCTATACCACCCAGCTGTTCTTTGGTGCGATCCGCGCCATTCCGGAAGGCCAGTGGCAGTCCTGCGGGGCGCTGGGCATGAGCAAGAAGGACACGCTGGCGATCCTGCTGCCGTACGCCTTTAAGCGCGCGCTCTCCTCCTACTCCAACGAAGTGGTGCTGGTGTTCAAGAGTACCTCGCTGGCCTATACCATCACCCTGATGGAGGTGATGGGACACGGACAGCTGCTGTACGGGCGCACCTATGACGTGATGGTGTTCGGTGCGGCGGGCGTGGTCTATCTGGTGGTGAACGGTCTGCTGACGCTGATGATGCGCCTTATTGAGCGTAAAGCGCTGGCGTTTGAGCGCAGGAATTAACCGCGCAAGTGCATAAAACGGTATTCATGGAGCGGGTAACCTGATGGGTTATCCGCTTTTTTTTCGCGCTCAACACAATACTTAATCATTTTTATTGCATACAAATTCATTAACTGGCATTGTACATCCAGGCCGCAGACACGGCGCATCAATAAGACAGACGGGAGCATTACAATGAAAAAGTTAGTTCTGGCCGCATTACTCGCCACCTTCGCCGCTGGCGCATCCGCTGCGGATAAAATCAATTTCGGCGTCTCCGCCACCTATCCGCCGTTTGAATCGCTGGATGCCAGCAACCAGATCGTCGGTTTCGATATCGATCTGGCGAAAGCGCTGTGCAAACAGATGCAGGCCGACTGCACCTTTACTAACCATGCTTTTGACAGCCTGATCCCGTCGCTGAAGTTCAAAAAATACGACGCGGTGATCTCCGGGATGGACATCACGCCTGAGCGCAGCAAGCAGGTCGCGTTCACCGACCCGTACTACGCCAACTCGGCGGTGGTGATTGCGAAGAAAGGCGCGTATACCTCTTTCGAGCAGCTGAAAGGCAAACGCATCGGGATGGAAAACGGCACCACGCACCAGAAATATCTCCAGGACAAACATCCGGAAGTGAAGACCGTGGCCTATGACAGCTACCAGAACGCGATTATCGACCTGAAAAATGGCCGTATCGACGGCGTCTTCGGCGATACCGCCGTGGTGAACGAATGGCTGAAAACCAACCCGCAGCTGGGCACCGCAACGGAAAAAGTGACCGACCCGCAGTACTTCGGCACGGGCCTCGGCATTGCGGTACGTCCGGATAACAAAGCCCTGCTGGAAAAACTGAACGGCGCGCTGAAAGCGATTAAAGCGGACGGGACGTACCAGAAAATTAGCGAACAGTGGTTCCCGCAGTAATGTCTTTTGCCGGGTGACGGCTTCGCCTTACCCGGCCTACGGGGGGAGTTGTGCCGGGTAAGCGCAGCGCCACCCGGCACTCTCTCACAGCGGCACAAAGAACCTGAACCGCGCCCCGCTCGCCGACTCCATCAGCCTGATCCCGCCGCCGTGCAGCTCCAGCATCCGTTTCACAATCAGCAGCCCTAACCCGCCGCGATTCTCTCTCGACGCCTGGGTGTTGAGCGCCGACGGCCGCTGGAACAGATCGTCGCGCAGCGCGGCATCCACGCCCGTTCCGCTGTCGGACACTTCGACCTGCAGCTGTTCATTTTCCTGCCACACCGCCAGGCGAATTTCTCCGCCGCCAGGCGTATGGCGCATCGCGTTATCCAGCAGGTTGGTCACCACGCGTTCAATCATCGACACATCGGCGTTTACCATCGGCAGCGGCCCCGGCACGTCAATATGCAGATTGACCTCGCGCGTGCGGGCCGTGAGCTCAAACTTCTGCGCCACGTCGGAAATCAGCTCCGCCATTGCGAACCGCTCGCGCTGGGGTTTAATACCGCCGTGTTCAAGGCGCGCCAGCTCAAAAAGCTGCTGCGAAAGATGCCGGACTTTTTGCCCCTGACGCAGCGCGGTGGCGAGATACTGCTGATGCTCCTGCGGCGTCAGGGTGGCGGATTTGAGCGACAGGGTTTCGAGATAGCCCAGCAGCGAGGTGAGCGGCGTGCGGAGATCGTGCGAAATATTGGCGATAAACTCACGACGCTGACGATCGCTGTCGGCCAGCCGATCCCACTGTTGGGTGATTTTGCGCGCCAGCTCGATAAAGCTGTTGCGCAGGATCGCCACCTCATCTTTTGCCGCCGCGTCCGGCGTCTGTCCCGCCAGCAGCCTGATGGCGCTTATGCTGTCCTGCTCCAGCCCGGCGACCTCCACCGTCAGCTGTTTGACCGGGCGCGTGACCCAGTACCAGACCAGCAGCCCTGCCAGCAGCCCAAACAGCGCGACCCACAGCAGCGACCACAGGACGGTACTCCACAGCGCCTTGTGCCAGGCCATTTCCGCCAGGGCGTTTGACTCCTCGCCCTGCAAAATAATGTACAGATAGCCTTTTAGCTCGCCGTCCTGCCGCAGCGGCGTGGCGCTAAAGACTTTTTGATTTTGACTGCGCGGATCGTCGCCCAGTACCGGCATGGCGGTGCCGCTCAGGAAGCTCTGCACCGGTGCCAGATCGATTTTTTGCCGCTGAATATGGCCCGGCGGGGCAGCGTCGGCGAGGATATCGCCGTCCGGGGAGACAACGTAGAGCTCAACGCTCGGATTAAAGGTCATCAGCCGGCCAAACAGCGGTTTCAGCGCGCTGCGGTCGACCCTGCCCTGCGCATCCAGAATCGGTTCGCGCTGGACGATCTGCTGCGCCAGCCCGCCCGATAACCGCTGCACCATCGCATTACCGTACTGCATGCTGCTGTAGAGCTGGACCGCGCAGGCGACGGCGGCGCAGAGCATCATCAGCAGGATGAAGAGCAGCGTCAGGCGCTGGCTCAGGCTAAAGCGACGCATCATGCTGCGGCTCCGCAAATTTGTAGCCCTTGCCCCAGACGGTGCGAATGATCTCCGGCTCGGCGGCGTCCTTCTCTATCTTGATGCGCAGGCGGTTGATATGGGTGTTGACGGTGTGCTCGTAGCCTTCGTGCTGGTAGCCCCAGACCTGCTCCAGCAGCGCCAGACGGGAGAACACCTCACCGGGATGACGGGCAAAGAAGTAGAGCAGCTCGAACTCGCGCGGGGTGAGGTCCACCACCTGGCCGTGAAGCAGCACGCTGCGCGCCAGCGGATCGATGGTCAGCCCGTGCGCCTGAATATGTCCGTCAGTTTGCGCCTGCCCCATCGCCTGCTGGCGACGAAACAGCGCTTTGATCCGCGCAATCAGCTCCTGCACGGAGAACGGTTTTGCCAGATAGTCATCGGCGCCGGTTTCCAGCCCGGTAATGCGGTCGGTTTCGCTGCTGCGGGCGCTGATGATGATCACCGGCAGGTAGCGCGTCATCTGACGGATGCGGCGGCAAATCTCCAGACCGTCAACGTTGGGCAGCATCAGGTCGAGGATCACCGCATCCCACGTCTGGGCTTCAAGACGCTGTAAGGCGTTGCCCCCGTCGGGCTCGTGGGTGATGGCGTAGCCTTCGTCTTCTAAATTGAGTCGCAGAAGCGCCGCGATATCGTGGTCGTCTTCTACCAGCAGGATCTGCTTCATGGGTAAGCCTATATTCATGTCTTATGACGTAAGCTTACCTGATTTCGCCGGGATGAAGAGTTCACATTTTGTTGAACATTGTGCGGGGGTCATGCCGGGTGGCGGCTACGCCTTGCCCGGCCTACGGGTTAACAACGTCAACACTTCATAATGTGCGGTGTGCGGGAACATATCGAAAAGCTGAACGCGTTCAATGCGATAGCCCGGCAGTTGAGCGATGTCTTTCGCCATGGTCTGCGCGTTGCAGCTGGAATAGATGATGTATTCCGGCGCCATCTGGCTCAGGTAGTCGCATAGCACATTCCCGATGCCGCGGCGCGGCGGGTTAACCAGCACCAGCTCCGGCACGTTGCCCTGGCCGGTGGCGAACTGCGTGGAGTCGAGCGCCTGGAAGCGCAGATTCGTTAACCCCAGCTCAGAGGCAGACTGCTTCGCGCAGGCAATCGCTTCGGCAGAGATCTCAATCCCGGTGAGCTGCATCTCCGGCGTGGCGCAGTGCAGGCCAAACCCGCCCACGCCGCAGAACAGATCCCACATATGGTGAACGTTCAACGCACGCACCCAGTCGCGGGCGGTGGCGTACAGGCGGCTTGCCACGGTCGGGTTGGTCTGGAAGAAGCTTTGCGGGCGGATCCACAGCGGCACGCCGTTGAAGCGCTCCGCCAGCGCGTGCTGGTCGGTGAAGAAAATCTCTTTCTCCCCTTCCATGATCGCCATATGCACCGGCTGAATGTTCGCCGTAATGACCTTCAGCTGCGGAAGCTGCGCCTGCAGCCACGGCAGGGCCGCGCGCAGCTGCTCAAGCTTAGTTTCAGAGCGCAGCACGAAGCGCAGCATCATGCCGCCGTCGATCTGGCTTTCGGTCAGCAGAAGGTATTTCAGCTCGCCGCGCTTGCGGGCCACGTTATAGGGCGTTAACCCCGCCCGGGCAATAAACGGCTTAAGCGCGGCAAAGACCGGTGCAAAGGAGTCGGGATACAGCGGGCAGTCGGTTAAGTCTTCCGGCGTGCCGTCGCGGTGCAGCATTCCCAGCAGCGGTTTTTCTACGCTGCCGCTGACCACCATTTTGGCTTTGTTGCGAAAACCCTGTTCCGGGCCGCTGACGGGTGCGCACCACTCGCCCACCGCGTGTGCTGCCAGCAGCTGTTGCAGGTCGGCCATTTTGGCGGTGAGTTGTTGAGAGACCGGCTGTTCTATCCACTGACAGGAGCGGCAGCGTCCGGCGTCATAGAGTGCGCACTGCATATCAAAACCTTAAGAATCACGAGGGCTGCGATTATACACATTATTGCAGGCGGAAGAACCGCCGACTGGAGGCCGGAACGAAGAGGAGACAGAGCACCAGCATATCCGGCAGCTTTTGCATAAACAGCGCGCGCAGGATCTCACGTTTGGATTCACCGGCAATGCTGAACAGCTCCGGGTAGCCGTAGCCCAGCGAGGCGGCCCACAGATAGCTCGCCGCGGTAATCTGCGTCAGCAGATAGACCCAGCGCGCCCAGTTGCGCCCTTTGACCAGCGAAAACGCGCAGTAAATCTCGATAAACACCAGCACCAGGCTGCTCAAAAAGACCAGCGTCAGATTCCACGTCTGCACGCTGCGGTGAATGAATTCACCGATGCCGCGCACGCCCAGGGTGTTTAAAATCATCAGCACGTCCAGGCAGCGGATCATAATAATGGCGAGCGCCGCCACCTGAACCAGTGCAGGTACGTTAGGACGCGCGTGCGTAATACGTGATTTTTTTAATAATCCCAATGTTTTACTTCCCTGAAAAACAGTGCCGCGTCATGCGCGGCACATCACTGGAAATTTTAAATCCTTCAGCCGCGTCTTGCACGCTGGATATCGCGCACGCGCTGTTTTTCCGCGCGCGCCATCAAATACCAGGCGATAAATCCGACAATTCCGACCACGCCGAGGATGATAGAGGCCAGGGCGTTGATCTCCGGGTTGACCCCCATGCGCACGCTGGAGAAGACCAGCATCGGCAGCGTCGTCGCCCCCGGGCCGGAAACAAAGCTGGCGATCACCAGATCGTCGAGCGACAGGGTAAACGCCAGCAGCCAGCCAGAGATCACCGCCGGCATAATCATCGGCAGCGTGATGATGAAAAAGACCTTCAGCGGCGTCGCGCCGAGATCCATCGCCGCCTCTTCAATGGAGCGATCCAGCTCGCGCAGGCGCGAGGCGATCACCACCGCGACATAGGCGGTACAGAAGGTGACGTGCGCCAGCCAGATGGTGAGCATCCCGCGATCCGCCGGCCAGCCGATGGCATGCGCCAGGGCCACGAACAGCAGCAGCAGCGCGAGACCGGTGATCACGTCCGGCATAACCAGCGGGGCGGTGATCATAAAGGCGAAGCCGTTCGAACCGCGAAAACGCCCGAAGCGCACCATCACCAGCGCGGCGATCGTGCCCAGCACGGACGCCATGGTCGCCGCCAGCGCCGCAATGGTCAGGCTCAGCCCCACCGCGCTCATCATCGCATCATCGTGGAACAGCTCGCTGTACCAGCGCGTCGACCAGCCTGCCCAGACCGTCACCAGTTTGGAGCTGTTGAACGAGTAGATCACCAGCATCAGCATCGGCGCATACAGGAAGGTAAAGCCGATGACCAGGATCGCAATTCGCCACGGGGAGCGCACTACCGGTAAGTTGTTCATCCGCGATCTCCCATCTGTTTCTGCTGATGCTTGTGGAACCACATGATCGGCACGATCAGCAGCAGCAGCATGACAATCGCCACCGCCGACGCCACCGGCCAGTCGCGGTTATTGAAGAACTCCTGCCACAGCACGCGGCCAATCATGATGCTGTCCGGGCCGCCGAGCAGTTCAGGGATCACAAACTCCCCTACCGCCGGGATAAAGACCAGCATTGACCCGGCGATAATGCCGCCTTTGGTCAGCGGGACAATGACGCTGAAGAAGGTTTTTAACGGGCGGGCGCCGAGATCGAGCGACGCTTCCACCAGCGAATAATCAATGCGCGTCAGCGCCGTGTAGATCGGCAGCACCATAAACGGCAGGTAGGCGTACACAATGCCGATATAGACCGCGAGGTTGGTGTGCAGGATCGTCAGCGGCTGATCGATAACCCCGAGCCACATGAGAAAGTTATTCAGCACGCCATTGTTTTTCAGGATCCCCATCCAGGCGTAAACGCGGATCAGGAACGAGGTCCACGACGGCAGGATCACCAGCAGCAGCAGGATGTTACGCGTCGACGGCTTGCTGTGCGCCACCGCCCACGCCAGCGGATAGCCCATCACCAGACAGCAGAGCGTCGAGATCGCCGCTACCTGCAGCGACTGCAGATAGGCTTCGAAATAGAGCGGATCGTCGGTGAGCTGCAGGAAGTTACCCAGGTTTAAGGTCAGCGTCAGCTGCCCGTCGGCCCAGTCCAGCAGGTTGGTGTAAGGCGGGATCGCCCGCGCCATTTCCGCCAGGCTTATCTTGAAAACAATCAGGAACGGCAGCAGGAACAGCAGGATCAGCCACACGTATGGCATGGCGATCACCAGCTTGCGGCCGTGCTTCATCTGCATGCGCGTCAGCCAGTGGGCAAAGCCGCCCGGCTTTTCGACGCGGGCTGGAGGTTCAAGTGTACTCATTGGCCGCTCCTTATACCGTCAGCACAACGCAACTGTCTGCATCCCAACACAGGCGCACTTCGTCGCCCCAGGTAGGCTGCCCCTTGCGGTAGCGATGTTCGTTCTGTAACTGCGCGCTGAGCATCTGCCCGCTTTTCAGGCGCACGTGGTAGATGGAGAGATCGCCCAGATAGGCAATGTGCACCACTTCGCCCACGGCAAAGTTATAGCCATCGGCAGGCGGATCCTCACAGAGCATGATCTTCTCCGGACGCAGCGCGACGTAGACCGGCACGTTATCCACCACGGAGTTATCCGGATCGACCTTAAGCGGATGCTGCAGCCCCGGCGATTCGATGACCAGACCGTCTTCCTGACGATCTTTCAGCAGCCCCTCGAAGACGTTAACCGAGCCGATGAACTCCGCGCTGTAGCGGGTGGTCGGATGCTCATAAATCTCTTCCGGCTCGCCAATCTGCACGAACTTCCCGCGGTTCATGATGGCGATACGCCCGGCCATGGTCATGGCCTCTTCCTGGTCGTGGGTGACCATCACGCAGGTCACGCCCACGCGCTCGAGGATATCGACTACTTCAAGCTGCATACGGTCGCGCAGCTTTTTATCCAGCGCGCCCATCGGCTCATCAAGCAGCAGCAGTTTCGGGCGTTTTGCCAGGCTGCGGGCCAGGGCCACGCGCTGGCGCTGGCCGCCGGAGAGCTGGTGCGGCTTACGCTTCGCGAACTCCTGCATGTGCACCAGGCTCAGCATCTCTGCCACGCGCGCGGTAATTTCAGCCTTCGGCAGCTTGTCCTGCTTCAGGCCAAAGGCGATGTTCTGCTCCACCGTCATATGCGGGAACAGCGCGTAGGACTGGAACATCATGTTGATCGGGCGCTGATACGGCGGCACGCTGGAGAGGTCCACGCCGTCGAGCACGATCTGCCCGGCGGTGGGCTGTTCAAAACCGGCCAGCATACGCAGCAGGGTCGATTTACCACAGCCAGAGGCCCCCAGAAGGGCAAAAATTTCGCCTTTATAGATCGTCAGGCTGACGTCGTCCACGGCATGCTGGCCATCGAAAGATTTGGTGAGGTTACGAATTTCAAGAAGCGGGGTCAGCGCTTTACGGACTTTCGCCTGCGGGCGGGGGATCGCGTCATTCACGGGGTGTTCTCCGGTAGAGATCAAATCATGGTGCAGGCGCACCAGAACGGTGCGCCTGTTGCCGGGGGCGCTTCGCTTGCCCGGCCTGTGACAAAGGGTTATTTACCGCTTTTCACCTTGGTCCACGCGCGGGTACGCACGCGGTCAATTTTTGGATCCTGGACTTTCAGGGTGAAGAGCTTGGCGAACACATCCGCTGGCGGATAGATAGCCGGGTTATTACGGATCTCTTCGCTCACCAGCGGCACGGAGGCCTTGTTACCGTTCGCGTAGTAAACGTGGTCGCTGATGTGGGCGATAACCTCAGGACGCATCAGGTAGTTGAGGAACTGATACGCTTCGTCTTTGTTTTTGGCGTCAGCCGGCATCGCGAAGACGTCGAAGAAGGCCAGCGCCCCCTCTTTCGGAATGAAGTAGGAGACGTTCACGCCGTTTTTCGCCTCTTTCGCGCGGTTCGCCGCCTGCCATACGTCCCCTGCCCAGCCGATCGCGACGCAGATGTCGCCGTTCGCCAGGTCGTTGATGTACTGGGACGAGTGGAAGTAACGAATGTTTGGACGCAGCTTCAGCAGCAGATCGGTCGCCGGGCCTGTGTAATCATCGGCCTTATTGCTGTTCGGATCTTTGCCCAGGTAGTTCAGCACGGTCGCGAAAATCTCTTCCGGCGCATCGAGGAAGGAGACGCCGCAGCTTTTCAGCTTCTCAAGGTTTTCCGGCTTCAGCACCACGTCCCAGCTGTCCAGCTTCACGTCCGGGCCCAGCGCGGCTTTGACTTTATCCACGTTGTAGCCGATACCGGTGGTCGCCCACAGGTAAGGCATCGCGTATTTGTTGTCCGGGTCGTGCTTAGCCACCAGCTTCAGCACTTCCGGATCGAGATTTTTCCAGTTCGGTAATTTGCTCTTATCCAGCGGCTGGAAGACGCCTGCCGTCAGCTGGCGCTCCAGGAAGCTTGCGGAAGGCACCACGAGGTCGAACCCGGTGCTGCCCGCCATCAGCTTTCCTTCCAGCACTTCATTGGAATCGAACACGTCGTAGACGACTTTAATGCCGGTCTCTTTTTCAAAATTTGCCACCGTGTCCGGCGCAATATAGTCAGACCAGTTATAAACGTGCAGCGTTTTTTGTTCCGCAGCGAGCGTGCCGGCAGAGACGGCCATCAGAGCACCCGCAACCAGACCCGATAACCATTTTTTATTCAAGGCGATCATAGTGTTATTCCTTCTGAAAGCTCGTTAACAAACGAACTAAAACTGTGCAATCAGGATATATGCAAAAATCATGCATAGTTTGTCGCTCTGCTCAAAATAAAAAGAAACCTCTTTACCCGGCAGCTTCCGCTCGCTTTTTTAAGCATCGCAAGAATAACTGTAGCCCGTGTCCCCGGCTATAGCCCAGACGAAAAAACGCCTTTTATCAATTTTTTATGCAGGTTAAGTCTACGTGATAAGCCGAAACGGCCTTCAGGGAGGTGAATAATTCTTTAAAGAAAGGTTAAAAGCAGCAGAAAAAATGGCCTTCTGCAGCCGCTATGGCAGCGACTGCGCAAAAGTCAGACAGGCTTAGTGAAGAAAATTGGGAGATGCATCATTATTCTCTGCATCATCTTCCGCGCTATACAGCAGATGGTGTGCATTGGCTTCCATCATAACCATGGAAATTTGCTCTTCGCTCAAGCGCATAAACCAGGCGAACTGCTTGAACGACAGCCCTGCCCCGGAGAATAAAGACTGGCAAACGACCAGTTTTGGCAGATTATCATCCTGTATGTCGAGAAATGCCTTCACCGTCAAAGAACTGGCATTGATTGCCGACAGGTCGGAAGCCAGCGCCAGCAGCGCGGAGGGCTTCACTTCGGCCAGCGCGGAGAAAAGGATCACGTCGTTAATCAGATCGATTTTGGCATCGAAAATGCCGTCGAAATTCTGCATATGAGGCAGATGCAGCGCCTGGCAGGAATCACATTCGAAGAACGTAATTCCGGCATCATCAAGCCATTGACGTAACGTATCCAGTGTAGGTACGACCTGTAAATCCATCGCGATGCAGCCTCTTTAATAAAAACTTCGCATAGGGTACTTAAAAAGCGCGCGGTAATCCATTTAACCACCCGTTTTCAGACAGTAGCCCGGCGTCGCATGACGCTCGATCCATAAGATCATTTTACCCGCAATATCGACCCCTGTGGTTTTTTCCACACCTTCCAGCCCCGGCGAGGCGTTCACCTCCATGACCAGCGGCCCACGCGTCGCCCGCAGAAGATCTACACCCGCCACGTCCAGCCCCAGGGTTTGCGCCGCTTTCACGGCAATTTCCCGTTCGCGATCGCTGATATCGGCGATTCTGGCAATGCCGCCGCGGTGAAGATTAGAGCGGAAATCGCCCTCTTTGGCCTGCCGCTCGATAGCCGCTACGACCTCGTTACCCACCACAAAACAGCGAATATCGCGCCCTTTCGCCTCTTCGATATACTCCTGCACCAGAATGTGGGCATTGAGGCCCCGGAAGGCATCAATCACGCTCTCCGCCGCCTGACGGGTCTCCGCCAGCACCACGCCAATGCCCTGCGTGCCTTCCACCAGCTTGATCACCAAAGGCGCGCCGCCCACCATGTCGATCAGATCGCTGGTGTCGTCCGGGGAATGGGCAATCCCGGTGACGGGAAGATCGATCCCCTGACGGGCAAGAAGCTGCAGCGAGCGCAGCTTGTCGCGGGCGCGGGAAATGGCGACGGATTCGTTGAGCGGGTAGCTGCCCAGCATCTCGAACTGGCGCAGCGCGGCGGTGCCGTAATAGGTAATCTGGGAGCCGATGCGGGGGATCACCGCATCAAAGTGCGGCAGCTTGCGGCCTTTGTAGTGAATCGACGAGGCGGCCGGATCGATGTTCATATAGCAGGACATCGGGTCGAGGATTTCAACCTGATGCCCGCGTTTCGCCGCCGCTTCTCGCAGGCGCTTACATGAATAGAGCGTTCCATCCCGGGACAATATGGCAATTTTCACCCTGCACCTCTCTGAAGACATGGAAAAAGCCTGCGTATCATATACGCAGGCAGGCGCAGGATAAATGGACTATCGCGTCGCCCAGCCCTGTTTGTGCAGGTAATCAAGAATAAACGGGCGATTTTCTTTAATGATGGTGCGGCGAATATGGTCCGTCCAGGTGTCGCGACGGTTATTGCTGCCGCGCGTCATGTAGTAGTTCGCCAGCTCTTCGTCGTAGTGATTCAAGACGTCCTGATCGACCGGCTGGTAGTGGTTTTCATGCACCAGCATCGCCGCAGGAATGCGCGGCTTCAGATCCGGGTTATCCGCCGGCCAGCCAAGGCACAGGCCAAACAGCGGCAGCACGTGTTTTGGCAGCTTCAGCAGGTCGGTCACACTTTGAATGTTGTTACGCAGGCCGCCAATGTAAACGCCGCCTAACCCCAGCGACTCCGCCGCCGTAAAGGCGTTTTGCGCCATCAGCGCGGTATCCACCACGCCCAGCAGCAGCTGTTCGGCCAGGCCCAGCTCGGCCTCAGGGCAGATCTGCAGGTGGCGGTTAAAGTCGGCGCAGAATACCCAGAACTCGGCAGCCTGAGCCACATGCTTCTGCCCGCCGGTCAGCGTCACCAGCTGTTCACGCATCGCCGGGTCGGTAATGCGGATAATGGAGCTGCACTGCAGGAAGCTGGAGCTGGAGGTCGCCCTTGCGCTGTTAATAATCGCTTCGCGCTGCGCATCGGTAATCGGCTCATCGGTGAAGTGGCGAATGGAACGATGGGAAAGGAGCAGGTCTATGGTTGGCGTCATCTTATCTCTCTTTGTCTTGCTTAAACCGTATGGCAGCCAGTATAGGCAATGATATGCGCGGTGTAATTGGCGAAACATAGCTCATAGATATTATAACGACAGGCGAAACCTTCTTTAATGACGACAGGTTATGGGGCACTATACGTGTCATTCGCCGTCAGGCTTGTTTTTTTGAGGAGAGAGAAATGTTTGCAGTTATTTTTGGTCGTCCAGGGTGCCCTTACTGTGTGCGCGCGAAAGAGTTGGCTGAGAAACTGACCGAAGAGCGCGATGACTTCAACTTCCGCTATGTGGACATCCACGCGGAAGGCATCACCAAAGCCGATCTGGAAAAAACTGTCGGTAAGCCGGTTGAAACCGTACCGCAGATCTTCCTCGATCAGAAACACATTGGCGGCTGCACCGACTTTGAAGCTTACGCCAAAGAGCACCTGGGCCTGTTTGCTGCCCAGTAATGAAATGAAAGGACGCCCTCACCGAGAGGGCGTTTTTATTTGTGGTGCCGTCGGTTATGAAGCAGACTGCGCACAAATAAGTAGCAGAGCGCGCCAAGGGCGCACCAGAAAACAGCGCTCATCAACCACGCCAGCTCCTGCCAGAAACTCCGCGTAGAGATATACAGCAAGCGCATCATCAGCAAACAGAGCGGCGCGGCCAGCATGGCGCCCAGCAGTGGCTTCACCACCTCCCCTTTACGGGAGAGAAAACTGGCAGCTGCCCCCGGCAGGGTAAAAAAGAGCAACCCGAGCTCCGGATGACCCGACGCCCTGAATGCCCCTTTCACGTTAAAAGCAAGCGACATGCATACGACCGTGAACAGCAAAAAGCAGCTGATCACCCCCGCCCAGTTTCGTTTCATATTCAACCTATCCTCCTGACTTATCTCTATCAAATACACTTTCGTCGGGTAGACGCCCAGTCAGATAAAGCAATGCGGCAATCCTTGCCAAAGTACGCACAGGGTGATGCGATAATCAGTAGCTGTCAGTAGCTAATGCGATTAAACTACACGCCAGCTAATGTTTTAGGGAATAAAGCAGGAAACAGGGAGCGTTAACGCTTTTCCCTGACCCAAAAAACAGTAGCCCAAAAAGTCCTTTCATTCAACAACTTACTGGTAAACAAGAAGTTAGCCTCCGTGAATATAAACGTCGCAGACTTGTTAAATGGGAATTACATCCTGTTATTATTTGTGGTACTGGCGCTGGGTCTTTGCCTGGGTAAATTGCGCCTGGGTTCGGTTCAACTCGGTAATTCCATTGGCGTTTTAGTCGTCTCCTTATTATTAGGCCAGCAGCACTTCAGCATTAACACGGACGCGCTCAACTTAGGTTTTATGCTGTTTATTTTTTGTGTTGGCGTGGAAGCGGGGCCGAACTTTTTTTCTATTTTCTTCCGCGACGGCAAAAATTATCTGATGCTGGCGCTGGTGATGGTCGGCAGCGCGCTGCTGATCGCGTTAGGGCTGGGTAAACTGTTTGGCTGGGATATCGGGCTAACGGCCGGTATGCTGGCAGGTTCGATGACCTCCACCCCGGTGCTGGTGGGTGCCGGTGATACCCTGCGCCACTCCGGGATGGCCGGGGAACAGCTCTCCACCGCCCTCGACCACCTGAGCCTGGGCTATGCCCTGACCTATCTGATTGGTCTGGTAAGCCTGATCGTTGGCGCACGCTACCTGCCAAAACTGCAGCATCAGGATCTGCAGACCAGCGCCCAGCAAATCGCCCGCGAGCGCGGTCTGGATACCGACTCCAAACGTAAAGTTTATCTCCCGGTGATCCGCGCCTACCGCGTCGGGCCGGAGCTGGTGGCATGGGCAGACGGCAAAAATCTGCGCGAGCTGGGGATTTACCGCCAGACGGGCTGCTACATCGAACGTATCCGCCGCAACGGCATTCTGGCGAACCCGGACGGCGACGCGGTGCTGCAGATGGGCGACGACATCGCGCTGGTCGGTTACCCGGACGCCCACGCCCGTCTCGACCCGAGCTTCCGTAACGGCAAAGAGGTGTTCGACCGCGACCTGCTCGACATGCGCATCGTCACCGAAGAGATCGTGGTGAAAAACCATAACGCCGTGGGCCGTCGCCTGGCGCAGCTGAAGCTGACCGACCACGGTTGCTTCCTCAACCGCGTGATCCGCAGCCAGATTGAGATGCCGATCGACGACAACGTGGTGCTCAACAAAGGCGACGTTCTGCAGGTCAGCGGCGACGCCCGCCGCGTGAAAACCGTGGCCGACCGCATCGGCTTTATCTCCATTCACAGCCAGGTCACCGACCTGCTGGCCTTCTGCGCCTTCTTTATCGTTGGCCTGATGATCGGGATGATCACCTTCCAGTTCAGCAACTTTAGCTTCGGCATCGGTAACGCCGCCGGGCTGCTGTTCGCCGGGATCATGCTGGGCTTCCTGCGAGCGAACCACCCGACCTTCGGCTACATTCCGCAGGGCGCGCTGAACATGGTGAAAGAGTTCGGTCTGATGGTCTTTATGGCGGGCGTCGGCTTAAGCGCGGGCAGCGGCATTGGCCACAGCCTCGGCGCCGTTGGCTGGCAGATGTTGGTTTCCGGACTTATCGTCAGCCTGGTGCCGGTGGTGATCTGCTTCCTGTTCGGCGCCTACGTGCTGCGCATGAACCGCGCCTTGCTCTTCGGGGCGATGATGGGGGCGCGTACCTGTGCGCCTGCTATGGAAATCATCAGCGACACCGCGCGCAGCAACATTCCGGCGCTGGGCTATGCGGGCACCTATGCTATCGCTAACGTACTGCTCACGCTGGCGGGTACGCTGATCATCATCATCTGGCCGGGGCTCGGATAACTCCTAAGAATGCGCGTGGCGGAAAATATTTTCGTTACGCGCAGAACTTTTTTATCAGGGGGCAGTCATAACTAGTGCCACTGCTTTTCTTTGATGTCCCCAATTTGTGGAGCCCATCAACCCCGCCGTTTTGGTTCAAGGTTGATGGGTTTTTTGTTGCCTGAAAATTACCACTCTGTAAATTAATGCTTTATGCCGCCACGTTCCCCTGCATAGTGACATCGTCGCGGCAGAACTTATATAGCTGTAACAGGTAATAAAAAACCAGCCAGCGGCGGGTCTATATTAGTCAGCTAACTGTTCCTGCAATCCATTTGGGCTTTGGAACGCGCCACTCAGTATTGAACTCATCTATTCGCCCTAAAACCTCCCGATAAATCGTATTTAGATTAAAAAATATCAGGTCATTCTCCTAAAAATCCCCTGTTTTTCATAAACATGATCTGCTTTGAACTTCCATATTAGTTACGGGCATACGCTGGAGCGGATAGAAACACTATGGAGGGGACAGGAATGCAGTTTTCAAGCTCAGTAATGGCAATTCCGGTCTTGGGGAATGCAGCAAAAGATCGCTCAAGTGAGCTGAAGTGCGAGGTCAGTAAGCATGTACCATTCTGAAGAGATCATCCGCCAGCTTCAGAGCCAAAAAATACTGGCCATGAAGCTGGACCAGGCGGTACGCGCGGTAGGTGAAGAAGTAAAGAGCCAGCTGAGTAATATAGGTGCCGGTGCCCAACGCCTGCTGTACTACACTTCCTGCTTTACTGATGAATATTACGATGTATGCACCCGACAAAACCTGGAGGACACTCGCTTCCGAAAGGGCATATTCCATCTCGTTTCTCGCTGGAACATCGTCTTTGACCTAATCAACACGTACGTTGAGGAGCTGGTTAAGGATTATTCCCCGGCAGAATTATCAGGGATACAGCATGCTCTAATGCGCGCTAACGTTTATATATCCACCAGCACGCTAACCTCTTATTCATTCTCTGCAGGGGTCACATCGACTGTTTGCCTTTATATAACCCTTCCACCTTCAGGGTTAAAGGTCGTTTCAGGATTAACGGGCGCGGCTATTGGCGGGCTGGGGATATATGGGATTGTGCAACAGGCCGCTGACAGCGCTCATCGCTTGCAAGTGATGCATCCCGCCTACTATCAAGCGTTGTACCTGCGAGAACTGGAAATGATGTATTTCCTGGTGGAACCTGCTTTTATGCGCGCGGGCGTGCTAACCCATCAATGGACCGACAGTCAAAGCCCTTATGATGCTGCTGACACTATCCTGAAGCTCATGGGCAGGCACTAATGGGCTTTCTAAGACGCTGGCTCAAATCTCAGGCCCAGTTTTTCTTCTGGACTTATCTACCCATCATCCTCGCGTTCATTTTTGGCTATGTCCTTGACGTTTACTTCCCTGAGGTTAGCCAGGGATTCATCCTCCTGTTTTACCTGGTCACACTGGGGCTGGCTTACTGGATATGGCATTGAGGACCATAAAAGCTTCACGTTTGCTAATAAGGAAATGACATGTCTACACCCGCACATCTCTGGCTTGAGGACGAGAACGGCTCGCCAATTGTTGGTAGCTGTATGATGCCCACCCGTCATGGTTCCATAGAACTGAAATCGTTCTCCCATGGCGTAACCATTCCGGTTGACCCAAGTTGGGGCAAGCTCACCGGCACGCGCGTCCATCGCCCTATTACGATAATCAAAGAATTTGATCAGACTACCCCACTTCTTTACCGAGCCGTGTGCGAAGGGCGAGTGATGAAGAAGGGGATTATTAAGATGTACCGTATTCTGGAGTCCGGTATCGAGGCCGAATATTTCAATATCGTGATGGAAAACGTTAAGTTCACGACAGTGGCACCCTTCCTGACCCCTAACGGGATGAGCAGCACCCATCTTGAAACACTCGAATTGCGTTATGAAGCTATCTCATGGAAGTACACGGAGGGGAATATCATTTACCGTGACACCTGGAACGATCGCTGTTGCGCCTGAGCACAGAAGAGTGTTGAAAGTGAGCAGATAAAATGAAACCGTTCCAGGGGACGGTTTCTTTCCCATGACTGTCAGGATTGGTCCGGGCAAGCCATAAAAGACTATTTTGACCTTCAACAAGCCCTCCCTGAGTTTTTCTATCCTTCCTGCTTTTCCCTCTTCTCTCGCCAGCCATAAACACATATGATTTAATGCATATGATTAAAGACATTCAGGATGACCGAATGCTCCACCCACTCCACCTCTTCAAAACCCTCTCCGACGAAACGCGGCTCGCCATCGTCATGCTGCTCCGCGAAGCGGGCGAGCTGTGCGTCTGCGATCTCTGCGCCGCCACCGCCGAATCTCAGCCGAAGGTTTCCCGCCATATGGCGCTGCTGCGCGAGTCCGGGCTGGTGATCGACCGTCGCGAGGGTAAGTGGGTCCATTACCGTCTCTCTCCCAACATGCCTGCATGGGCGGCAGCCGTTATCGACACCAGCGGGAACTGCCTGCGGGAAGAGACGCGTATGAAGCTGAAAAACCGGCTTCCGGGTTCGTGCTAATTGCAACACATTCACAAAAACAGATATAACGGAGTAAGCGATGTTTCTGGCAGGGGCAATTTTTCTGTTTACGCTGGTGCTGGTCATCTGGCAGCCCAAAGGACTGAGTATCGGCTGGAGCGCGACTCTTGGCGCCGTGCTGGCGCTGGCCAGCGGCGTAATTCACATTAACGATATTCCGGTAGTCTGGAATATCGTCTGGAACGCCACGGCAACGTTTATCGCCGTCATCATTATCAGTCTGCTGCTGGATGAGTCCGGCTTTTTCGAGTGGGCAGCGCTGCACGTCGCTCGCTGGGGGAAAGGTCGAGGGCGATTGCTGTTTACCTGGATTATCCTGCTGGGCGCAGCCGTCGCAGCGCTGTTTGCTAATGACGGCGCGGCGCTGATCCTCACGCCTATCGTCATCGCCATGCTGCTGGCGCTGGGGTTCAGCAAACAGGCCACGCTGGCGTTTGTGATGGCGGCAGGTTTTATCGCCGATACCGCCAGCCTGCCGCTGATTGTCTCCAACCTGGTCAACATCGTCTCGGCAGACTTCTTCACGCTGGGGTTCAGCGAATACGCTTCGGTGATGATCCCGGTGGATATCGCCGCGATTGCCGCAACGCTGGTCATGCTGCACCTGTTCTTTCGCAAGGAAATTCCTCCAGAATATGACCTGGCGAAACTCCAGGAGCCTGCGCGGGCCATTCACGACCTCCCGACGTTCAGAACGGGCTGGATCGTCCTCCTTCTTCTGCTCGTCGGTTTCTTCGTGCTTGAACCTCTCGGCATTCCGGTCAGCGCCATTGCGACCGTCGGCGCGCTGATTTTATTCGCTGTCGCAAAACGCGGACATGCGATAAATACCGGAAAAGTGCTGCGCGGCGCGCCGTGGCAGATCGTCATCTTCTCGCTGGGGATGTATCTGGTGGTGTATGGCCTGCGTAATGCCGGGCTGACGGACTCTCTCACAGGCGTACTGAATAGCCTGGCCGGACACGGGCTGTGGGCCACCACGCTGGGAACCGGGTTCATCACCGCGTTCCTGTCATCCATAATGAACAATATGCCCACGGTGCTGATTGGCGCGCTCTCCATTGACGGCAGCACGGCAACAGGGTTGATAAAGGACGCGATGATTTACGCCAACGTGATTGGCTGCGATCTGGGGCCAAAAATCACGCCTATTGGTAGTCTCGCCACCCTGCTCTGGCTCCACGTGCTGGCGCAGAAAAACATGACGATTACCTGGGGCGGCTATTTCCGGACGGGCATCATCATGACGCTGCCGGTCCTGTTTGTGACGCTCGCCGCCCTGGCGCTACGTCTCTCCTTCACACTGTAATGAGCCACTGATATGAGCCACATCACCATTTACCACAACCCCGCCTGCGGCACCTCGCGCAACACGCTGGCGATGATCCGCAACAGCGGCGCGGAGCCAGAGATTATTCTCTATCTGGAAACCCCGCCGTCGCGCGATACGCTGACCGCCCTGATTGCCGATATGGGCATTTCGGTGCGCGATTTGCTGCGTAAAAACGTGGAGCCCTATGAACAGCTCGGCCTTGCCGACGATAAGTTCACCGACGACCAGCTTATCGATTTTATGCTGCAACACCCGATTCTGATTAACCGTCCGATTGTGGTGACGCCGCTGGGCACCCGCCTGTGCCGCCCGTCTGAAGTCGTCCTCGACATTCTGCCGGACGCGCAGAAAGGGGCGTTTACGAAAGAAGATGGCGAAGCGGTGGTGGACGCCAGCGGGAAGAATATCCTGAAAAAATAATCCATCCTCAGGTGGACGACAGGGCCAGCGCCCGGCGGGCCCTGAACGCCTGGAGAAAACAACCGCCCGCTAGCTCGCCACGCAGACCCGGTTGCGCCCCTCACGTTTTGCACGATAAAGCTCACGATCGGCTCGCGCCAGGGCTGACTGCATGCCATCTTCAATCTCCAGTTCATCCGGCGTCATGCATACGAGCCCCATGCTGGCGGTGAAGCGGATCGTCTGCCCGTTGAAGTCGACGTTCTGGCTGGCAAGGCTCATCCGTACGCGCTCGGCGATCTCAGCGGCCGTCTCCAGAGAGGTCTGCGGCATTGCCACGACAAACTCTTCCCCGCCGAAGCGGGCGACAATGTCGCTGCCTCTCACCAGTGCCGGAAGCGCGTTGCCAATATGCTTCAGCACCGCATCGCCGCCGTCATGGCCCCAGGTGTCGTTAATACGCTTGAAGAAATCCAGATCCATGCTCATCAGGCACAGGGGTTGCTGATGCCGACGGGCAAGATTGCAGGCCCGCAAAGACCACTCATCAAACTGGCGACGGTTTGCCAGCCCGGTGAGCGGATCGAGCCGCGCCTCCTGCTGGAAACGCGCCCGCTGCAGGGCGTTGACGTGGATGTAATGCATCAGAAACCACTGCGTAATGGAGATAACCAGAATCGCCAGCGCCGTCCACAGAGCCTGATAATACCAGCCGTGCAGCACGTCTTTTCTGGCCAGCCCGACGGCCAGCACCCATTTGCGTTCGTTGAGGTTAAGAAATACACCCATACGTTCAACGCCATCAATCGGAGAGGTATATCGTTGGACCTGTGCGGTATCGCTTGCGTATTCCAGCAGCTTCGCGAGGCGCGGGTCGGAGGTGTTCAATTGCGAACCGTCATTCGCCCCCATACGGGCAAGCTGCACCGCATTGTCACGATCAAGGACCGCCATCGCCCCACCCTGACCTAAATCGAAGCCCTGCGCTTCCATTTTGCGAAACATATCGTTCATGGTGTTACCATTGAAGAAACCCAACGCACCACCAAGAAAGCGACCATGCGCATCGCGCACTGCACGGAACATAACGAAGCCCAACATGTTTTTATCCGTGCCGTTGCTCTGCCAGTAAAACAAACTTTCGGTAACTTCATCCCGGCGAAAACCGGTAAACAGAGGGTGCTGCCGAAAGCTGGCCTGCGCAAGCGTAGTGGCGTCCAGAGCGCGCTCAAAAGGAAATAGCGCGCGGCTGCTGAGAAAATCACCGTCTTCATCAAAGACGACAACGCCATCCAGCCAGGCGCGCTTGAGCTCCCCTTGCAGGAATGGCTGCGCGTTTTCAGGCGTGACCGTATGGTTGAGCAGAAAGGCATTCCCGATAAAGCGCATCTGGTAGCGCATCGCGTTAAGGCTGGTTTCAAACTGCTGGGACTGGAGTATGGCCGTATTGCGAAGAATACGTGCGGCGTTATCCTCCACATAGCCGCGCTGGTAGAGCAGATGCCCAATCAGCAGACTCGTCTGAACCAAAATCAACAGTACTAACAACGCTCTCTTTTTTGCCAGACTGACCTGCACGATCCAGGTACTTACTTTTTCACCCAACGCCAACCTCAACCACTGAACAGTAAATAACCGCCGCGGTGGATAGTCACGTGATCGGTCCGGATTGTCAATATGGAGAAAATTCGTAACACATTGAAAAATATTAACTAATTTTCTTTATTTAACGGTGTAATGCCCGCAATCCTCCCCACCATCGCCCGAATCTCCTCCCGGCTTAACGGCGCCCGGTCGGTGACATAGTGCAGCGTCATCCCTTCGATAAACGCGTCCAGCGCGCGGGTGGTGACCGGGTCGAACCACTGCTCCAGCGTGGTCTGGCTCATCTTCATCCAGTCCTGCATCACCGTTTTGAGCGCCGCGCTGCGGTGCATAAAGGCGTAGAGCTGATACATCAGCGCCATGTTGTGCGGCGTGGTCACCTGCGAGCTGTGGATCAGCGTGGTGATGGATTCGCACGCCATTTCCGGCCCGGTGACGCCCGCGAAGAAATCCCGGTACTGCTGCGACATCTGGCGGGTAAACCACGTGAAGGCCTCCTCCAGCAGCGGCTCCATGCCGTCGAAATAGTAGGTCATCGACCCCAGCGGCACGCCCGCGCAGGTGGCGATTTTACGGTGCGTGACGGCGTGAATACCGTGTTCAGCAATGGTGTCGAGCGTCGCCTGCAGGATCTTCTCCCGGCGATGCGGATCGTTGGGTGGTCTGCTCATCAATTCCTCACCTGGTTTGTGTACAAATGTACACAAACTTGCTAGTGTTGTCGCTATTGTTGTACTTCTGGTGCTATCCCGATGACGCTGACCTCTCCCCGCAAAGCCCTGCAGCTCCGCCTGTGGGCGCTGTTTATGTTCTTCTTCATTCCCGGTCTGCTGATGGCCTCCTGGGCCACGCGCACGCCCGCCATTCGCGATATTTTGTCCGTCTCTACCGCGGAAATGGGCATCGTGCTGTTCGGCCTGTCGATAGGCTCCATGAGCGGCATTCTCTGCTCCGCGTGGCTGGTAAAGCGCTTCGGTACGCGAGCGGTGATCCGCACCACCATGTGCTTCGCGGTGTTCGGGATGATGGTGCTGAGCGCGGCGCTGTGGTTTGCCTCACCGGTGCTGTTTGCCCTCGGGCTGACGGTATTTGGCGGCAGCTTTGGTTCGGCGGAAGTGGCGATAAATGTGGAAGGGGCAGCGGTCGAACGCGAGATGAACAAAACCGTGCTGCCAATGATGCACGGCTTCTATAGCCTCGGCACGCTGGCCGGTGCGGGCGTGGGGATGGCGCTGACGGCCACTGGCGTGAGCGCGAATCTGCATATTCTGCTGGCGGCGCTGGTGTGCATCATTCCCATTCTGACCGGCATCCGGGCCATCCCGGACGGCACCGGTAAAAACTCCGCGGACGAACAGCACTCAGCCGAAAAAGGGCTGCCCTTCTACCGCGATTTCCAGCTGATGCTGATCGGCGTGGTGGTGCTGGCGATGGCGTTCGCGGAAGGGTCCGCCAACGACTGGCTGCCCCTGCTGATGGTGGACGGTCACGGCTTTAGCCCGACCTCCGGCTCGCTGATTTACGCCGGGTTTACGCTGGGGATGACCGTCGGGCGCTTCACCGGCGGCTGGTTTATCGACCGCTACAGCCGCGTGGCGGTAGTGCGCGCCAGCGCCCTGCTCGGCGGGCTGGGTATCGCGATGATCATCTTTGTGGATGTGGACTGGATTGCCGGCGTCTCGGTGATCCTCTGGGGGCTGGGCGCATCCCTCGGCTTCCCGCTGACCATCTCTGCCGCCAGCGATACCGGCCCGGATGCCCCGACGCGCGTCAGCGTGGTGGCAACCACGGGCTATCTCGCCTTCCTGGTCGGGCCGCCGCTGCTCGGCTTCCTCGGGGAGCACTACGGGCTGCGCAGCGCCATGCTGGTGGTGTTAGGGTTGGTCATCATCGCGGCGCTGGTGGCGCGCGCGGTGGCAAAGCCGGAAACGAATCAAACGACACTGGAGAAGGGATATGAGCGTTAAACTGATCGCCGTCGACATGGATGGCACATTCCTGAGCGATGCCAAGACCTACAATCGCCCGCGCTTTCTGGCGCAGTACGCGCGCATGAAGGCGCAAGGCATTCGTTTCGTGGTCGCCAGCGGCAACCAGTACTACCAGCTCATCTCCTTTTTCCCGGAGATTGCGCATGAAATTTCATTCGTCGCCGAAAACGGCGGCTGGGTCGTGAGCGAAGGTGAAGACGTCTTTAACGGTGAACTGTCGAAAGCCCATTTCGAGACCGTCGCGAGCGTCTTAAACGACGTGCCGGGCATTGAGATTATCGCCTGCGGGAAGAGCAGCGCCTATACGCTGAAGTGCTATGACGAGGGCTTTAAGGCCCTCGCGGCGAAGTATTATCACCGTCTGGAAATGGTCAGCGATTTCGACAACCTGAACGATATTTTCTTCAAGTTCGGACTCAACGTGTCCGATGATGAAATTCCGCGTATTCAGGCGCTGCTGCATGAAAAGCTGAGTGACATCATGGTGCCCGTCACCACCGGTCACGGCAGTATCGACCTGATTATCCCCGGCGTGCATAAGGCCAACGGCCTGCGGATCCTGCAACAGCGCTGGGGCATAGAGAACAGCGACGTGGTGGCCTTCGGCGACAGCGGCAACGACGTGGAGATGCTGCGCCAGTCCGGGTTCAGCTTTGCGATGGCGAATGCCAGACCGCATATCAAAGCGGCGGCGCGTTTTGAAGCACCGCATAATAACGATGAAGGCGTGCTGGATGTGATTGAGAAGGTGTTGAACGGGGAGGCACCGTTTAATTGACCGCGTGCGGTCTGGTGCCCTTACCCTAGCCCTCTCCCACAGGGAGAGGGCATAAGAATTAAGGTTGCAGAGCGTTTCCGACGCGCTTGTCTTTCAGGAATACCACCATCAGGCCAACCCACAGCACGCCATTGGCGAGGTTAAACAGGCTGAACAGCCCGTTACCGCCCATCGCGTAGGCATGCTTGCTCACCTCGATACCGACGGTAAAAATCAGCATCTGTAGCATCCCCATCGCCGCGGAGATCGTGCCCTTACTCATCTCGCTGGCAAACAGCGTCAGGCGCACCAGCCCGGCGTTCGCCACGCCAATCCCGAAGGCGTAGATACTCAGCCCCGCCGTCATCCACAAATAAGCGTGAGATGACGCGACGGTTGCCACCGCCGCCAGAATCAGTCCTGCCGCAATCGGCCAGCCGCCCATGATAATCAGCGAGCGCACGGTGCGGCGTGACGTCAGACGCGCCAGCACCAGGTTACCGATAATCAGCGCGCCAAAGATCGGCACCTGCAGCAGGCCGTACTCGTAGCTGCTGAGCTTTTCACCGCTGATGATAATGACCGGAGACTGGGCAATCCACGCCAGCAGCGGCAGGCTAACAAACCCGGTCGCCAGCGCGCCCGCTACAAAGCGGCCGTTTTTCAGCACCTCTTTGTAATCCCGACCCAGCTCTTTCAGCGAGAGTTTCTCGCCGATGCGGGTGGCGGTTTCCGGCATCGCACGGTGCAGGCCAAAGAACGCGATGGCGGCGAGAACGGCAAAGAGCACAAACATCCCTTCCCAGGGGGCCATATGCACCCATGCGGCGCCCACCAGCGGCCCGAGTAAGGGAGCGATCAGCGCCACGTTCGCCATCAGCGCGGTGATTTTGATACACACCGCCTCTTCAAACGACTCCTGAATGGCCGCATACCCCACGGCGCCGATAAAGCACAGGCTCACCCCCTGCAGGAAGCGCAGCAGGGTAAATTGTTCAATATTTTGCGCCAGCAGCGTGGCAAGACAGGTGACGATGAACCACACCACGCCCGTCAGCATCACCGGACGACGGCCAATACGATCCGACAGCGGGCCTAACAGCCACTGCAAAAACATGCCGCCGGCCAGATAGGCGGTCATGGAGGTCGGTACCCACTCAATTCCGGCGTTGTACTGCGCCACCACGGCCAGCATACCGGGCTGAATCATATCGTTGCCGATATAGGTAGAAAATTCGTAGAGCACCAGACACAGGGGGAAAAGCAACGCCTGACGACCCAGACGTGAACCTGAAGAAGAACGGTTTAACATGCAATCTCTTTATAATGACAAAATCGCGACGAGTGTAATGAAATGCCGCAGCCCGAGATAGTGATTTATCGAGGATAAACAGAAATAAAGCACATATCGTCTTCGTTTAAGGTTTCCTTAATTTGACAGATTTATGATAGCCCCATTACTCGTCAACGACCCCAAATTATGTCTCTCACCTCCAGCCGTTCAGAATTGTCTAAGTTACAGACAAATAAGACAAAACGCCTTTACCGCTTGCCGTCCCGCTTTTATGGTTATCAGCTTTTCATACTGATAGTCCTTGCCGTGGTGTTTACGTGGCTATCGCGCAATGAAGCGCTCGACAGATGGATCACCGGCTTCTGGTATGACGCGGCGACGCAGAGCTTCCCGCTGCAGAAAGACCACCTGCTGGATCTGCTCAACCATCGTCTGGCGAAGTACATTGCCATCGCTTTAGGCGCCGTGGCGCTGTTTTACGGCGCGTACAAGCGTAACGCGAGGCTGGTTACGGCGGCGCTGCTGATGGGGCTTGGCGCGCTGGTCGTGGGCGTGCTGAAAAGCATGAGCCATCACAGCTGCCCGTGGGACCTGGTGGAATATGGCGGTAAGGCGATGTCCTATCCCCTGTTCAGCGCCGTCCCGGCGGACAGCGGCCCGGGGCGCTGCTTCCCCGGCGGCCATTCTTCCAGCGGCTTTATGGTGATGGGACTGTTTTTTGCCTTCTGGCGCGAGCGGCCGCGTCTGGCCTGGAGCTTTGTCGTTCTCGGCATTTTGCTGGGTCTGGCGATGGGCTTCGGTCAGGTCATGCGCGGGGCGCATTTTTTCTCTCACAACCTGTGGGCCGGGTGGTGGGTCTGGTTTTCCCAGGTGGCAGTCTACGGGCTGGTTTCCACCCGGTTTGCTAAAGAGTGATAACGCTATGCTAGAGAATCTGAATTATCAGCTGTTTTATCTGATCAACGCCACCCCGGCCTCGCCCGAGTGGATGATCGACTTCGCCACCTTTTTGGCAAAAGATCTGATCAGTATCGTGCCCGCGCTGGCAGCCATCCTCTGGCTGTGGGGACCTCGTAGCCAGGTGAAAGCGCAGCGCAAGCTTGTAATCAAAGTGGCGATGGCTCTCGGCGTAAGCGTCCTGGCGAGTTACATTCTGGGCCATGCGTTCCCGCACGATCGTCCGTTTGTCGATCACGTCGGCTATACCTTCCTGCACCATGCGCCGGATGACTCTTTCCCGAGCGATCACGGTACGGTGATCTTCACCTTCGCACTGGCCTTCCTGTTCTGGCATCGCCTGTGGTCGGGTGCGGTGCTGATGGTGGTCGCTGTGGCCATCGCCTGGTCTCGCGTGTATCTGGGCGTCCACTGGCCGCTGGATATGGTGGGCGGCTTCCTGGTGGGGCTGATTGGCTGCGTGAGCGCGGCTATCCTGTGGAGCCTCATCGGGGAAGCGCTCTACCGTGCGCTTTCTTCACTCTATCGCGCCATTTTCGCCATCCCGATCCGCAAAGGCTGGATACGTGACTAACCCCGACCTGACAGGTTACACTTGAACCCCCGCCCTGCGGGGGTTCATTTTTTTATGCCGAGGAACTATGGAAACACGTCGCGATGACCGCATTGCTCAGCTGCTACAGGCGCTGAAGCGCAGCGATAAGCTGCATCTTAAGGAAGCCGCCAACCTCCTCGGCGTCTCGGAGATGACCATTCGTCGGGATCTGAACAGCGAGAGCGCGCCCGTCGTGCTGCTGGGCGGATACATTGTGCTTGAGCCGCGTAGCGCCAGCCATTATCTGATCAGCGACCAGAAGACGCGCCTGGTGGAAGAGAAACGCAAAGCCGCGCGGCTTGCGGCTTCCCTGGTACAGCCGCACCAGACGCTGTTTTTTGACTGCGGTACCACCACGCCGTGGATTATCGAAGCCATCGACAGCAGCATTCCGTTTACCGCCGTCTGTTATTCCCTGAACACCTTTCTGGCGCTTCAGGAGAAACCCGAGTGCCGGGTGATCCTCTGTGGCGGTGAGTTTCACGCCAGCAACGCGATCTTTAAGCCGCTCAACCTGCAGGACACGCTCAGCAATCTCTGCCCGGACATCGCGTTTTATTCCGCCGCAGGCGTCAATGTGCGTCAGGGGGCAACCTGCTTTAACCTGGAAGAACTACCGGTCAAGCACTGGGCGTTAAGCGCCGCGCAGTACCATGTGCTGGTGGTCGATCACAGTAAGTTTGGTAAGGTGCGTCCGGCAAGAATGGGCGAGCTGGCGCAGTTCGATGCCATCGTCAGCGATTGCCGCCCGGACGACGAGATTGTGGCCCACGCGAAAGCGCAGCAGGTGAAGTTGATGTATTGAGGTTATGCCGGGTGGCGGCTTCGCCTTACCCGGCCTACAACGGCTCGAACGTAGGCCGGGTAAGCGCAGCGCCACCCGGCAAAAACTTAGCTAAACCAGCTGCCAAACCACCCGTGGAATTTCATCATCACGAAATCCCACATCCGGCTGAAGAAGCCGCCCTCTTCCACGGCTTCCATCACAATCAGCGGACGCTGTTCAATCGACTTACCGTTAAGCTGGAAATCAATCGTCCCAACCACCTGGCCTTTTTTCAGCGGGGCGGTGAGCTGTGGGTCGGTCAGAGTGTAGCTGGCCTTCAGGTTTTTCAGCTGGCCGCGCGGAATGGTTACCGAGCCCGCCTCACCCGCGCCCAGGTTCACCTCGCTCTTGTCACCAAACCAGACGCGCTGGCTGACGAACGTGGCATCCGGTTTAATCGGCGTCACGGTTTCGTAAAAGCGGAAGCCCCAGGTCAGCAGTTTTTCTGATTCGTTAAAGCGAATGCGGTCGGTTTTGGTGCCCAGCACTACCGAAATCAGGCGCATGTCGCCCTGGGTCGCGGAGGCCACCAGGTTATAGCCTGCACCCGCCGTGGTGCCGGTTTTCATCCCGTCCACGTTGACGTTGCTGCTCCACAGCAGGCGGTTGCGGTTCGGCTGGCGAATTTTGTTGAAGGTAAACTCTTTCTCTTTGTGGATGGCGTATTCATCCGGCACGTCGTGGATCAGCGCTTTCCCCAGCAGCGCCATGTCGCGCGCGGTGCTGAACTGGCCCGGCGCATCCAGGCCGTGAACCGTTTTGAACGTGGTGTTGGTTAAGCCCAGCTTCTGCGCGTAACCATTCATCAAGCCAATGAAAGAATCCTGGCTGCCGGCAACGTAGTCGGCCAGCGCGATGCACGCATCATTTCCTGACTGAATAATCACCCCTTTATTCAGATCGGAAACGGAGACCTGATCCCCTGGCTTCAGGAACATCACGGAAGATCCGCGCAGGGCCGGGTTGCCGGTCGCCCAGGCGTCTTTCCCGATGGTCACCATATCGTCCAGCTTGATCTTGCCCGCTTTCAGCGCCTGGCCTACCACATAGCTGGTCATGATTTTGGTCAGGCTTGCCGGATCGAGTTTCTCATCCGCATTCCCTTCCGCCAGCACTTTACCGCTGGCGTAGTCCATCAGGATCCAGGCGCGCGCATCCACAGGCGGCGCTTCGGGCGCAGCCTGTTCAGCTGCGTAGAGCGTTGGTGCAAACAGGAAAAGAAGCGCAGAGCCTGCCGCCAGGCTGCGCAGAGAAGTCATTTTACGCGTCATAAATGCCACCCGAGTGTCCATTCAAAAATTACGTCACATCACCGTGTCGCAAGAAGCGATGAGTAATAGCGCACTAAAACCGTTAAAGAAACCCAACGAGGGTAAAGTTATTAAAGTTTATGCAATAACATTCAGATACGCTTTGATTAAGGCGATTTTTTTGTCTTCTGTTGCGTAATTGTTAGGTTTATCTCACCATGGCGAAAAGCTGATTCGGATTCACATCTCATCGGGAGTAAATATGATTACGCTGTGGGGCAGGAATAATTCGACCAACGTTAAGAAAGTGCTCTGGACGCTGGAAGAGCTGGATTTACCGTTCAATCAAATCATGGCAGGCATGGCGTTCGGCGTGAACAAGGAGGCCGACTATCTGGCCATGAACCCGAATGGCCTGGTGCCGCTGCTGCGCGATGATGAAACGGACGCGACGCTTTGGGAGTCCAATACGATTGTGCGTTACCTCGCCGCCCAGTACGGTCAGGGCCGCCTGTGGGTAGAAAACCCGGCCCGCCGCGCCCAGGGCGAAAAGTGGATGGACTGGGCGAACCAGACGCTGTCCCCGACCCACCGCGTGATCCTGATGGGGCTTATCCGCACGCCGGAAGCGGAACGCGATTATCCCGCGATTCATGCCGCGCAGGATGCCTGCGAAAATCTGTTTGCGATGATGGATGACGAGCTGGCGAAGCACGCCTGGTTCTCCGGCGAGGCGTTCGGCACCGGCGATATCGCCGTGGCGCCATTCGTCTGGAACCTGACCAACATGGGCCTGAAGTGGACGCCGCGCCCGCACCTGGAGCGCTGGCTTAAACAGCTGAGCGATCGCCCGGCGTACCGTAACGTCGTGATGATCCCGGTTACCTGATTACGCGCCGGACGGGCTGACTTTCAACAGCTGCCCGTCCGTCTCGTCGGTCAGGACATACAGATACCCATCCGGCCCCACCCGCACATCGCGAATACGCTGATCCCGGTCGCCCAGAATGCGCCCGTCCTCTGTCACCTTGTTACCCTCCACGCTCAGCACGATCACGTCCTTCTCCTTCAGCGCGCCGATAAACAGCTTGTTTTTCCACTGCGGGAAGACGTCGCTGTTGTAGAACGCCATGCCGCTTACCGCGGGTGAGACTTTCCAGACGAACAGCGGCTTCTCGGTGCCCTCAACGTGCTCGCCTTTGGCTTCCGGGATTTTCAGACCGCTGTAGTTAATGCCGTGCGTTGCCAGCGGCCAGCCGTAGTTCTTACCCTTCTCCGGGATATTGATCTCATCCCCGCCGCGAGGGCCGTGCTCGTTCAGCCACAGCGTGTCGCTCCAGGGGTTCATCGCCATCCCCTGCGGGTTGCGGATGCCGTAAGACCAGATTTCAGGTCGCGCACCGGGGGTATTCACAAAGGGGTTATCCGGCGGGACTTTTCCGTCTTCGGTGAGGCGCACCACTTTGCCCTGCAATTTATCCAGATCCTGCGCCGTGGGACGCTGGTTATTCTCGCCGAGTCCGATAAAGAGGGAGCCTTTGCCGTCGAACACCAGCCGTCCGCCGAAATGGTTACCGGTTGAGAGTTTCGGCATCTGGCGGAACGCCACCTGGAATCCCTCGATGCGGGAATAGTCGTCGCTCAGGCGGCCAAAGCCCACCGCCGTTCCGGCTTTGCCGTCATGCCCGGCCTCGGCGTAGCTCAGCCAGACGCGGCGCGACGTTTCAAAATCCGGCGCCAGCACCACATCCAGCAATCCTCCCTGGCCGTTTGCCCAGACCTTCGGTACGCCGACAATCGGATCGGAGAGCCCTTTTCCGGCCTGCCAGCGTTTGAGCTGGCCGCCCTTCAGGGTCACCAGCAGCCCGTTATTATCCGGCAGGAACGCCAGGGACCAGGGGTGATCGAGTCTGTTTTGCAGCACCTCGACCTTCACCGCCTCTGGCGCAGCTAGAAGTGAAAACGGAATAAATAACGCAGGCAGGGAAATCAGCGAGGATCGAGGCATAACGCGCTCCTTTATCGGCATATGGCTTAAAGATTAGCCACTGCGTCCGGGCGCGTTACCACTTTTACAAAAGCTTAAGCAGAAGGGGGAGTTGCCTCCCCCGGGATCAGTGCTGTTCAAGCTGTTTGTGCTCGTTCAGGCACATGATGCATAGAGAGAGCGTTGTCAGGCAGTTTTCAAGCTTCTCCGCGTTTACGGCGATAAAATTCGGGCAGTCGTGGCGTCCGTTCATCAGACACACCCCTGCAATGGAGAGCACCTCGGCGGCGCGGCGCAGCGCGACTTCTTCACTTTCGCCGTAGTTCGCCTGCAGGGCCGGTGCTTTTTCACGCATGAAATTGCAAAGTTCAAACAGGTTATCACGCAGATGTTCGCTTTCGCTGACTGACATATACCCTTTTGCCTTCCTCAACTGCAGGTACGCGGCCAGGTCGATTCGGGCGTTGATCAGCTTGTTCAGCAGATCGCGTTTTAGTCTGTCAACGGTCATGCTCTTTCCTCCTCTGTCAGCCATTGTGCATAGTCAGGATAAGTACATTTTTTGTACAGTTTAATGCCTGGGATCAATTTTTATTAACTGATTAACATTATTTACAATGTTACAACCTCTGCCCGGCGCATCCGCCTTGCAAAGAGTGTATAAATCCCCCGCGATACGCTGTAAAATCCCGCCCTGATAACTCCATAATTGATGAATTTTTAACCTATGAGCAATGTTACGCACCAGCCGAAAATCGGCTTCGTCTCCCTGGGCTGCCCGAAAAACCTGGTGGATTCAGAACGCATCCTGACCGAACTGCGCACCGAGGGCTATGACGTGGTGCCAAGCTACGACAACGCCGATATGGTGATCGTTAACACCTGCGGGTTTATCGACAGCGCGGTCCAGGAGTCACTGGAAGCCATCGGTGAAGCGCTGACCGAAAACGGCAAAGTGATCGTGACCGGCTGTCTGGGCGCGAAAGAAGACCAGATCCGCGAAGTGCACCCGAAGGTGCTGGAGATTACCGGCCCGCACAGCTACGAGCAGGTGCTGCAACATGTTCATCACTACGTGCCAAAACCCAAGCACAACCCGTTCCTGAGCCTGGTGCCGGAACAGGGCGTGAAGCTGACGCCGCGCCACTACGCGTACCTGAAAATTTCCGAAGGCTGCAACCACCGCTGCACCTTCTGCATCATCCCGTCCATGCGTGGCGATCTGGTGAGCCGTCCAATCGGCGAAGTGCTGGCGGAAGCCAAACGTCTGGCCGATGCGGGCGTGAAGGAACTGCTGGTCATCTCCCAGGACACCTCAGCTTATGGCGTGGACGTTAAGCACCGCTCCGGTTTCCACAACGGCGAGCCGGTGAAAACCAGCATGGTCGGCCTGTGCGAGCAGCTGTCCAAACTCGGTATCTGGACGCGTCTGCACTACGTTTACCCGTACCCGCACGTTGACGACGTGATCCCACTGATGGCGGAAGGCAAGATTCTGCCATACCTGGACATCCCGCTGCAGCATGCCAGCCCGCGTATCCTGAAGCTGATGAAACGTCCTGGCTCCGTTGACCGCCAGCTGGCGCGCATCAAGCAGTGGCGTGAGATCTGCCCGGATCTGACCCTGCGCTCCACCTTCATCGTTGGCTTCCCGGGTGAAACCGAAGAAGATTTCCAGATGCTGCTCGACTTCCTGAAAGAAGCGCGTCTGGACCGCGTCGGCTGCTTCAAATACAGCCCGGTAGAAGGCGCAACCGCTAACGAGCTGGCGGATCAGGTGCCGGAAGAGGTGAAAGAGGAGCGCTGGAACCGCTTCATGCAGCTTCAGCAGCAGATTTCTGCCGAACGTCTGCAGGAGAAAGTGGGCCGCGAGATCATGGTTATCATCGACGAAGTGGACGAAGAAGGCGCGATTGGCCGCAGCATGGCGGACGCCCCTGAAATCGACGGTGCGGTGTACCTGAATGGCGAAACCAACGTTAAGCCGGGTGATATTATTCGCGTGAAGGTTGAAAACGCGGATGAGTATGACCTATGGGGTAGCCGGGTTTAATTCCCCCCACTCCGCTTTTGTAGGCCGGGTAAGGCGTAGCCGCCACCCGGCACATTTCACTGCACTACCCCTTTATCCTCGGATCCAGCGCGTCGCGCAGCCCATCCCCCAGCAGGTTAAACGCCAGCACGGTCAGGAAAATCGCCAGACTCGGGAAGATCGCCACGTGTGGCGCAATCACCATATCGGCCCTCGCCTCGTTCAGCATCGCGCCCCACTCCGGTGTCGGAGGCTGTGCCCCTAGCCCCAGAAACGACAGGCTGGCCGCCGAGATTATCGACACGCCAATACGCATGGTGAAGTAGACCACGATGGACGACACCGTCCCCGGCAGAATATGGCTGAAGAGGATGGTCGCATCGCTGGCCCCCATACTGCGGGCCGACTCGATGAAGGTCTGCTGTTTCAGCACCAGCGTGTTGCCGCGCACCAGGCGGGCAAAGGCCGGAATCGAAAACACCGCGACCGCAATGATGACGTTGGCCATGCCGCTGCCCATGATCGCCACCACGGCAATCGCCAGCAGAATGCCGGGGAAGGCAAACAGCACGTCGCAGATGCGCATGATGATGCGGTCCCACCAGCCTTCGTAATAGCCGGCGACCAGCCCCAGCACGATCCCGATAGCCGCGCCGATCAGCACCGCAAACACCCCGGCGGCTAGCGAGATCTGCGCCCCCACCAGCACCCGGCTAAAGATATCCCGCCCGAGAGAGTCCACGCCGAACCAGTGGAGCATTGAGGGCCCGTCGTTCAGGCGGTCGTAGTCAAAATAGTTTTCCGCATCAAACGGCGCCACCCACGGCGCCACGATCGCCACCACGATCAGCAGCAGCACGAACAGCCCCGCCGTCATCGCGACCGGCTGGCGGCGGAAACGCCGCCAGAATTCAGACCACGGGGTGCGGATGTGGTCCGGTTTTAGCCCCGGCATGGCGTTTAATACGGCCTGACGCCGCCAGTTCAATAATCGCATCTTACTTATACCTGATGGCCGGGTTAATGGCGGCGTAGAGCACGTCCACCACGAGGTTGATAAGAATAAACTCCAGCGAGAAAAGCAGGACTTCCGCCTGAATCACCGGGTAGTCGCGCATCTCGACGGAATCGACCAGCAGACGTCCCAGCCCCGGCCAGTTGAAGACCTTTTCCACCACGATAGAGCCGCCCAGCAGGAAGCCAAACTGCAGCCCCATCATCGTCACCACCGGGATCATCGCATTGCGGAACCCGTGCTTGAGAATGACCCACTTCTCGCTGACCCCTTTCGCCCGCGCGGTGCGAATATAATCTTCGCTCAGCACGTCAACGAACGAGGCGCGGGTAAAGCGGGCCATCACCGCCGACACGGCAGCCCCCAGCGTCATCGAGGGTAGAATGTAATGCTTCCAGGTATCGGCCCCGACGGTGGGCAGCCAGCCCAGCTCAACGGAGAAGACCTGCATCAGCAGCATCCCCAGCGCGAACGCCGGGAAGGAGATGCCGGTCACCGCCAGCGCCATGCCGAGCTTGTCCGGCCAGCGGTTGCGCCAGACGGCCGCCACAATCCCGGCGCCAAGTCCGAACACCACCGCCCAGCTCATGCTGGCTAACGTTAACCAGAACGTGGGCATAAAGCGGCTGGCGATCTCCTCCGACACCGGACGACGCGACACCATCGAGATACCAAAATCACCCTGCAGAACGTTGCCAATATAGTGCAGAAACTGCATATACAGCGGCTGGTCAAGACCAAGCTGTTTACGCACCAGCTCAATGACCGTGGCATCCGCTTCAGGCCCGGCAACCAGACGCGCCGGATCGCCCGGCAGCATATGGACAAACAAAAACACCAGCACCGCCACAATCAGTAGCGTCGGGATAAGCCCCAGCAGGCGTTTACAAACATAGTTCAGCATGGGCGTTATTTTAAATCCGCATCGTCAAAGCTAAAGCCCGTATCCGGCATGATGTAGAACCCGGTCAACGCTTTGTTATGGGCTGACACCAGTTTCTCCACCACCAGCGGCACCCACGGCGACTCTTTCCAGATGATGTCCTGCGCGTCCCTGTAGAGGCGTGCCTTCTCGTCCGGTTTGGTGGTTTTCAGCGCATCGGCCAGGTCTTTGTCCACCTGCGGGTTGCTGTAGAATGCGGTATTGAACAGGGTTGGCGGCCAGTTCTGCGAGGCAAACAGCGGCGACAGCGCCCAGTCGGCTTCACCGGTCGAGGCCGACCAGCCGGTGTAGAACATCCGCACGCCGCTCTCTTTCTGCCCTTTACCCTCGACCTCTGCCGCACGCTGTCCGGCATCCATGGCGGTAACCTGCGCCTTAATCCCCACCTGCGCCAGCTGCTGCTGGGTAAACTGCAGCACCTTCTGGGCGGTACTGTGGTTATGCGACGACCACAGCGTGGTGCTAAAGCCGTTCGGATAGCCCGCCTCCTTCAGCAGCTCGCGCGCTTTGGCCGGATCGTACGGCCACGGCTGATAGCTTTGCGCATACGCGATAGCCGGCGGCAGCACGCCGGTGGCCGGGGTGGCATAGCCCGCAAAAGCGACCTTCACCAGCGCCTGGCGGTTAATGGCATAGTTAATGGCTTCGCGCACCTTCGGATTATCGAACGGCTTTTGCGTGACGTTCATGCTGATGTAGCGCTGCATGATCGACGGGCTGGCGACCAGCTCCAGCTTGCTGTTTTTCTCCAGAATGGCGGCCTGCTCGTACGGGACCGGGAAGGCAAACTGCGCCTCGCCGGTTTGCAGCATCGCCGCACGGGTGTTGTTATCCACTACCGGACGCCAGGTGATGGTGTCCAGCTTCGGCAGCCCTTTCTGCCAGTATCCCGCGTATTTCTTCACCTTCACAAAATCGGTCTGATTCCAGGTGACCAGCTCGTACGGACCGGTACCGACCGGGTGGAAGCCGATCTCCTTGCCGTATTTCTTCAGCGCGGCAGGGGAGATCATCGCCGTCGCCGGGTGCGCCAGAATATTGATAAACGCGGAGAACGGCTCTTTCAGGGTGATTTTTACCGTCGCCGGGTCGACCACCTCGGTTTTGGCGATGTTTTTATAGAGGTTATAACGCTTGAGGCTGTTTTCAGGATTGCTGGCGCGATCGAGGTTAACCTTCACCGCGTCTGCATTAAAGTCGGTGCCGTCCTGGAATTTCACCCCGGTTTTGAGCTTAATGGTGTACACCAGCCCGTCATCCGAAACGGTGTACCCCTCCGCCAGCACGTTTTTAAGCTTCATCTCTTTATCCAGGCCAAACAGCCCCTGGTAGAACGATTTCGCCACCGCCTGGGAGAGCGTGTCGTTAGCGTCATACGGATCCAGCGTGGTGAAGTTAGAGCCGACGGCGACCACCACATCTTTGGCAGCGAACGCGGGGGCAGCGGCCAGGGCTGCCGTCACGCTCGCGGCTAACAACCATCTACGCGCTACAAATGTAACCATTATGTTCTCCTGCCTGTTGAAAGTTATAACCGCGAAAAAGCATTGTCCTGACGCGGGGGAGCCACGAAATGACCCGGCCCGACCTCACGCAACGCCACGCGCTCCACGGCCTCGCCGCGTTTACGAATATTGCTCGGCATTTCATCCTGCAGCAGCACGCGCTGGCCGTGACGATGCGCCGGATCGGCGACCGGGACCGCCGCGATGAGCTTGCGGGTATACGGATGCTGTGGGTTCTCGAACACCGCTCTTCGCGGACCGATTTCCACAATTTGCCCCATAAACATCACCGCCACGCGATGGCTGATGCGCTCAACCACCGCCATGTCGTGCGAGATAAACAGGAAGGCGATCCCCATATCCCGCTGTAAATCCAGCAGCAGATTGATGATTTGCGCCCGGATAGAGACATCCAGCGCCGAGACGGATTCATCCGCAATCACCACTTTTGGGTTCAGCGCCAGCGCGCGGGCGATGCAGATACGCTGCCGCTGCCCGCCGGAAAACTCGTGCGGATAACGCCAGGCGTGTTCCGGCTTCAGGCCAACGCGCTCCAGCAGCCAGGCCACGCGACGCTGCGCCGCCTCGCCGTCGAGCAGGTTATGCACCCGCAGCGGCTCCATAATCGAATACCCCACCGTATGTCGCGGATCGAGAGAGGCATACGGATCCTGAAAAATAAACTGAATATCCCGCCGCACCGCCTGCAGCCTGCTGTCCGGAAGGGTATCAATGCGCTCGCCGTTAAAGGTAATGCTGCCCTCCTGCGCGTCCACCAGACGGAGCAACGCGCGCCCGGTCGTGGATTTACCGCAGCCGGACTCCCCTACCAGCGCCAGCGTTTCGCCCGGCCAGAGGTCGAAGCTGACGTTTTCCACCGCGTGCACTTCGCGCTTTACGCGGTTCAACACACCGCTGCGCAGCGGAAAACGCGTGACCAGATTGCGCACTTCCAGAATGGGCTTGCCCGGCACCACGGTGTCCTGCTCGCGTTCCTCCTCCTGCGGCTCAGACGCCTCCAGGGAGATCAACGGAAAACGACGCGGCAGATCGCTGCCGTTCATCGCCCCCAGGCGCGGAACCGCCGCCAGCAGCGCTTTGGTGTAAGGATGCGCGGGCGCGTGAAAAATCTGCTCGACCGGGCCGGTTTCCACCGCGCTGCCCTTGTGCATCACCAGCACCCGATCGGCGATATCGGCGACCACGCCCATATCGTGGGTGATGAAAATCACCCCCATCTCCATCTCCAGCTGCAGCACCTTGATGAGCTGCAGGATCTGCGCCTGAATCGTCACGTCCAGCGCCGTCGTTGGTTCATCGGCGATCAGCACCGCCGGACGGCAGGAGAGCGCCATGGCAATCATCACCCGCTGTCGCATGCCGCCGGAAAGCTGATGCGGATAGCGGCTCAGGATGGCCTGCGCCTCCGGAATGCGCACCAGCTCCAGCATGCGTCTGGCCTCCCTGAGCGCCTCATCACCGCTTAGCCCCTGATGCAGGCGGATGGACTCGGCAATTTGTTCCCCGACCGGGAACACCGGGTTCAGGGAGGTCATCGGCTCCTGAAAAATCATCGCAATGTCCGCCCCGCGCACGCCCTGCATCTGCGCGCCGCTCAGCTCGTTTAAATCAATGACCTGACGGTTACGGCGGCGCAGCAGCATTTTCTCGCTGCTGATTTGCCCGCCCGTCTGTTCCAGCAGGCGCATCAGCGCCAGCGCGGTGACCGATTTCCCGGAGCCGGACTCGCCAACAATCGCCAGCGTCTCGCCGCGCCTGAGCGTGAACGATAAATTCTGTACTGCGGGGATGAACTGCCGCTCTTCCTGAAACGCAATATTCAGCTGATGGACAGCCAGCACTTCGCGGTTGTCCAGCTCTTCACTGTGCGGCACGCGCTGCCCCCTTATTCACGATAGATCCCCGTGCTCGGCTCATCGCCGGCATAGCCCCAGGCGCGGTACATGCCTTCGCTGTTGAACGGCAGGGCCACGTTACCCTCGCGATCCACCGCAATCAGCCCGCCGACGCCGCCCAGGGCAGGCAGTTTCTCCATCACCACGCGCTCGCAGGCTTCGCTGAGGCTTAAACCGCCGTAATCCATCAGCGCGGTAATGTCGTAGGCCGCAAGGGCACGAATAAAGACTTCCCCGGTGCCGGTACACGACACCGCCGCCGTCGCGTTATTGGCATAGCAGCCGGCGCCCGGCAGCGGGCTGTCGCCCACGCGTCCGGGGAGCTTGTTGGTCATCCCGCCCGTGGAGGTTGCCGCCGCGAGGTTGCCCGCTTTGTCGAGCGCCACCGCGCCGACCGTGCCCATTTTGCTGCGCTCATCCAGCGGCGCAGTATGGTCAAGCTGCGTCATACCCGCCGAACGGGCGTCCAGCAGCTGCTGATAGCGCGCCTCTGTGGAAAACAGATCGGGCGATACCGGCTCCATTCCGTGTTCGAAGGCAAACCTCTCCGCCCCCGCGCCCGTCAGCAGCACGTGCGGGCTCTCTTCCATCACCAGACGCGCGGCCAGCACCGGGTTACGCAGGTGGCTGACGCCTGCCACGGCCCCCGCTTTCAGGGAGATACCGTCCATGACGCAGGCATCCAGCTCGTGGGTTTCATCCCGGGTAAAGACCGAACCTATCCCCGCATTAAATAACGGGCACTCCTCCAGCAGGCGTACCGCCTCGGTGACCACGTCCAGCGCGCTCTCGCCCGCTTCCAGCATTTTCTGGCCCGTTTCGACAATGGCGTACAGCGCGTCGATGTAGCGCTTTTCCTGCTCAGGAGTGAGCTGTGCACGGGTGATTGCCCCGGCCCCGCCATGAATTGCGATTACCGCCTTAACCATTCGCATCACCCGTTAGCCTGTTTTGCGGCTTTTTCTATAAATATCATTATCGTCGACGAAACTTCAGATGATTTTTGAATATAGAAAGACGTAACAGTGATGTAAAGCGTACACCCTCCGGTCATACAGTTAGCCGCACTTTTCTGCCATAATGGACGCTTTCGTTGTTACTCCGCAGGAGCCCACCATGGATTTTACCGCCGGACTGATGCCGCTTGAGACGGCACTCACGCAGATGCTTGACCGAGTTTCCCCGCTGCATGACGTTGAGACGCTGCCCCTCGTGCGCTGTTTTGGCCGTATTGCCGCACGCGATATCGTCTCCCCGCTCAACGTGCCGGGGTTTGATAACTCCGCGATGGACGGTTACGCGGTACGCCTGGCGGATCTCCAGACGGGTAACGCCCTGCCGGTGGCGGGTAAAGCCTTTGCGGGTCAGCCGTTTAGCGGCGAATGGCCTGCGGGCACCTGCGTGCGCATCATGACCGGCGCGCCAGTTCCGGCTGGCTGCGACGCTGTCGTCATGCAGGAAGAGACCGAACAGACCGACAACGGCGTGCGTTTTACCGCCAGCGTCAAAGCGGGCCAGAACATCCGCCGCACGGGCGAAGACATTACCCTCGGCGCGACCGTTTTTGCCGCCGGGCAAAGGCTGACGGTGGCGGAGCTGCCGGTGCTGGCCTCGCTCGGCATCGCGGAAGTTGACGTTATCCGCAAAGTGCGCGTCGCCGTTTTCTCCACCGGCGACGAGCTGCAGCTTCCGGGCCAGCCGCTGCAGGACGGCCAGATTTACGACACCAACCGCCTGGCGGTACACCTGATGCTGGAGCAGCTGGGCTGCGACGTGATTAACCTCGGCATTATTCCAGACGATCCGGAAAAACTGCGCGCGGCGTTTATCGAGGCGGATAAATCCGCCGACGTGGTCATCAGCTCCGGCGGCGTCTCCGTGGGCGAAGCGGATTACACCAAAACCCTGCTTGAAGAGCTGGGCGAAATCGCCTTCTGGAAGCTGGCGATCAAGCCGGGCAAGCCGTTCGCGTTTGGCAAGCTTCCACACAGCTGGTTCTGCGGCCTGCCGGGTAACCCGGTCTCGGCGGCACTTACCTTCTACCAGCTGGCGATCCCGCTGCTGGCGAAGCTTTCCGGCAACAAGGCCAGCCCGCTGCCGGAACGCCTGCGCGTGCGTGCTGCGACGCGGTTGAAAAAATCACCGGGCCGTCTCGACTTCCAGCGTGGCATTCTGGCGCGCGGCGCGGACGGTGAGCTCGAAGTGAGCACCACCGGACATCAGGGCTCGCACATTTTCAGCTCCTTCAGTCTGGGCAACTGCTTCATCGTGCTGGAGCGCGAGCGCGGCAACGTGGAAGTCGGCGAATGGGTTGAGGTTGAGCGCTTTAACCACCTGTTCGGAGGCTGACATGGCGGTGGAGCTGAGCGACCCGGAGATGATGCGCTACAACCGCCAGATTGTGCTGCGCGGGTTTGATTTCGAAGGTCAGGAAGCGCTCAAGGCGGCCAGCGTGCTGGTCGTCGGGCTGGGCGGGCTGGGCTGCGCCGCCGCGCAGTACCTTGCCGCGGCGGGCGCAGGAAGCATGACGCTGCTGGATTTCGATACCGTGTCGGTGTCCAACCTGCAGCGCCAGACGCTGCACAGCGACGCGACGGTGGGCCAGCCGAAAGTGGAATCCGCCAGGGCTGCGCTGGCGCGTATCAACCCCCACGTTCAGTTCACGCTAATTGACGAAATGCTGGATGACGACGCGCTCTCCGCGCAGATTGCCCGGCACGATCTGGTCCTGGACTGCACCGATAACGTCACCGTCCGTAATCAGCTCAACGCGGGCTGTTTTGCTCACAAAACCCCGCTGGTTTCCGGGGCGGCGATCCGCATGGAGGGGCAAATCAGCGTCTTCACGTACGCCGAGGGTGAACCCTGCTACCGCTGCCTGAGCCGTCTGTTTGGCGAGAATGCGCTGACCTGCGTTGAGGCGGGCGTGATGGCGCCGCTCGTCGGCGTGATTGGTTCACTGCAGGCAATGGAAGCGATCAAGGTGCTGACGAATTACGGCACGCCCGCCGCGGGGAAAATCGTGATGTATGACGCGATGACCTGCCAGTTCCGCGAGATGAAGCTGATGCGTAACCCGGGGTGTGAGGTGTGTAGCCAGTAAAAAAGTCGGGTGGCGGCTTAGCCTTACCCGACCTACAACGGCTCGAACGTAGGCCGGGTAAGCGTCAGCGCCACCCGGCAACCGCGTCAGATGGACGTCCGTCCAAACGCCCCCTGCCAGTCCTGCTCAAACTTCACAATCGCTGCGTCTACCGCCGGAGAGGTAATAAACTGCTGCGCCACGTCCAGCGGCAGCGTGATGGACTCGCAGCCTGCCAGCAGGCAGTCCAGCGCCTGACGCGGGGTTTTAAAGCTCGCGGCCAGCACCTTTGACTGCGGCGCGTGCAGCGTCAGCAGCTGTTGCAGCTCAATTACGGTCTGAATCCCGTCCCCGCCCTGCGCGTCCACGCGGTTAACGTAAGGGGCCACATACTCCGCCCCCGCCAGCGCGGAGAGCATTCCCTGCGCGGCACCGTAGACCGCCGTGCCCAGGGTCGGGATCCCTTCCGCCTTCAGCATCTTGATCGCCGCCAGCCCTTCTGCGGTCACCGGCACTTTCACCACCAGATCGTTAATGATGGCGCGCAGCTTACGCGCGTCTTCCACCATCCCTTCGGCGGTGGTCGCCATCACCTGCGCGAACAGACGGCCTTTACCGCCCAGCGCGTCGTGCAGCGCGGACAGCAGTTCGTCGAGCGGCGTTTTACCGGCCGCAACGATGCTTGGGTTGGTGGTCACGCCCGCCAGCGGGAAGATACGCGCCAGCTTTTTGACTGCCGCAACGTCAGATGTGTCGAGATAAAGTTCCATGATGTCACCTTCAAAATTAGCCTGCACTTACCCTATCACGACAAAACCTGCTCAAGAGTTGACCTGCATCAAGATAACTTTCATTCGAAAGTAATTTAATTTTCATATGCAAGATGAGAGGCGAAAAACATGATCTTCAATATTCAGCGTTACTCTACCCACGACGGCCCCGGAATTCGTACCGTGGTGTTCCTGAAAGGCTGCTCGCTGGGCTGTCGCTGGTGCCAGAACCCGGAAAGCCGCTCCCGCAGCCGGGACGTGCTGTTTGATGCGCGTCTGTGCCTGGACGGCTGCGACCTGTGCCAGCAGGCGGCACCGGGCTGCATCGAACGCGCGCTGAATGGCCTGGTCATCCACCGCGAAAAGCTGAGTGAAGAGACGCTTGATGCCCTCACCGACTGCTGCCCGACGCAGGCGCTGACCGTTTGCGGCGAAGAACAGCAGGTCGAGGAGATCATGGCGACCGTACTGCGCGATAAACCCTTTTACGACCGCAGCGGCGGCGGGATCACCCTCTCCGGCGGCGAACCGTTTATGAACCCGGAGCTGGCGCACGCGCTGTTTAAAGCCAGCCATGACCAGGGTATCCACACCGCCGTCGAAACCTGCCTTCACGTGCCGTGGCACTATATCGAGCCGTCATTACCGTACGTCGATCTGTTCCTCGCCGACCTGAAGCATGTCGACGGAGACGTTTTCAAGCAGTGGACGGACGGTTCGGCTAAGCGCATCCTGGACAACCTGAAACGCCTGGCCGCCGCCGGGAAAACGATCACCATCCGCGTGCCGCTGATCCAGGGCTTCAACGCGGATGAAGCCTCCATCACCGCCATTACCAACTTCGCTGCCGATGAGCTCGGCGTCGACGATATTCATTTTCTACCGTATCACACGCTGGGCATGAACAAATACACCCTGCTCGGCCAACCCTACTCTGCCCCTGACAAACCGCTGGATAACCCTGCCCTGCTGGACTTCGCGCAGCAGTACGCCTGCCAGAAAGGGTTAACCGCGACCTTACGAGGATAAACTTATGACAACCCTGAATCTCAATACCCTCAGCGAGCGCATTAAGGCGCACAAAACGGCGCTGGTACATATCGTTAAGCCGCCGGTCTGTACCGAGCGTGCCCAGCATTACACCGAAATGTACCAGCAGCACATGGACAAGCCGATCCCGGTCCGTCGCGCCCTGGCGCTGGCGCATCACCTGGCCGAGCGTACCATCTGGATCAAACACGACGAGCTTATTATCGGTAACCAGGCCAGCGAAGTGCGCGCCGCACCGATCTTCCCGGAATACACCGTCTCCTGGATTGAGAAAGAGATTGACGACCTGGCGGATCGCCCGGGCGCGGGCTTTGCGGTGAGCGAAGAGAACAAGCGTGTGCTGCATGAGATCTGCCCGTGGTGGCGCGGCCAGACGGTGCAGGACCGCTGCTACGGCATGTTCACCGACGAGCAGAAAGGCCTGCTGGAAACCGGCATCATCAAAGCCGAAGGCAACATGACCTCCGGCGACGCGCACCTGGCGGTGAACTTCCCGCTGGTACTGGAGAAAGGTCTCGACGGCCTGCGCGCCAAAGTGGCCGAGCGCCGCTCGCGCATCAACCTGACGGTGCTGGAAGACCTGCACGGCGATCAGTTCCTGAAAGCCATTGATATCGTGCTGGAAGCCGTCAGCCTGCACATCAAACGCTTCGCCGATCTGGCGCGCGAGATGGCCTCCACCGAAACCCGCGTAAGCCGCCGCGACGAGCTGCTGGCAATGGCGGAAAACTGTGACGTAATCGCCCACGAGCCGCCAAAAACCTTCTGGCAGGCGCTGCAGCTGTGCTACTTCATTCAGCTGATCCTGCAGATTGAGTCCAACGGCCACTCCGTCTCCTTCGCGCGTATGGACCAGTATCTCTATCCGTACTACCGCCGCGACGTGGAGCTGAACCAGAGCCTGGACCGCGAGCACGCCATCGAGCTGCTGCACAGCTGCTGGCTGAAATTGCTGGAAGTGAACAAGATCCGCTCCGGCTCGCACTCGAAGGCTTCCGCCGGTAGCCCGCTGTACCAGAACGTCACCATCGGCGGCCAGAAGCTGGTCAACGGTGAGCCGATGGACGCGGTGAACCCGCTCTCCTACGCGATTCTGGAATCCTGCGGTCGCCTGCGCTCCACCCAGCCGAACCTGAGCGTGCGCTATCACGCGGGCATGAGCAACGACTTCCTCGACGCCTGCGTGCAGGTGATCCGCTGCGGCTTCGGGATGCCTGCGTTCAACAACGATGAAATCGTCATTCCGGAATTCATCAAGCTCGGCGTTGAACGCGACGACGCCTACGACTACGCGGCCATTGGCTGCATCGAAACCGCGGTAGGCGGCAAGTGGGGCTACCGCTGCACCGGCATGAGCTTTATCAACTTCGCCCGCGTGATGCTGGCCGCGCTGGAAGGCGGCCGCGACGCCACCAGCGGCAAGGTGTTCCTGCCGCAGGAGAAAGCCCTCTCTGCCGGTAACTTCGATAACTTCGACGAAGTGATGGCAGCCTGGGATAGCCAGATCCGCTACTACACCCGCAAATCCATCGAGATTGAGTACGTCGTGGACACCATGCTGGAGGAGAACGTCCACGACATTCTCTGCTCGGCGCTGGTGGACGACTGCATCGAGCGCGCGAAAAGCATCAAGCAGGGCGGCGCGAAGTATGACTGGGTGTCCGGCCTGCAGGTGGGCATCGCCAACCTCGGCAACAGCCTGGCGGCGGTGAAGAAGCTGGTGTTCGAACAGGGCGTCATCGGTCAACAGCAGCTGGCGGCGGCGCTGGCCGATGATTTCGATGGCCTGACCCACGAGCAGCTGCGTCAGCGCCTGATCAACGGCGCGCCGAAGTACGGCAACGACGACGACAGCGTGGATATGCTGCTGACCCGCGCCTATCAGACCTACATTGAAGAGCTGAAGCAGTACCATAACCCGCGCTACGGCCGCGGCCCGATTGGCGGTAACTACTACGCGGGCACCTCTTCCATCTCCGCGAACGTGCCGTTTGGCGCGGCGACGATGGCGACACCGGACGGACGTAAGGCGCATACCCCTCTGGCGGAAGGGGCCAGCCCGGCTTCGGGTACGGACCACCTCGGCCCGACGGCGGTAATTGGCTCGGTGGGCAAACTGCCGACGGAAGCGATTCTCGGCGGCGTGCTGCTGAACCAGAAGCTGAACCCGTCGACGCTGGAAAACGACAGCGATCGCCAGAAGCTGATGGTGCTGCTGCGCACCTTCTTCGAGGTGCATAAGGGCTGGCATATTCAGTACAACATCGTCTCGCGCGAAACGCTGCTGGAGGCGAAGAAACACCCGGACCAGTACCGCGACCTGGTGGTGCGCGTCGCGGGTTACTCGGCGTTCTTCACCGCCCTGTCGCCGGATGCGCAGGACGATATTATCGCCCGTACTGAGCATACGCTGTAAGAAAACGCCCGGTGGCGCTGCGCTTACCGGGCCTACAGAGTCTCCCCGTAGGCCGGGTAAGGCGAAGCCGCCACCCGGCTTTCTGACTTTCATTCGAAATTAAATTTGTGCTCCTCGTCACCTTGTTATTAGAATGTTTCAAAACGCAGTGACCCAGGAGCACAGTATGACCGTTAAAGTTATCGTCACCGATATGGACGGAACTTTCCTTGATGATGCCAAGCAGTACGATCGTGACCGCTTCCAGGCACAGTTTGAACAGCTTAAAGCCCGCGACATTGAATTTGTTGTCGCCAGCGGCAACCAGTATTACCAGCTCATCTCCTTCTTTCCGGAGCTTAAAGATCGGATCTCCTTCGTGGCGGAAAACGGCGCGCTGGTGTTCGATCGCGGCGAGCAGATTTTTCACGGCGAGCTGACGCGCCATGAATCGCAGATCGTGATTGGCGAACTGCTGAAAGACAAAGGGCTGAACTTCGTGGCCTGCGGGCTGGAGAGCGCCTACGTCAGCGATAAAGCGCCGGACGCGTTCGTGGCGCTAATGTCAAAGCACTACCACCGCTTAAAGCGCATCAGCGATTACCGCGACATTGACGACGTGCTGTTTAAGTTCTCCCTGAACCTGCCGGACAGCGACATTCCTAATCTGGTGGATAAACTCCACGTCTCCCTGGACGGCATCATGAAGCCGGTCACCAGCGGCTTTGGCTTTGTCGATTTGATTATCCCCGGCCTGCACAAAGCGAACGGCATCAGCCGCCTGCTGAAACGCTGGAAAATCTCTCCTCAAGAGTGCGTGGCCATTGGCGACAGCGGCAACGATGCCGAGATGCTGAAGCTGGTGAAATATTCCTTTGCGATGGGCAACGCGGCAGAGAGCATCAAAGAAATCAGCCGCTACAGCACCGATGACAACAACCATCACGGCGCGCTGAACGTCATCCAGGCCGTGCTCGACAACCATTCCCCGTTCGACGCCTGATCCTCTTCTCGCCGGAGCCCTGCTCCGGCACCCTCACTCATTTTCCCGTCCTGTGGCGCAGGTCAAGTTTTTAAACTTGCATTAACTTATTTTTAACTTAAAGTATCACTTGTAGACATTTTTACTTTCGAATGAAAGATGCGAGGCAGTTATGACCTTTACCAGTGAAACCTTGCCAGCGGATCACAAAGCGGCAATCCGTCAGTTGAAACGTGAATTACGCGCGCAGATCGGCGACGTGCAGGCGGTCTTCAACAAGCTCAGCGACAGCATTGCCACCCGAGTGGCGGAAATTAACGCCCTTAAAAATAAAGGTGAATCCGTCTGGCCGGTGATTCCGTTTAACGATGTGAAAAACGGCACGATTACCGACGCACAGCGCGAGGCCGTTAAGCGCCGCGGCTGCGCGGTGATTAAAGGTCACTTCCCGCGCGAGCAGGCGCTGGCGTGGGATCAGTCGATGCTCGACTACCTCGATCTGAACAAGTTTGATGAGGTGTACAAAGGGCCAGGCGATAACTTCTTCGGCACCCTGAGCGCTTCCCGTCCGGAGATTTACCCGATCTACTGGTCGCAGGCGCAAATGCAGGCGCGCCAGAGCGAAGAAATGGCGCAGGTGCAGTCGTTCCTGAACCGCTTATGGACGTTCGAGAGCAACGGCAAGCAGTGGTTCGACCCGGACGTGAGCGTGATTTACCCGGATCGTATTCGCCGCCGTCCGCCGGGAACCACCTCGAAAGGACTCGGCGCGCATACCGACTCCGGCGCGCTGGAGCGCTGGCTGCTGCCTGCCTACCAGCAGGTCTTTGCCCGCGTGTTTGACGGCAACGTCGACAAGTACGATCCGTGGAACGCCGCGCACCGTACCGAAGTGGAAGAGTATACCGTCGATAACACCACCAAATGCTCGGTGTTCCGCACCTTCCAGGGCTGGACGGCGCTGTCGGACATGATCCCCGGCCAGGGGCTGCTGCACGTAGTGCCGATCCCGGAAGCAATGGCGTACATTCTGCTGCGTCCGCTGCTGGACGACGTGCCGGAGGACGAGCTGTGCGGCGTGGCGCCGGGGCGCGTGCTGCCGGTTTCCGAGAAGTGGCACCCGCTGCTTATCGAGGCGCTGACCAGCATTCCTGCGCTGGAGGCGGGTGATTCGGTGTGGTGGCACTGCGATGTGATCCACTCCGTCGCGCCGGTGGAAGATCAGCAGGGCTGGGGCAACGTGATGTACATCCCCGCCGCACCGATGTGCGAGAAAAACCTCGCCTACGCGAAGAAGGTCAAGGAAGCGCTGGAAACCGGCGCGTCGCCGGGAGACTTCCCGCGCGAGGATTATGAAAAAACCTGGCAGGACCGCTTTACCGTGAACGATCTCAACATCCACGGCAAACGCGCGCTGGGCATGGTCTAGCTGTCGTACAGCCCTTCCCGCTCCACGGCGGTGCGTCGTTTCCCCTGACGTATCCGCCGTACCGATTCCCGCACGGCCAGCGTGCCGTTCAGCAGCAATGTGCCTACCGGCGCGTCCAGGCGCATGAGCCGCTGCTGGAGCATGTGTACCGCTTCCGTTCCCAGCTCATCGCGGGGAACATGCACGGCCGTTAATGGAACATCCTGAATCGCCGCCAGGTTAAAGCCGTCGATGCTCATCACCGAGACGTCCTGCGGCACGCGCAGGCCGTGGTTTTGTAAGGCGCTGATGGTGCCCGCCGCCATAAAGTCGCCGCCAACCAGGAACGCCGTCGGCAGGTCTTTTCCCTGCTGCTGATTTAGCCAATCGCTCACCAGCTGCTCCGTCTCTCTGGCGCTGAAGCTCGGCACCACCAGCAGATCGCGCTTGTCGTTGAACGCCAGGTTGTGGGACTGCCACGCGTCGCGGATCCCCGACAGGCGCAGCTCCATCGTGTAGCGACGCAGGCACAGCACGTTCATCACCTCGCGGTGTCCCATCTCGAACAGGTACTCCGCCGCCCGCTCGCCGATGGCGCGGTGATCCGGCGCAACGGCAGGCAGACGCATGTGCCGGTCGCGGCAGTTAATCAGCATGCAGGGTTTGCCCACGTCCACAGCCAGATCGTGGATATGCGGATCGTCAATACCGAGAAGAATGGCCGCCTGGGTATCCGGCTCGTTCATCCGCGCCAGAAACAGCTGGGCGTCGCTGTCGTTCTCCTCCAGCGCGCAGTAGCGCAACCGGACCTCGTGGGAGGCAAGTGCATTGCTCACGCTCTGGATCACGCGGTAGTAAAAGATGTCGGACCGCTCGTCGAAGGCGCGCTGCGGGGCAAAAACCACCAGGCTGTTAAGCAGCAGACGCCCGGCCGCCATGCCGTCCATTACCCCCAGCTCTCGCGCGCACGCCAGCACCTTTGCACGCGCTTTTTCGCTGGTATTCGCTTTCCCCGCCAGCACCCGCGACACGGTGCTGATGGAGAGCTGCGTGCGGGCCGCGATTTCGGTGATTTTTAGCCTTTTGTCCATTTTGTGATCTGGCTCCATTTGCGAAATGAAAAAATTTTCATAGCGTGTTTGTCAGGCAATAACTGGCATAAATGCCATCATGCCAGAGTGTTTTCGTCTGTTATGAGAAATTTTGCACAAAATCCACTTTTGCCCACTCATTTTCTTCCTTAAGGTGAACTTGTCACACAGCTTCCATACTAGTTGTATAGCAACTTAAGCATTATAAGCGTATAGAAATCAAAGGCATAACAATCTGTGTGACACCTGAACCTCCGTCCCCTTACCGTCCGTCTTGTGGAGAGTAAAATGAGTCAGGACATCAATAACACCATTGCGACAAGCAAAACCCGTCGCGTCATCAAGAACCTGCGCTGGTACATGCTGGTGCTGTTTTTGCTGGGCGTCACCGTTAACTACATCACCCGAAATTCCTTAGGTATTCTCGCTCCGGAGCTAAAAGAGAGCCTCGGGATCACCACCGAGCAATACTCCTGGATCGTCGGCGCGTTTCAGATCGCCTATACCATTTTCCAGCCCCTGTGCGGCTGGCTGATTGACGTCATTGGCCTCAAGATTGGCTTTATGGTCTGCGCCGGGATCTGGGCGCTGATGTGTATTTTCCATGCGGGCGCCGGAAGCTGGCTGCACCTGGCCATACTGCGCTTCTTTATGGGGGCTTCAGAAGCCGCTGCCACCCCGGCGAACGCCAAAACCATCGGCGAATGGTTCCCGAAATCAGAGCGTCCCGTTGCCGCCGGTTGGGCGGGCGTGGGCTTCTCCATCGGCGCGATGCTGGCTCCCCCTATCATCTACTTTGCTCACGCCTCGTTCGGCTGGCAGGGGGCGTTTATGTTTACCGGCGTGCTGGCGCTGCTGTGGGTGATCCTCTGGTGGGCGTTCTACCATAACCCGGAGCAGCACCCGAACCTGAGCAAGGACGAGCTGGCGTTTATCAAGCAGGATAACGAACCGGCGCCGGTCAAACTGCCCTTCCTGACCGCGCTGAAAACCGTTTCAAAAAACAAACGCTTCTACGGTATCGCCATCCCGGCCTTTATGGCGGAACCGGCCTGGGCGGTGCTGAGCTTCTGGGTGCCGCTGTATCTTGCCAAAGAGCACGGTATGGACCTGAAGCAGATTGCGATGTTTGCCTGGCTGCCGTTCCTCGCCGCCGACCTCGGCAGCGTGGCAAGCGGCTACCTGACGCGTCTGTACACCCGCCTGTTCGGCTGCTCCCGCGTTAACTCGGTCGTCGCCAGCTCCGTGACCGGCGCGTTCCTGATGATCTCGCTGGCCATCGTGGCCATTACCCGCGACCCGTATATCACCATCGTGCTGATCTCCATCGGCGGCTTCGGGCACCAGATCATCTCCTGCATGCTGAGCGCCCTGGTCGTGGAGTCGTTCGACAAAGGCCAGATGGCGACCGTCAACGGCATGCGCGGCTCGGCGGCGTGGATCGCCAGCTTCCTGTTCTCGCTGTTAATCGGTGTGACCGCCGACAAAATCGGCTTTAACCCGCTCTTTATCGCCATGGGCTTCTTTGACCTGATTGGCGCTCTCTTCCTGGTAGCATTTATTGCTGAACGTCGCGCCAAGCGCGCCTGATAGTGGATGTATTGCATATGAAAACCCTGAAAAACTGGACCGTTGATACGCAGTCGGCAAACCATCTTGAACTGCTGGTCGATAACCAGCACCGTCTGTGCCTGTATGTGCTGGAAGAGAACCTGTTCCGCGTGCTGATCAAACGCAAAGGCGAGCTGGCGCTGGACCGCACCTGGAGCATCGCACCGGAAAAAGACGTGCCGTGGGAAGGTCGCCGTCGTGACGATGTCAGCGGCTTCACCTGCCCGGCCTGGACGCTGAAGCAGCAGGAGGACACGTTAACGGTAGCAACCGAGCAGCTGCGCGTGACGGTCCACCAGCCGCTGTGGCTGGAGTGGCACTACCGCAATGACGCGGGCGAGTGGCAGCCGCTGGTCAACGACCGTCCCACCAGCGCCTACCTGCTGAACGCCCACGGCGACGGCGTGGCGCACTACCTCAGCCGCCGCAAGGACGAGCGTTTCTACGGCCTGGGCGAGAAAGCGGGCGATCTGCAGCGCAACGGTAAACGCTATGAGATGCGTAACCTGGACGCGATGGGCTATAACGCGGCCAGCACCGATCCGCTTTACAAGCACATCCCGTTCACCCTCACCCGTCGCGATGACGTGAGCTACGGTCTGTTCTACGATAACCTGAGCAACTGCTGGCTGGATCTGGGTAACGAGATCGACAACTATCACACTGCCTACCGCCGCTGGCAGGCGGAAGCGGGCGATATTGACTACTACCTCTTCACCGGCAAGCGCGTGCTGGACGTGACCAAAGCCTTCGTGCGCCTGACGGGGAAAACGCTGTTCGGACCGAAATGGAGCCTGGGCTACAGCGGCTCGACCATGCACTACACCGACGCGCCGGACGCGCAAAACCAGCTGATGAACTTCATCCGCCTGTGCGATGAGCATGCCATTCCGTGCGACTCGTTCCAGCTCTCCTCCGGCTATACCTCGATTAACGGCAAGCGCTACGTCTTTAACTGGAACTACGACAAAGTGCCGCAGCCGAAGGTGATGAGCCAGGCGTTCCACGACGCGGGGCTGCGGCTTGCGGCCAACATCAAGCCGTGTCTGTTGCAGGATCATCCCCGCTACAGCGAAGTGGCGGAACGCGGCCTGTTCATTCGTGATTCAGAAACCGATGCGCCTGAACGTTCCAGCTTCTGGGATGACGAAGGATCGCATCTCGACTTCACCAACCCGCAGACGGTGCAGTGGTGGCAGAACGGCGTGACCACGCAGCTGCTGGAGATGGGCATCGACTCCACCTGGAACGACAACAACGAGTATGAAGTGTGGGACGGGGAAGCGCGCTGCTATGGCTTCGGTCAGGAGATCGCCATCAAGCACATTCGCCCGGTGATGCCGCTGCTGATGATGCGCGCCTCGCTGGAAGCGCAGCAGCGCTTTGCGCCGGAGAAGCGTCCGTATCTGATCTCCCGCTCCGGCTGCGCCGGGATGCAGCGCTACGTTCAGACCTGGAGCGGCGACAACCGCACCAACTGGGACACCCTGCGTTATAACATCCGCATGGGGCTGGGCATGAGCCTGTCCGGACTGTTCAACGTCGGTCACGACGTCGGCGGTTTCTCCGGCGACAAGCCGGATGCCGAGCTGTTCGTGCGCTGGGTACAGAACGGCGTGATGCACCCGCGCTTTACCATTCATTCGTGGAACGATGATCACACGGTGAACGAGCCGTGGATGTACCCGGGCGTCACGCCTGCGATTCGCAGCGCCATTGAACTGCGCTACCGCCTGCTGCCGTATCTCTACACCCTGCTCTGGCAGGCGCACGCCGACGACGAGCCGATGCTGCGCCCGACCTTCCTCGATCATGAGCACGATGCGCAGACGTTTGAAGAGTGCGACGATTTCCTGCTGGGCCGTGACCTGCTGGTGGCCAGCGTCGTCGAAGCCGGGCAGCGCGAGCGCCGCGTCTGGCTGCCGGATAACGAAACGGGCTGGTACGATTTTTACACCCACGCGTGGTATGCGGGCGGCCAGGCGATCGTCCTTGATGCGCCGCTGGAAAAGCTGCCGCTGCTGGTGCGCGCCGGTGCCGGTTTGCCGCTCAGCGAACGCATCCGTCACGTGAGCGCCGATAAAGACGATACCCGTGAGCTGAAACTGTTCCCGGTGAAAGGCGTCGGCACCACCGCCGGGCTGCTGTTTGAGGATGACGGCGAAAGCTGGGGCTACCTGAACGGCAACGCGCTGTGGGTGGAATGGGAGATGGTGTGCGATGGCGCAACCATCAACCTGAAGGTGAACGCGCGGGGGGATTATCGTCCGGCGTGGAAGGCGCTGAAGGTATCATTACCGGCGGGGGAAAAACGTACGCTGCGGGTGAACGGGGTTGAAAGGAGTGAGTGGGTGCTCTGAACATTGCCGGGTGGCGGCTTCGCCTTACCCGGCCTACAAAGTCACCCGTAGGCCCGGTAAGCGAAGCGCCACCGGGCTTTTTTTTAGCCGTCGATACCTTTGCTGCGCAGGTAATCTTCGTAGTTACCGGTGAAGTCCACCACGCGCTCTGGCGTAATCTCGATCACGCGGGTTGCCAGCGAGCTGACGAACTCACGGTCGTGAGAGACGAAGATCAGGGTGCCCTGATACATCTCCAGCGCCATGTTCAGGGATTCGATCGATTCCATGTCCAGGTGGTTAGTCGGTTCGTCCATCACCAGGATGTTTGGTTTTTCCATCATCAGCTTGCCGAACAGCATGCGGCCTTTCTCGCCACCGGAGAGCACTTTAGCAGGCTTTTTGATGTCGTCCTGGCTGAACAGCAGACGGCCCAGGATGCTGCGCACCGCCTGCTCGTCGTCGCCTTCCTGCTTCCACTGGCTCATCCAGTCGAAGACGGTCAGGTCATTTTCGAACTCGTACTCATGGTCCTGCGCGTAGTAGCCAATCTGCGCGTTCTCGGACCATTTCACGGTGCCGTTGTCCGGCTGCAGCTCGCCGACCAGGGTTTTCAGCATGGTGGATTTACCCACGCCGTTGGCGCCCAGAATGGCAATCTTCTCGCCCACTTCCAGCAGCAGGTTGAAGTTTTTAAACAGCGGGCCTTCATCGAAGCCTTTGGTAAGGGCTTCCACTTCCAGCGCGTTACGGAACAGCTTCTTGTCCTGCTCGAAGCGGATGAACGGGTTCTGACGGCTGGAGGCTTTAACCTCTTCCAGCTTGATTTTATCAATCTGACGCGCACGCGAGGTCGCCTGACGCGACTTAGAGGCGTTGGCGCTGAAGCGGCTAACGAAGGACTGCAGGTCGGCAATCTGCGCTTTCTTCTTGGCGTTGTCCGCCAGCAGACGCTCGCGCGCCTGGGTGGCGGCGGTCATGTACTCGTCATAGTTGCCCGGATAAACGCGCAGCTCGCCGTAGTCCAGATCCGCCATGTGCGTACAGACCATGTTCAGGAAGTGACGGTCGTGCGAGATGATGATCATGGTGCTGTCGCGGTCGTTGAGCGTCTGCTCCAGCCAGCGGATGGTGTCGATGTCCAGGTTGTTCGTGGGTTCGTCGAGCAGCAGGATGTCCGGGTTAGAGAACAGCGCCTGAGCCAGCAGCACACGCAGCTTCCAGCCTGGCGCAACTTCGCTCATCGGGCCGTAATGCTGTTCAACCGGAATGCCGACGCCCAGCAGCAGCTCGCCCGCACGCGCTTCCGCAGAGTAACCGTCCATCTCGCCGTACTGCGTTTCCAGATCGGCCACCTTATAGCCATCTTCTTCGCTCATTTCGGCCAGCGCGTAGATGCGATCGCGCTCCTGCTTCACTTCCCACAGCTCCGCGTGCCCCATGATCACGGTGTCCAGCACGGTGAACTCTTCGAAGGCGAACTGATCCTGACGCAGCTTACCGATACGCTCGTTCGGATCGAGCGACACGTTGCCGAGGGTCGGCTCCAGATCGCCGCCGAGGATCTTCATGAAGGTGGATTTTCCGCTACCGTTGGCGCCAATCAGGCCGTAACGGTTGCCGCCGCCAAATTTGACGGAAATGTTTTCGAACAGCGGCTTACTGCCAAACTGCATAGTGACGTTGCTGGTAACTAACACGGGGAGATTCCTGCGAAAAGTGTGATAAACACGGCATTATGCCACAATTCCGAATTGAGATCCCGTGTTGCGGCAATCCACTAAACTTTAACAAAATCGAAAAAAATGTGATTTCGTACACATCTGAATTCCCAGTGAGCGGGAATGCACATATAATGCGCTCCCATCACAGATTCAGACTTATCAACTCATCGCCAGAATGGCTTAGATACCTCGCACAACATGAACATGAAATTAACAACGCTTTTTGCGGCGGCGTTAGCCGTAGTAGGTTTTTGTAAGACCGCGTCTGCGGTGACGTATCCCCTGCCGACCGACGGAAGCCGTCTGGTGGGTCAAAACCAGGTGGTGACGGTGCCTGAGGGTAACTCTCAGCCGCTGGAGTATTTCGCCGCGCAGTACCAGCTGGGCCTGTCTAACATGCTGGAAGCGAACCCGGGCGTTGACCCGTATCTGCCAAAAGCAGGTACCGTGCTGAATATTCCTCAGCAGCTGATCCTGCCGGATACCGTTCATGAAGGTATCGTGATCAACAGCGCCGAAATGCGTCTGTATTACTACCCGAAAGGCACCAACACCGTTATCGTGCTGCCAATCGGTATCGGCCAGCTGGGCAAAGATACCCCGCTGAACTGGACCACCAAAGTTGAACGTAAGAAAGCGGGCCCAACCTGGACCCCTACCGCCAAAATGCACGCGGAATACATCGCTGCGGGCGAACCGCTGCCAGCCGTTGTGCCAGCCGGCCCGGATAACCCGATGGGTCTGTATGCCCTGTATATTGGTCGTCTGTATGCGATTCACGGCACCAACGCCAACTTCGGTATCGGCCTGCGCGTGAGCCACGGCTGCGTGCGCCTGCGTAACGACGACATCAAGTTCCTGTTCGAAAACGTGCCGGTCGGTACGCGCGTGCAGTTCATCAACGAACCGGTGAAAGCGACGTCTGAGCCAGACGGCAGCCGCTACATCGAAGTGCACAACCCGCTGTCCACCAGCGAAGACCAGATCAACAACAACGAGATCGTGCCGATTACGCTGAACAGCGCGGTGCAGTCCGTGACCTCTCAGCCTGACGTGGAAACCACCATCGTCGACCAGGCGATTCAGAACCGTTCCGGTATGCCGGTGCGTCTGAACTGATCAATCTGAATCTTTAAAGTACATTATAAGACCTCGAAATCTCGGGGTCTTATTACTCCGCGATACCCACTGCACTCATCGTTTCTGAACAGCAATTATTGCCGTAATTCCCATTCTTGCCATTTTCTGCCAACCCGGCGTGGTTACATCTGATCCTCTAAGTGTTATGATGCGCCTACTTATAACATCAGTTTAATCTGTATTTATAGGGTCTTTTTATTTCCTGGAGCACACTTAGTACAATGATCAGTATTAACTTAACAACAACAAAATCGCGCCTTTATCTCTGTTCGCAGACAGTGTGGTCACTAGCGAACCAGAGTAAAAAAGTCGATCAAATTGTTGTATGGGTCTCCAGTACACCTTATCTCAGTGATGAAGGCATCACTGAAGAGCCTGAATGGGCGCAGAAAATTCGCCAGACAGGTACAAACCTGGTTTTTAAATGGGTTAAAAACACCGGGCCTTATCGTAAATTGTTTCCTGCGTTACAAGCGGCAACGGAAGAGGATATTCTGATTTATGCCGACGATGACGCCATTTATAACGAAATGTGGGCAGAAACCCTACTAGATGATTTTTACCACCACAATCAGGAATATGTGGTTGCTGCGCGCGTGCGCGAAACGGTAAAGAAGAAGAAAGAACTTCTTGATACCTATCGTAATTTCCCGCTTATCACTGTGCCAAAAGTTGTTAAGCAAAACTATATCATCACCGGTCTTGGTGGCGTTGTCCTCAAGAAAAATATGATTCCGGAGTATTTCCATTTTAACGAGGATTTTATTCGGGTTTGTCCTCGCGCAGATGATATTTGGATCAGCAAACTGATTCAGCTCACCAAAACACCGGTCTATGTTTCTGCAAAGAGCATTCGTTTTGTTCATGAGATAATTCATGATTATGGATTATCACGCGACAATACCAGCAAAATAAAACGATCCTGGATCCAAAAAATCCGTTTTACATTTAAGCCGGGTCATATTCAGCATCTGTGTCAGAACGATCTTTACATAAAAGATACAGACAGCTATTTCGAGTCGTGTGCCTGAAGGACGGACTATCCGTTATTCACGATAACAATCCCGCCGTGGTCGTACCGATAGTGGCAGTGGGCATACTCCAGCGGCGTGCCATCTTCCAGATAAATGACCTGCTCCACCTCCAGCACCGGATCGGTTTCCTCACAGACCAGATGCTCTCTGTCCAGCGCGCTGGGCTTTAGCGCCCGCACGACCCGGTATGATCCCATAATTTTCAGCCCCAGGGTTTCCTGAACGTACTGAAACACTGACCCTTCAAGGTGGTTTTTCGTCAGGCCCGGCACCAGATTCATCGGCATCACCGTGGAATCCAGCGACATCGGTTCGCCGTTCAGTAAACGCAGGCGAATGAAGTCGTAGATCGGCGCATCGGCGTTAATCATCAGCGACGCCTGCTCTTTTTCGTTCGGGAAGCGCAGTTCGAAATGCACCACCTGGCTCGTGACCGTACCCAGATGCGCCCAGGTTTTGGTGGCACCGAAATAGTCGCTGCCGGAGAGATCCCACTGCGAGAGCTGGAGGAAGTTTTTGCGGATGAACGTCCCTTGCCCCTGACGGGTGTAGACCAGCCCTTCGACGATCAGCTGGCGCATCGCCTGCTGGATGGTCATCCGGCTGGTGCTGAACTCCGCCGCCAGCGCAAACTGGTCCGGGAGCGGTTCATTGGCGGCGTACTGCTGGCTGATAATGCGTTTCTTGATTTCCCGCGCTATGGTGATGTACTTCGCCGCCATCGTCCTTCCTTACAGTTAGTTTTCTATCCCGCTGTTTTTCAACGCCACTCGCTCGGCAATCTTGAGGAAAGGCAGGTAGAAGAATACACCAAATATAATGATTGCCAACTGCACCACCACCGCCCGCCAGTCCCCTGCCGTCGCCAGCCAGGCGCTGAGAATCGGCGGCGTGGTCCACGGGATCATCACCACGCAGCGCGACATGAATCCCAGCGTGGTACAGAGCCAGGCGAAGTAAATGCCTATCGCGGGCAACAGCACAAACGGGATCATTAGCGGCAGGTTAAAGACAATCGGCAGGCCGAAGATCACCGGCTCGTTGATGTTAAATAAGCCGGGCGCCAGCGACAGACGCGCCACCTGTTTCGCCGACTGTTGTCGTGAGAAGATAAAGATGGCGATCAGCAGCGAGATCGTGCTGCCGGTTCCGCCCACCATGCCAAACGTCGGCACGAAGATGTTGTTGATGATGTGCGGAATGGGCTGGCCGTTGGCGAAGGCCAGCATGTTCTCGTTGGTGTTGATCAGCAGAAACGGCTCCAGCACCACGCTGTTGACCACCGACTGATGGATACCGAGCGTGAACAGGAAGTTGCCGAAGCTGTAGATGAAAATCGTCCCCGGCAGGCTGGTGTTGATCAGCCGCAGCGGCTGCTGGATAAAGGTGGTAATGAGATGGATCAGATCCGTGTGCAGCACGTTTGCCAGCACGGCCGCCAGCACCGCGAACAGGGAGAGCGTGAGGATCGTCGGGATCAGCGCGGTAAAGGATTTGCTGACCGCTGGGGGCACATTTTCCCCGAGCGATATGTGCAGCGCCTTCAGGCGCGAAATCGCGATAAACACTTCCGTTGAGAGCAGCCCAATCAGCACCCCGGCGAAAATGCCGGTGGAGCCGATATTGGCGAAGGTCAGCACCTGCGTGACGTTCACCGCGGCGTCGCTGCCAACGGGCGTAACCTGTAAGCGCATCGGCATCATGATGATAAAACTGCTGACGGCGATAACCACTGCCGAGACCGGGTTGTCGAAATCTTTGTTGCGCGCCAGTGACCAGGCGATCATCGGGGCCAGCAGCAGCGCGGCGATGTTAAGCGTGCCGTTGATAATCGCCTCGCCCCACACTTTGAAGTGTGCCAGCGTATCGCCGTGAAAAATCCACGGGAACACCACGTTGTTCACCAGCACCGCCAGACCGGCGAGGATGAAAATCGGCATCACCGTGGCGAAGGCGTCGCGCAGGGAGCGCAGGTGCACCTGGTTTGCCAGGCGCGCCGAGAACTCGACAAACTTATCGACAAAGGACTGCATATGCGGTGTGATTTTTGTTTCAGACATAGCGGAGTGTTCCCATCAATCAGTCACAAAAACGGCCCGGCAGCGTACGGCTTACATCTCGCGTCCGTTGGTATGGATAACCTGTTTTAACCACGCGTAGCTCTTCTTCGGCACGCGCCTGAGGTCTTTCAGGTCGTGGTTTTCCCGGTTGACGTAGACCACGCCATAGCGCTTACGCATGTCGCCCTGGGAGCTGAGAATGTCGATTAACCCCCAGCCGAGGTAGCCCATGACCTCTGCCCCATCCTCGAATATCGCCGCTTTCATCGCCTCGATGTGCGCCCGGTGGTAGTCGATGCGGTAGGTATCCTCGATGGGGTTGACGCCATCCCAGGACTCAATCACGCCAATCCCGTTTTCAATCGGGAACACCGGCATGCGCCAGTCGTTGGCGTAGCGGGTAATGATGGTGCGAAAACCGAGCGGGTCGATCTGCCAGTTCCACTCGGTGGCTTTCAGGTAGGGGTTATTTTTCTCGCCGTGCAGCAGGTAATAGTTGACCGGCGTGCCTTCCGGAATCGCATCGCTGTCCAGCGTTTTGCTGGCGTAGTAGCTGAAGGCCATATAGTCGTTTCTGGTGCGCGCCAGTAGCGCTAAATCTTCGGCACGGTAGATATCACCAAAGCCTTCCTGCTCCACCACCGCCATCACCGCCGGGCTGTAGCCCTGCCCGGCAAAGACGCGCAGCAGGTTCTGGTTAAGGAACTCGTCATACTGCTGGGCGCAGAAGATATCGCGCGGTTTGCAGGTGGCCGGATAAACCAGCTGGTGCGCCAGCATGCCGCCCATCAGCTGGCCCGGTTTCGTCTGGTGCAGATACTCGGTCAGCGCCATGTGCGCCACCATGGTGTGATGCTGCAGCTCGTACAGCTCGCGCAGGGTTTGATCGCCTTTCATGTAGCCGGAAATACGAAACGCTTCCGGCATATGGAAGATGTTCTGCTCGTTGAAGGTCAGCCAGTACTTCACGCGGTCGCCAAAGCAGTCGATCATCTTTTTACCGTAGCGGATAAAGGCGTCCATTACGCGGCGGTCATTGAAGCCGTTGTACTCCTGCGCCAGCGCCAGCGGCATATCGAAGTGGTAGAGGCAGATCATCGGCTCAATACCGCGGGCGATGAGATCTTCAATAAAGCGGTCGTAAAACGCGATGCCCTCGTCGTTGAACGCGCCGTCACCCTGCGGACAGACGCGGCTCCAGGAGATCTGGAAGCGGTAGCAGTTCATGCCCAGATCCTGCATCAGGTCGAAATCTTCCCGGTAGCGATGGTAGGAGTCGGTCGCGACTTTCCAGTCGGAGATGTTCTCCCCAGCTTCGCGAATGTCGTACACCGACATCCCCTTCCCGCCCTCGTTCCAGGCCCCTTCCGTCTGCATGCTCGATACCGAGTTGCCCCATAAAAAGTTGGCCGGCAGCTGATTGCTCATGTTTCCTCCCTATATGACTAGTCATTTAAAATTTCATGACTAGTCATATAGGCGAAGATGGCATGTCGATCAAAGCGGAGGATCGTTTTTTGTGAGGTAGGTTAGAAAGAAGACGCCGGGCAGGAAAAATGAATCGCGCAAACCCTGTTATTGAGGCCGGTGCGTTAGCCTATGCAAAATCACATTTCCCGATCGTGCCGCTGGCTGGCCTCATAAAATCACTATTAACTTAATGAGCACGAACCACGGCCCAGGCCGAAAAATAAAAATCTCAACCCTATCAAATGGAAAATGACGCTCATGAAGATATCTACTAGCCGTATCGCATTCGCTCTCAGCTTAGCGTTGCCATGCTCAATGACTCACGCGGCAACGGTGTATACGGGTGATAAGGTGCAGGGAGTGCCGGTTATCTCGACTCTGGATGTATCAGACCTGACAGCAGGACAACATCGCTTCATGTTCGAGGGGGTTGAGACAGGAACAGGACAGCGCTGGTATGTCCCCATCATGGTGGCAAAAGGCAAAACGGACGGGAAGAAAGTCCTTCTGCAGGCGGGCGTCCATGGCGATGAGCTAAACGGAGTGCGCATCGTACAAAAAGTGATGGAACAACTGGACCCCGCAAAAATGAACGGCAGCGTTATTGGCATTATAGGTCCAAACCGTTCTGGACTTGAAAGGATCTCCCGGACATGGTCCGTTTCAACCGATGGGGGTGAGACGATCGACTACAACCGCGTGCATCCAGGAAAAGAAACGGGTAACCCTGCCGAGCGTCAGGCATGGATGATGTGGAATAAGGTTTACAAAGGAAATGTCGACCTGGCGATTGACTATCACACCCAGTCTACCGGAACGGCTTATCCGCTGTTCATTTATGCCGACTACCGCAATGCGGATGCCCGGACGATTGCAGAACTTTTTCCGGCCGATCAAATTAAGAAAGATCCCGGCGAAGCCGGCTCAATGGAAACCACCTTTATTCAAAATGGTATCCCGGCGATAACGGCCGAGACGGGAGAGCCCAGGATTTACCAGCAGGATATGATTGCCAGGGGTGTAGAGGGTGCCCTCAATGTACTGATTCATTACAAGGTGATTGAAGGCAAAATCGGCGCAAGCGCCAGCAGCAATAAAACGTATATTGGTAATGCGATCAGTTCAATACGAGCAACCACGGGTGGGTTTGCGGAAGTTTTCGTTAAACCCGGCGACAGGGTCAAAGCAGGACAAGAGGTCGCCCTGCAGCGAAATGCATTCGGTGATGTTGTCGCGAAGTATTCAGCAGAGCGGGACGGCAAAGTACTGTCAGTTGGAACAGATGTCGTGAGAGAACCCCGAGCCCTGCTGGTAAGAATCCTTGAGCAAAACCCAGCGGCAACCTGCAAAGACGGTTGCTGATTCCCGCCACAGCCCATCGTTGAATCGGCAAAAGCGTGCTCAGTGAAATAAGCCGCTTTCGCCGATTTCTGTACCGATGGGCAAACAAATTTAAAAATTACCTGATGCGGAGAGTTACTGTTGCGCGAGCTGATTACGGCGATACTCTCCCTGCCGCTCCAGCATCCAGCCGGGATACTCGCGCGGCAGCGCGCTCACCGCATCCAGCTGTTTGAGCTCGTCTTCGCTTAAGCGGATCCCGGTGGCGGCAATGTTGTCGTCCAACTGCTCAACGCGCTTCGCGCCAATGATGACGCTGGTGACGGCTTTCTGATGCAGCAGCCACGCCAGCGCGATTTGCGCGACGGAGACGCCCTTGCTTTCGGCAATCACGCGCATCACGTCCACGCAGTCAAAGGCGCGCTCTTTGTTCACCGGCGGGAAGTCAAACTCCAGACGGCGGCTACCGGCTTCGCTCTGCCCGTCGCGGCCATATTTTCCGCTCAACAGGCCGCCCGCCAGCGGGCTCCAGACCATCAGCCCGACGCCTTCGCTCTGCATCATCGGCACCAGCTCGCGCTCAAGATCGCGTCCGGCGATGGTGTAATACGCCTGGAGGGAAGCGAAGCGCGCCAGCCCGAGGCGCTCGGAAATACCCAGCGCTTTGGCAATCTGCCACGCCGCCCAGTTCGAGACGCCGATATAGCGCACGTGGCCGTGCTGCACCAGGTTATCCAGCGCATACAGCGTCTCTTCAATCGGCGTGGCCGGGTCGAAGCCGTGCAGCTGATAGAGATCGATATGATCGAGCTGCAGGCGGCGCAGGCTCTCCTTCACGCTGCTGATGATGTGATAGCGCGAGCTGCCGCGCGAGTTCACTCCTGCCGTTCCCGTTTCGCCAAATACTTTAGTGGCGACTACCACGTTCTCGCGCGGAATTTTCAGGTTTTTCAGCGCCTGGCCGACGATCGCCTCCGAACGCCCTTCCGAGTAAACGTCCGCGGTGTCGATAAAGTTGATCCCGGCATCCAGCGCGCGGCCCACCAGCTGTTCTGCTTCGCTTTGCTGGAGCTGACCAATCTTGCCCCACATGCCGCCTTCACCGCCGAAGGTCATGGTGCCGAGGCAGAGTTCAGAAACGAACAGTCCGGTATTGCCCAGTTTTTGATAACGCATAACGCTTTCCTCGCATGTCGATTGGGTGTCTGTTAGTTATACCCGCCCCTCAACCATCGCGAATGTGGCGTTCCTGTCCGTTTCTTGCCCAATCCTCTGAAAATTTATCCGCGCGGGGCGTCGCCAAAGACGCTGTAGTCCGGTAATTGCACCTGCTGATACGGCTCCCAGCCGCCGCCGAGCGCCTTGTAGAGCGCCACCAGATCGAGTGCGCTTTGCACCTGCGCCTGCGCGCGCTGCTGCTCGGCCTGCGCCAGCTGTCGCTGGGCGTCCAGCACGTCGATAAAGCTGGCGATCCCCTGCCGATAGCTGTCGCTCGCCAGGTCAAAGGCGTTTTGCAGGGCATCAATGGTTTTCGCCAGGCCCGCTTCACGCTGCTGGTCGGTGCGATAGCTCACCAGCGCATTTTCGACATCGCCGAGCGCAGTCAGCACCGTTTGACGATAGTCCAGCACCGCGGCTCCCTGCTGCGCCCGCGCCACCTTCACGCTGGAAACCAGTCGACCGCCCTGGAAGATGGGGATGGAGACCTGCGGGCCAAAGCTGTAGAAGTGGCTGCTCCAGTCGGTCAGCCAGTTGGTTTCACTGTTGCGCAGGCCAAACTGCCCGGAGAGGGTAAAACTCGGGAACAGCTGGGCCACCGAGACGCCAATCTGCGCCGTGGCGGCATGAAGATTCGCCTCCGCTTCGCGCACGTCCGGACGGCGTCGCGCGAGCGTAGACGGAATGCCGGTTTGCACGATATCCGGCAATGCGGGCATCGGCTGCACGCTTTGTAACTCCGCATCCAGCGCCCCCGGCGGCTTGCCAAGGAGGATCGCCAGGCCATTCATCGCCTGCCGCGCTTGCGCCTGGTACTGCGGCAGCTGCGCCTCCAGGTTACCCAGCTGTGCCCGCGCATTTTCCACGTCCATCTGCGGCGACAGCCCGCCGCGCTGGCGGCTCTCGGTCAGATCCAGCGTTTGCTGCGCGCTTTTAATCTGGGTGTTCAGCGTGGCGATAATACTCTGCGCCCCGCGCAGCTGGAGCCACGCGCGCGCCACTTCCGCCTCCAGCGACACCAGCGCGTCGTTACGCTGCTCGATAGCGGCTTTCTGCTGCGCCTCGGCGGCTTCCACCTGTCGGCGCACCTTGCCCCAGAGGTCGATTTCCCACTGGGCGTCGAAGCTGCCCTGATAGAGGTTGATCGGCTGCGTCAGCGGTCCTAACGCGCCCCGCAGCTCAGGATCGACATTATCCAGCTGGTCATACACCCCGTGGGATTTCAGCTCCCCTTCCAGCCCGAGCTGCTGGCGCGTCGCCTGCAGATTGCCGTTCACCGACGGGTAAAACGCCCCGCCCGCCTGGTTAATCTGCTCGCGCGCGCCGGCGATGCGCAGCACCGTCTGCTGCAGCGTCAGGTTCCCGGCGATGGCGCGTTCCACCAGGCTGTCGAGCTGCGGCGAGCCGAAGGTCTTCCACCAGCGCGGGTTGGTCGCGGCGGAGGTCGTCTGCGATTTTACCCCGCTGTCGCCCTTATCGTTCCAGTGCGTGACGGCAGGCGGCGCGGGCGGCTGATAGTCCGGCCCGACGGCGCAGCCTGCCAGCAGCATCATTATCATCAGGGGGTGTAAACGTCTGTGTATCATCAATGTGCTCCTGCACTCCCCTCGCTCTTAACCGGCGAGAGCAACAAACAAAACGGAATCAATAGCAAGGCCACGGCGCTCAGAAGGGTGAAGACGTCGATGTAGGCCAAAAAGCGCGACTGCTCGATCATGGTCTGGTACAGGCGTCCGGTGGCAATCCCGGTGGGATCGCCCACCTGGGTCGTGAAGTTCTGGATCGCCTGGGCGCTTTCGCGTATTGCCTGCTGAAACTGTTCGTTAAACGGCGAGGCGTGGTACGCAAGGTGCGCGCTATGCGCCTGAGACCGTTCGGTGATGGCCGCCGTCGACAGCGAGATCCCGACCGAGCCCGCGACGTTACGGAACATAGTGAACAGCGCCGCCGCGTCGGCATTCAGCCGTCTTGGAATCGAAATAAAGGCAATGGTGGTCAGGGGCACAAACAGGAACCCCAGCCCCAGCGACTGGGCGCTGCGGAACAGCACCAGGGTTTCAAAGTCGATATCCGGGGTCAGCGTGCGCGACCAGAAGAACGACACCGCCAGGCAGGTAAAGCCAAAGGCAATAATCCAGCGCGTCTGCACCACCGGCATCAGCTTTAGCACCAGCGGGATCGTTAATACAATCAGCACCGCCCCGGGCGACAGCACCAGCCCGGACCAGGTGGCGGTATAGCCTAAATCCTGCTGCGCCAGCTGGGGGATCACCACCGAGCTGCCGTACAAAATCATCGCCATCCCCGCCATCAGCAGGCTGGAGATGGCAAAGTTGCGGTCCTTCATGCAGTGCAGATCCACCACCGGTTTTTTGGCATACACCAGCCAGTAAATGGCACCGATAATGCCGATTAGCGTTAACACCGCGAAGGTACGGATAAAGTTCGAGTAGAACCAGTCCTCATCTTCTCCCCGGTCAAGCATCACCTGCAGGCAGCCAAGCCCTAAGGCGATCAGGCCGATCCCCGTCCAGTCGATGGTCAGCTTCTCTTTAGATTTGCTCTCCCACGGCGGATCTTCCAGCAGCTGGTAGATCGCCAGCACCGTAACAATCCCCACCGGGATATTGATAAAGAACACCCAGCGCCAGGAGTAGTTGTCGGTGATCCAGCCCCCCAGCGTCGGGCCGAGGACCGGTGCAACGATAATCGCGATGGAGGAAAGGCCGAACGCTTTGCCCCTGTCCTCCGGCTTAAAGTAGTCGAGCAGTACCGACTGCTGCGTGGGCTGCAGCCCGCCGCCAAAAAAGCCCTGCATCACGCGGAACAGGATGATCTGCCACAGCTCGGTGGCGATGCCGCAGAGGAACGAGCAGACGGTAAACATGACGATGCAGATCAGGAAGAACTGCTTGCGGCCAAATACCCGGCTCAGAAACGCCGAGATGGGCAGCACGATGCCGTTCGCGACCAGGTAGCTGGTTAATACCCAGGTGGATTCGTCATAGCTGGACGAGAGTGAACCCGCCACGTGGGGCAGCGCCACGTTGACGATGGTGGTGTCGAGGATCTCCATAAACACCGCCAGGGTGACGACAATCGCCACCGCCCACGGATTGCTGGCGGGCTTCCAGCTGTCGTGGCTGTGATCCGTCATTCCACCGTCACCTTCGGCGCGACCGACAGCCCCAGCGGCAGCGGTTTGTTCGGATCGAGCCCCTTATCAATCACGATTTTCACCGGCACGCGCTGCACAATTTTGACAAAGTTACCGGTGGCATTTTCAGCCGGGAAGGCGGAGAAGCGCGAGCCGCTGCCCTGCTGGATACTGTCAACGTGGCCCTCAAGCGCCATATCCGGCCACGCGTCGACCGACACGGTGACCTTATCGCCGGGCTTCATGCGCTCAAGCTGGGACTCTTTGAAATTCGCCACCACCCACACGTTCGGCGAAACCAGCGAGAACAGCGCCGTTCCCGCCTGCACCAGCGTACCGGGCTGCACGTTGCGTTTGGTGACAAACCCGTCGAACGGGGCGCGAACTTCGGTGTAAGAGAGGTTCAGATTGGCCGTTTCCAGCTGCGCTTTGGCCTGTTCGACCTGACGCTCGCGCGCTTCAACGTTGGTTTCCTGCTGGCGGATTTGCAGCTGGACCTGCTCTGCCACTTCCAGCTGCGCCTGAGCGCTGGCCAGACCCGCCTGGGCGCTGCGCAGTTGCGCATTCGCAGAATCAATACTTTGCTGGGTGGTCGCCCGCGGATCGACGCCGCGCTGGCGGCGATACTCCGCCTGCGCGTTCGCCAGATCGGCCTGCGCTTTCAGCACCTGCGCTTTGGCTTCGTCACGCTGGGCGGGATACTGCACTTTGGAGAGTGCGAGCTGCGCCTGGGCCTGGTGCAGCTGCGCGATAGCCAGCCCAAGCTGGGCCTGGGCCTGATCGCGCTGCGCGGTGGTATCCCGCGGATCGATGACCACCAGCAGATCGCCTTTTTTCACGCGCTGGTTATCGCGCACCCGCAGCTCGGTGACGTAGCCTGCCGTTTTCGGGGCAATCGTCACCACGTCGCCGTCGGTAAAGGCGTCGTCGGTCGTCTCTTCGTTACGGGTTAAAAACCACCAGACCAGCGCCACGACGACCATCACCACCACGACAATGCCGAGGATAATTAACGGTTTTTTGCCCGGGCGCTTACGCTCATTATTATTTTTGTCCTGCTCGTCAGCAGGTGGAGTTTGATCTTCAGCCATAGTTCAGCAACGGTCCTGTCAGTGAGCGGCATCACACTATGCCGTTCACTAAAGCTAGGACGTTGCTATACGTTTGCCAGGAAAAACTGACAAATTGCGCACTATATGAGAAGGAATATTCCGAAACCGATCGCCGCGGCCCAAACCAGCATCGGGATTGACCAGAGATGGAAGCGCCACCAGATGCGGCGATCGTTGGCCATGCGCAGGGCAATCAGGTTGGCCAGCGAGCCGGGCAGCAGCCCAAACCCGCCGATATTCACCGCCCAGGCCAGCAGCGTGTCCGGCGGAACATAGTTGAGCAGCAGAATGGTGGAAGGCACGTTGCTGATAAACTGCGACAGGCCAATCGCCGTCAGCCACAGTCCCGGCTGAGACAGCGTGCTGACGCTGTGGAGCACGTTTTGCAGCACCGGAAGCTGAATAAGCAGATGCACATCAATAAACATCACCATAAAGACCAGCAGCAGCGTCCAGTCCACGCTGACCAGCACGCGTCGCGCGAGGACGACAAAGCCCGCGGCGACAAGCAACACGCCCGCCACCTCATACTTCAGCTCCAGCGCGAACAGAAAGACGATATATAACCCGAGGCAGCTCCAGACCAGACGCGGCTGCCACTGCGGGCCCGTGGTGCCGCTGTGGTATTGCAGTTTTTTATCCGGAAAGGCAAACCAGCAGACCGCCAGCAGCGACAGCATCATCACCAGCGCCAGCGGCGCCATCTGCCAGGTAAAAGCGGCGAACGATAGCCCGGAACGGCCCCAGAGGAGGATATTTTGCGGGTTACCGATGGGCGTTAACAGAGAACCGGCATTAACGGCGAGCGCTTCGAAGATGATCAGCCGGCTTACCGGGATCTCGCAAAGCTTACGCAGCGTGAGGGTGAGGGGCACGATGATAAACAGCGCCACGTCGTTGGTCAGAAACGTCGACAGCACCGCGGCGGAAAACACCATAAACAGGGTCAACCTGCGCTCGGTGGCAAAGCGGCGCACCATTTTACGGCCCAGAACGTCAAAATAGCCGCTCAGCTCAACCCCTTTGGTGAGCATCATCAGGCCGCTCAGGGTAATGATGGTGCGCCAGTCAATGGCAGCGGGCCAGGCCTGCGGCGCAAACGGCACAAAGAGGCTTAACCCTGCGCCAATGAGTAATAAGAGATGGAAGAAACGATCGCGTGCCAGGGCCTGCAGTCCAGGGATTTTCATTCAGCGGAGGGACCATATTTAAGGGTAAATTCGCGAAACTTCACCAGCGTCTCTTCGCTGACGTGGTGTTCCATGCCTTCCGCATCCCGGCGGGCAATCTCCGGGCTGACGCCCAGCACCAGTAAAAAATTCTCGACAAGCTGGTGGCGCTCGCGGCTCTCCTGCGCGAGTTTCTCCCCTTCCGGCGTCAGAAAGACCCCGCGCCAGGGGATCATTTCAATTAGGCCCACGGAGGCGAGACGTTTTAACATTTTTGCGACAGTTGGCTGCGATACCCCCAGCCTGGCGGCCATATCGACCTGACGCGCTTCCCCGACCTCACGAATCAGATCGGAAATGAGTTCAACATAATCATCAATCAGTTCACGCCGGTGCGCTTCACGGACCTGGCGAAAACCTTCGACATGCTCTTCAACATTCACCAGTTGCGTCGTTTTTTTAATGGTTGGCTTACCTGCGCGACGGTTCATTGTACTTCCTCAGTGGGGTGACGCTTCCAGCGCCCGGTATCGAGAGCGCACATTGTAAACCATCCCTCCACAAGCACAAAAAATTAACGAAATAGCCATAGCTATACAATATAGCCTGTGCTATATCTGTATGTAATGCAGTCACCCTTCACGGATCGAAGGGATCAAAAATCAGGAGGTCTTATGAACGAATTCAAGAGGTGCATGACCGTGTTTACCCACTCCCCCTTTAAAGTGCGCTTAATGCTGCTGAACATGCTGTGCGATATGTTTAACGGCAAACCGCATCAGGATGATAAACCTTCCCACTAAGCGGCGTTGCGGTACGCCGCTTCATTTTCCCGTCACAATCTCGCTCTAAACTGGCTCCCAGCCGCCTTATTCCCGATCTTTTTTACGGATTTGCAATCCCCTTCGCAAAACATCTGCTTAGCAACTGTTGATATTATTTAGCGCTCGCACTATCTTCTTGCAGCCCTGCACAATTTGCGGCTCGCTGAAGCGGACCCTCATTCCCTCTCCACGCACTGTCAGGCAGGTTATGACCCTTGACGCCAGGGTGAGCACATGGCGTTTTCATCCATGATAGTGACCTATGAATGTAACCCTGATAGATACCGTTGTGACCCGCAGCCGGGCCTTAAGCCCGTGGACGGGTTTTTACTTTTTGCAGTCATTACTGATTAACTTTGCGCTGGGTTATCCCTTTAGTCTGCTCTACGCGGTGGCCTTCACCTGCATTCTGCATGTGCTATGGCGCGCCGCCCCGCGCGCGCAAAAAGCGTTAATCGGCATCTGTTCACTGGTTGCTGCGCTCTATTTCCCGTTTGGTCAGGCGTACGGCTCACCAAACTTTAATACCCTTCTGGCGCTGCACTCGACCAATATGGAAGAGTCGACGGAGATCCTGACGATCTTCCCGTGGTACAGCTACGTGGTCGGGCTCTTTATCTTCGCATTGGGCGTTATCGCCATTCGTCGTCAGCCGGGCGAGAAAAAATCCTGGGGTAAGATCGACATACTCTGTCTGGTGTTCAGCGTTGCCGTGGCGTTTGTCGCCCCCATCCAGAACATTCCCTGGGACGGTAAGCTCAGGCTCACCAATATCGGCTACCCGGTTTTCCGCTTCGTAAAAGACGTCGTTGTTAACAATAAAGAGGTTCTCGACGAACAGGCCCGCATGGCTGAGCTTTCCAATATGAAAGATACCTGGAACGTGCTGGCCGTGAAGCCGAAATATCACACCTATGTAGTGGTGATTGGTGAAAGCGCGCGTCGCGATGCAATGGGCGCGTTTGGCGGCCACTGGGATAACACCCCGTTTGCGAGTTCGGTCAAAGGCACCCTGTTTACCGATTATGTCGCGGCCAGCGGCTCGACGCAGAAATCACTCGGTCTGACCCTTAACCGGGTGGTGGATGGCAAACCGCAGTATCAGGATAATTTCGTCACCCTGGCAAACCGCGCGGGTTTTCAGACGTGGTGGTTCTCTAATCAGGGGCAAATTGGCGAATACGATACGGCGATTGCCAGCATCGCCAAGCGGGCTGACGAAGTGCAGTTCCTGAAAAATGGCGACTTTGAAGCTGACAAAAACACTAAAGACGAAGCGCTGCTGAAAATGACGGCGCAGGTCTTCGCCACCCCGCGCACCCAGCCGCAGCTGATCGTCCTGCACCTCATGGGGTCGCACCCACAGGCCTGCGATCGGACAGGCGGAAAGTACGCGGAGTTTGTGCAGTCCAAAGAGACCTCCTGCTATCTCTACACCATGACGCAAACCGACGACCTGCTGAGCAAGCTGTACGATCAGTTGCGCAATACGGGCGACAGCTTCTCCATGGTCTATTTCTCGGATCACGGGCTGGCGTTTAAAGAGCGCGGTAAAGAGGTGCAGTATCTGGCGCACGATGACAAGTTCCAGCAGAACTTCCAGGTGCCGTTTATGGTGCTGTCGAGTGACGATAAAACGCATCGCGTCATTAAAGCACGCCGTTCAGCAAATGATTTCCTGCAGTTTTTCTCGCAGTGGACGGGGATTACCGCCGGGCAGATAAAAAATGTTTATCCGTTTGTCTCTAACAAGAAAGCTCCCCCAGTATACGTTACCAACTTCAAGTTACAGAAAGTTGACTACAACCATCTGGGTACGGATATTTTTGATATTAAGAATAAGTAATTGCCGTCTCGTGCGGACCGATGCCCTCTCCCACGGGGAGAGGGAACCAACACTCAAAACGGCAACCTCAGGTTGCCGTTTTGCTTTTATCTTCGACAAAAAAAATCCGCCACAGTGGGCGGATTTTTTATTTAATCACCGAAGTGATTAGAAGCGGTAACCTACGCCCGCGATCCAGGTGCCAACGTCAACGTTGCGGATACGGCTCTGCTCATAGGAGAAGTCCAGAGCAACGTCCTGGATTGGGTTGAACTGCAGGCCTGCGCCATAGGAGAAGCCGTAGTCGCTGTTGCTTGCAGTGCGGTTCAGACCTTCGTTTTCGGTCTGCTGGAATTTACCGTAGCCAACACCTACAACACCGTAGATGCTTGCCCAGTCGTTCAGACGGTAAGCTGGACCAGCAGTGATACCGTAGTACTGGCCTTTGTTGTATGCGCCGTTTTCAGAACGATCTTTCTCGGTGTAGGTGAAAGAACCGATCACGCCCAGTGGGTTGTTATCCTGCTCGTAACGATACTTCAGGTTGAAACCGTTAGCTTTGTTCATCACGCCCTGATAGTCGCTCTGAGCGTAACCACCAGTAACAGTAGAAGTAGCAGCTACAGCGGTACCTGCGGAAACAGCCAGTACAGCGGCCAGTGCTGAAAGACATGCAATTTTTTTCATAACCACCTCAAATGTGATCCAAGTAAGTCCGTAAGTTTTAAATATATCAAAAAAATTTGCGAAACTCTTTGTGATTCGTGATGTCTAATGAAGCCTTTCCTGTAACAGAACGTTTCCAGCGTAAGCTATCTCTTTCAAATCACATGCAATTTTCACTACTAAATGCGCATAGTGCGCGTCTGCGCCGTTACATTCATCCAGATTATTCCTAATCTGACAGGCGATAAATCCACCAGCGCTTATCCATTTTACGGATTTCACCTGCTTTTTTTTCAACAGCGCCTCAACCGTCGCCGCATATTTCCTTTACACTGCAACCTTTACCTCATTTGACATAAGCTGACAGGAGAAAGGATGCCTGGGTTATCCCGCACGTCGTCGGTCTGGTTGCCGGTTGCAGTCATACTCATTGCCATGTTGTCCATTCAAAGCGGCGCCTCGCTGGCAAAATCGCTTTTTCCACTGGTTGGCGCGCCAGGGGTGACCGCCCTGCGTATTGTTCTGGGCACGGCGATACTGGTGGTCATTTTTAAACCGTGGCGACTGCGCTTTAAAAAGGAGCAGCGTTTACCGCTGCTGTTTTATGGACTCTCCCTGGGGGCGATGAACTACCTGTTCTATCTCTCCATCCAGACGATACCGCTGGGTATTGCCGTCGCGCTGGAGTTTACCGGCCCGCTGGCGGTGGCGCTGTTCTCCTCCCGACGTCCGGTCGATTTTATCTGGGTCGTGTTGGCCGTACTGGGCTTATGGTTCCTGCTGCCGCTGGGCCAAAGCGTTTCTGAGATTGACCTGACGGGCGCAGCGCTGGCGCTGGGCGCAGGTGCCTGCTGGGCTGTCTATATCCTCACCGGCCAGCGCGCAGGGGAAGAGCACGGACCGGCAACGGTGGCGCTGGGTTCCCTGATTGCGGCCATCGTGTTTGTGCCCATCGGCATGGCGCAGGCGACAGAATCGATCTGGCAATGGTCCGTCATGCCCATCGGGTTGGCGGTTGCGATTCTCTCTACCGCACTCCCCTACTCTCTGGAGATGATTGCCCTTACGCGTCTGCCGACGCGCATATTTGGCACCCTGATGAGCATGGAGCCTGCGCTTGCAGCCATTTCCGGGATGGTGTTTCTCGGTGAAACCCTGACATTGACCCAGACGCTGGCGCTCTGCTCGATTATCGCGGCATCAATGGGATCGACGCTCACCATGCGCCCCGAACCTAAAGTTGAGAAAGTGGATATCAACTAAGGCCATATATTCTGCATGGCTTCCACGCCATGCAGAATAAAGGCCAAAAAGACAGTCGTTATAATTTCTTACACTCTGATTCCTGCCAGCTAAATATCCCTCTGCGCGGACTTCCTCATTCAGCAATTAAGATTGATCTGTATCAATTTAAAAATTATTCAACATTTTCAATAAATTAAATTCTCAACCTCCTTCTCGCTATTAAACCAATAGGCACAGCCAAACCGCAGAGAAAAAATCCGGTGCTATACTTAGTTCCGTAATTACCTGGGACATAAACATCAAGAGGATATGAGATTATGAGTACCGCTAAACTGGTGAAAACGAAAGCGTCTAATCTGCTTTATACCCGTAACGATGTATCGGACAGCGACAAAAAAGCGACCATTGAGTTGCTGAATCGCCAGGTGATCCAGTTCATCGATCTTTCGCTAATCACCAAACAGGCCCACTGGAATATGCGCGGTGCAAACTTTATTGCCGTTCATGAAATGCTGGATGGCTTCCGCACAGCACTGGTTACCCACCTCGATACGATGGCTGAACGTGCCGTTCAGTTAGGCGGCGTGGCGCTGGGTACCACACAGGTGATCAACAGCAAAACCCCGCTGAAAAGCTATCCGCTGGATATCCACACCGTTCAGGATCACCTGAAAGAGCTGGCGGACCGCTACGCGATTGTGGCGAACGATGTGCGCAAAGCGATTAGCGAAGCGAAAGACGAAGATACCGCAGATATCTTCACCGCCGCGTCCCGCGATCTGGATCAGTTCCTGTGGTTCATCGAATCTAACATCGAATAATTCATACGAATTTTCTATCAAACCCTCGCCTTCCGGTGAGGGTTTTGCACATCTATGGTGCACGTTTTTTGCCTGAGAACGTGCAAAAGTGAAGAAATTGTAATAATCACCTCACACAACCGTTAACGGAAGATTGTTTTTTCGTCAGAATTTACGCTAAATATCTCCCTGTCAGTTGAGCCAAACGACGCGCACCAAAACAGTGCTCCACTTTGGTGCAATAAAACCTCATTGCCCCATTTATTGTGCAATGCATGACATCATCCCCTTTGCAAAACAACAGCTTGTAAAGTTGGCACGATTTTTTCATTGTGCCATCAGTTCTCGCAGGGGATCGCCCCGTGGATATAAAAGGAAATGCTATGAAGTCTGTATTAAAAGTTTCACTGGCTGCACTTACCCTGGCTTTTGCGGTGTCCTCTCAGGCTGCCGACAAACTGGTTGTGGCGACCGACACGGCGTTCGTTCCGTTTGAATTCAAACAGGGTGATAAATACGTTGGTTTTGATGTGGATCTGTGGGCCGCAGTCGCAAAAGAACTCAAGCTGGATTACACCCTGAAGCCGATGGACTTCAGCGGCATCATCCCGGCGCTGCAAACCAAGAACGTTGATCTGGCGCTGGCGGGTATCACCATTACCGACGAGCGTAAAAAAGCGATCGACTTCTCTGACGGCTACTACAAAAGCGGCCTGCTGGTGATGGTCAAAGCCGATAATAACGACGTAAAAAGCGTGAAAGATCTCGACGGCAAAGTGGTGGCAGTGAAGAGCGGCACCGGGTCAGTTGATTACGCGAAAGCGAATATCAAAACCAAAGACCTGCGCCAGTTCCCGAATATCGACAATGCGTACATGGAGCTGGGTACCGGCCGCGCTGACGCAGTGCTGCACGACACGCCAAACATCCTGTACTTCATCAAAACCGCGGGCAACGGCAAGTTCAAATCTGTGGGCGAATCTGTGGAAGCTCAGCAGTACGGTATCGCCTTCCCGAAAGGCAGCGACGACCTGCGCACGAAAGTTAACGGCGCGCTGAAAACGCTGAAAGAGAACGGCACCTATAACGAAATCTACAAAAAATGGTTCGGTACCGAGCCTAAATAATTTCACCTGAATTCAGGTTTGTAACGCCCGGTGGCGCTGCCGCTTACCGGGCCTACGTTTTTCGTTTTTCACCACGGTATACAGGAATACATCATGCAGTTTGACTGGAGCGCCATCTGGCCTGCCATTCCACTCTTGCTTGAAGGCGCTAAAATGACCCTGTGGATTTCGGTCCTGGGTCTGGTTGGCGGGTTGATTATCGGTCTTGTCGCCGGTTTCGCCCGCACCTACGGTGGCTGGATTGCAAACCACATCGCACTGGTTTTCATCGAAGTGATCCGCGGCACCCCCATTGTCGTGCAGGTCATGTTCATCTACTTCGCCCTGCCTATGGCATTCACCGACCTGCGCATCGACCCGTTCAGCGCCGCCGTCGTCACCATTATGATCAACTCGGGCGCCTACATTGCGGAAATTACCCGCGGTGCGGTGCTGTCGATTCATAAAGGGTTCAGTGAAGCCGGTCTGGCATTAGGCCTTTCACGTCGCGAAACGATCCGCCACGTTATCCTGCCGCTGGCGCTGCGTCGCATGCTGCCACCGCTGGGCAACCAGTGGATCATCAGCATTAAAGATACGTCGCTGTTCATTGTTATCGGCGTGGCCGAACTGACCCGTCAGGGGCAGGAGATCATTGCTGGCAACTTCCGCGCGCTGGAAATCTGGAGTGCGGTGGCCGTTGTCTACCTGATCATTACTCTGGTTCTGAGCTTCGTTCTGCGTCGTCTTGAAAGAAGGATGAAAATCCTGTGATTGAATTTAAAAACGTTTCCAAGCACTTTGGCCCAACCCAGGTGCTGCACAATATCGATCTGAACATCAAACAGGGTGAAGTGGTGGTGATTATCGGGCCATCCGGCTCCGGTAAGTCGACCCTGCTGCGCTGCATCAACAAGCTGGAAGAGATCACCAGCGGCGACCTGATTGTCGACGGTCTGAAGGTGAATGACCCGAAAGTGGATGACCGTCTGATTCGTCAGGAAGCGGGCATGGTGTTCCAGCAGTTCTACCTTTTCCCGCACCTGACGGCGCTGGAGAACGTGATGTTTGGCCCGCTGCGCGTGCGCGGTGCCAACAAAGCGGCGGCAGAAGCGCTGGCGAAAGATCTGCTGGCGAAGGTCGGCCTCGCAGAACGCGCCCATCATTACCCTTCCGAGCTGTCCGGTGGTCAACAGCAGCGCGTGGCGATTGCCCGTGCGCTGGCGGTCAAACCGAAGCTGATGCTGTTTGATGAGCCTACGTCCGCACTCGACCCGGAGCTGCGTCACGAGGTGCTGAAGGTCATGCAGGATCTGGCGGAAGAAGGGATGACGATGGTTATCGTGACCCACGAAATCGGCTTCGCGGAGAAAGTGGCGTCCCGCCTTATCTTCATTGATAAAGGCCGTATCGCGGAAGACGGTAACCCGCAGGAGTTGATTGCGAATCCGCCGAGCCCGCGTTTGCAGGAGTTCCTGCAGCACGTCTCCTGATCCCTCGCGTTACGCTAAGCCGGGCCTGCCCGGCTTTTTTACGCCAGATTGTTCCCAAAAATCCCCCTCCGCGTCCCGACTTCTATACTTATCATTTTGTTCGACATTTTCACCGGAGGACGCCGTGCCGTGGATCCTGTTGCTGTTGATTAGCCTGTTTAGTGCGCCATCGTTCGCCGTCGCGATCCCCGGTGTGACCACCGGAACAACCGCCAGCCAGCAAAGTACGCCCCCGCCGGAACCGGATGTTGAACAGAAGAAAGCGGCTTACGGCGCGCTTGCCGATGTTCTTGAGAACGACACCTCCCGAAAGGAATTAATCGAGCAGTTGCGCAAAGCCGCCGCCACGCCGCCCCAGGAAACCGTTCCGACCCTCACCCCTCCGCAGGAGGAGGAGCAAAAAACGGTGCTGGAAAATGTCACCGACGTGAGCCGCCACTATGGGGAAGCGCTCTCCTCGCGCTTTGCCCAGCTCTACCGCAACCTGATTGGCTCACCGCATAAGCCGTTTAACCCACAAACGTTTACCGCCGCCGCCATGCAGTTCCTGATGCTGGCCGGTGCAGTCTTCCTTTTTTACTGGCTGGTGCGCCTGTGCGCGTGGCCGCTGTACCGCAAAATGGGGCAATGGGGACGCAGAAAGAATCAGCAGAAAAGCAGCTGGCTGCACCTGCCGCTGATGATCGCCTCAGCGTTTATCATCGATTTACTGCTGCTGGCGCTGACGCTGTTCTTAGGCCAGATGCTGGCCGACAGGCTGAACGCGGGCAACAAAACCATCGCCTTCCAGCAGTCGCTTTTCCTGAATGCCTTTGCCCTGATTGAGTTCTTCAAGGCGCTGCTGCGGTTACTCTTTTGCCCTCACGTGCCGGCGCTGCGTCCCTTCTCCATTCGGGACGAGAGCGCAACATACTGGGCGCTGCGCCTGAGCGTGCTCAGCGGGCTGATTGGCTACGGTCTGCTGGTTGCCGTGCCGATCATCTCCAACCAGGTGAACGTCCAGTTTGGCGCGCTGGCAAACGTCATTATCATGCTCTGCATTACCGTCTGGTCGCTGTACCTTATCTTCCACAATAAAAAGACCATCACCGAGAGCCTGCTGCATCTGGCCGATCGTTCCCTCTCGTTCTTCAGCCTGTTTATTCGCGCATTCGCCCTGGTGTGGCACTGGCTGGCAAGCGCCTACTTCATCGTATTGTGCTTCTTCTCGCTGTTCGACCCGGGAAACAGCCTGAAATTTATGATGGGGGCAACATTCAAAAGCCTGGCCATTATCGGCATCGCGGCATTTGTCTCGGGGCTGCTGTCGCGCTGGATCTCGAAAACCATCACCCTGTCGCCGCAGGTACAGCGTAATTACCCGGAGCTGCAAAAACGGGTGAACGGCTGGATGTCGGTATCCCTCAAGGTGGCGCGCATTCTCACCGTCTGCGTGGCGATCATGCTGCTCCTTAACGCGTGGAGCCTGTTTGATTTCTGGAACTGGCTGCACAACGGCGCAGGTGAAAAAACGGTCGACATTCTGATTCGCATCGCGCTGATTTTGTTCTTCTCTGCCGTCGGCTGGACGCTGCTGGCGAGCCTCATCGAGAACCGTCTGGTGTCAGATATTCACGGCAGGCCCCTGCCCAGCGCGCGGGCCCGCACATTGCTGACGCTGTTCCGCAACGCGCTGGCGGTCATCATCAGTACCATCACCATCATGATTGTGCTGTCAGAAATCGGGGTGAATATCGCCCCGCTGCTGGCCGGTGCAGGTGCCCTGGGGCTGGCGATCTCCTTCGGGTCGCAAACGCTGGTGAAGGATATTATTACCGGCATCTTTATCCAGTTTGAGAACGGGATGAACACGGGCGATCTGGTGACCATCGGGCCGCTGACCGGCACGGTGGAGCGGATGTCGATTCGCTCGGTGGGCGTGCGTCAGGATACCGGGGCGTACCACATCATCCCCTGGTCTTCGATCACCACCTTTGCCAACTTTGTGCGCGGCATTGGTTCCGTGGTGGCGAACTACGATGTGGACCGTCATGAGGATGCCGATAAAGCGAAGCAGGCGCTGCGCGATGCGGTAGAAGAGCTGATGCAGATGGAGGATATTCGCGGGCTGGTGATTGGCGAGCCGTCATTTGCCGGCATTGTCGGGCTGACGAACACGGCCTTTACCCTGCGCGTGTCGTTCACCACCCAGCCGCTGAAGCAGTGGACGGTGCGCTTTGCGCTCGACAGCATGGTGAAAAAGCACTTCGATCTGGCGAACGTGCGGATGCCGGTACAGACGTATCAGGTCCTGCCGCCGCCCGCAGCGCCGCTCCCTCCGCAGGAGCCGACGCTGTAGCCGGGTTGCCGGATGGGGGCTTCGCCTGACCCGGCCTGCGGCGCAGCGCTATTTGCGACGTTTGTTATCGTCCATAAATGACCAGGCGATAAAGCGGCTTTGCTTCTGGCCCTGCGCCATCTCTTTTTTCACCACTTTCACCGCGCCCGCTTCGGTGAGCGCGCGGTAAAGTGGCGGCAGGTTATCACCGCGTGAAACCAGCGTCGTAAACCACTTCACCTGACGGCCAAACTGTTTGCTTTCCGCAATCATGCGCAGGATAAAGGCCACCTCGCCGCCTTCACACCACAGCTCCTGCTGCTGACCGCCGAAGTTCAGCGCGGCGTCTTCAGCCTGACCCAGGTTGCGGCGCTTGCGCTCGCTGCCCGCGCGGGCCGCTGCCGCCGAATCGTGGAACGGCGGGTTGCACATCGTGGCGTCATAGGTTTCATTTTTATGAATAATGCCGTTGAAGATTGAGGCGGCCTCTTTCTGACGACGCAGGCGAATGGCGCGGCTTAATCCCGGGTTCGCGTTGATAATCGCCTGGGCGCTGGCGAAGGCCTCGGCACCGATTTCGCTTCCGGTAAAGCGCCAGTGATACTCATGCGCGCCGATCAGCGGGTAAATCAGGTTCGCCCCGGTGCCGATATCCAGCACGGTCGCCTGCTGAGGAATAATGCCATCACGGTCTTCAGCCAGAAGATCGGCAAGGTGATGAATGTAATCCGCGCGGCCCGGAACGGGTGGACAGAGAAAGCCTTCCGGAATATCCCAGTTCGCCACACCGTAGTAATGTGCGAGCAGCGCTTTGTTCAACATTTTAACCGCCTGGGGGTCAGCAAAGTTGACCGAAGGTTCACCCGCGGGGGTCTGGACAATATAGTCCTGCAGCGGCGGGCAGCTCAGGCATAACGCATTCATGTCGTAGCGGCTGCGGTGGCGGTTTCGTGGGTGCAATCCCGGCTTTTGGGAAGTCATGGCGTTCTCCTTTAAACAGCGGCGTAAGATACCCTTTGCTGGCCCAACGGTAAATCTTTCTCTGCGGCGCTTAAAAAGCCGCCATAAATCAAACACCTTTATGTCTATGATCTGTCAGCGTAATGTCAACTTTTATCGTTCAAAAAATAAGCAGATCATCATCAAATATTTGCGCTAAGTCACACTCGTCAGGCTTCTAAACTTAAGGGGAATCACCTGTTGTTTCCTCATGAGGATGTGATTATGAAAAAGTACCTGACCCTTGTTGTTATCGCCGCCGCCCTGACGACCGCGTCGTTTTCTGCGATGGCCGTTCAGTCGCTGACCCAGAGTACCGACACCAGCCAGCTTCAGCCTGCAGGCACCGTCTCCGTAAGCCGCGCAAGTAACCTGGACGATCTGCAGAATAAACTGGCGGAAAAAGCCCGCCAGGAAGGTGCAAAAGGCTTCGTGGTGAATTCCGCTGGCGGAGATAACCATATGTACGGCACAGCGACCATCTATAAATAATCTGCCCCACCCCATGACTGCATCTGCCTGCCAGATGCAGTTTGCTCTCTTCCTCGCCTTGATTGTTCATTTTTTAACCCCACATTAAAAGCAGGGCATAACACCATTTCAGGAGGATGCTATGGCTTCCGGTTGGGCGAATGATGACGCCGTAAACGAACAGATCAACAGTACGATTGAAGATGCGGTTGCGCGCGCTCGCGGTGAAATCCCACGCGGCGAAAGCCTGGAGGAGTGCGAAGAGTGTGGAGAGCCGATCCCGGAGGCGCGGCGAAAAGCCATTCCAGGGGTAAGGTTATGCATCACCTGCCAGCAGAATAAAGATTCAAAAAATGCTTCACATTCAGGTTATAATCGCAGAGGTTCGAAAGACAGCCAGTTACGTTGACTTTCCTTTACCTAAGTTAACCGCCGGGGCGCTTACCTTTACGCTCACGATTTTTAGCGAACCGCGTAGCAAAATGTGCCCTTCATTTTTGTTCTGTAAAGCGCATCCACAAGAAGTGTAAAGCGCCACTTTGAATTTATTAGTAATCAATAAGTTATTTGTCATTCAATTTTTTTGATTGACCACGTCAATTCTCTTCGATTTTATCTCTCAAGAAAAAACGTGATACTCATCACATCGACGGAACATTGTCCCCTTAACAGAAACACCTGCGAGAGATTACTTATGAAACCCATCAAATATGCTGTAGCTGCTGTTGCCCTGTCCGCTCTGTCTTTCGGCGCTTTCGCCGTTGAGCCAGTCTCTTCTGCTCAGGCACAGAACATGAACAAAGTTGGTGTGGTGAGTGCTGATGGCGCGACCACCCTAGACGGTCTGGAAGCCAAACTGGCTGAGAAAGCGGCTGCTGCCGGTGCAAGCGGATACACCATTACCTCCGCTAACGGCAATAACAAGCTGAGCGGTACCGCGGTTATCTACAAATAATCGCCTGAATGAATGCTGTCCCCTCGCCAAACCCTCTGGTGAGCTGCTCCAACCCTCATTGACCCTGTTGTTTGTTACCCTTGCTTGCCCGTCCGCCACTGGACGGGCTTTTTTTTTGCCTAAAACGCCGCGTCCACGCGTTTGAGACCGGCCTCGACCGTATCAACTTCCCCGGTTGCCAGCAGGCAGCAGGCCATCTGCAGCTTAATGGACTGCGGCACAGGCACGCTTCCGGCGAGGCACTGTTCAATCCAGTGCGCGGTGGTGTGCGGGTCTTTCGCTTCAGGGAGAATGACGTCCGTATTCTCTTCCCCGCGCGCCAGAACAGCGCGCGTACCGGCAGAATCGATCAGCATCAGCTGAGGGCAGCGGAGTGGATTGGCATACACCTCACCTTCTGTACCGTGCATCAGCAGCGCCCTGCCGCCAATCTCCTCAAAAAATTTCCCGACACGCCCCACGTATTCCGGGTGCGATACGCTGGAAAGGCGCAATGCGGCATCTTCTGCAAACGGCGTCGCCAGCTTCGCCAGGGTGTGGGCGCTGTTGCGCACGCCCATCCGCCAGCGCATATCCAGCTGCTTTTCCAGCGGCGGGCACAGGGCTCCGACGGGGATGTAAACCGGCTGATGGCCATCCAGCTTCGCCTGCGCCTGTCCTGCATGACGCGTTGGCTCAATCCCCAACATGCCGAAAATGGTCTCCGTCAACACGCGGGTGGGATCTTCGCTGACCCCGTGAACCACCACCGGGAACCCCAGCTTATGCAATAAGATCGCCAGCAGCGGAGTGAGGTTTGCCTGCTTGCGCGCGCCGTTATAGCTCGGGATGACAATCGGCATCGGTTTTGCCACCGGCGGCGTCAGGCGCAGCGTTTGCGCCTGCATCGCCTCGTAAAAACCGCGCATCTCCGCTTCGCCTTCGCCTTTGATACGCAGCGCAATCAGGATGCCGCCCATCTCCAGGTCAGGTACCTCGCCATCGAGCATTCGAGTATACAGGGCGCGAGCAGTTTCATGGTCCAGATCGCGGGCGTGGTTTTTGCCCCTGCCTACCTCTTTGATAATCTTGCGATAATCCACGACATCTCTCCTGAAAATATCCTTCTGGTAACAATATAGCCCTGTTAAACGTTCGGACGTTAGTTTTTTTCTACATCATCAACGTTCTGTTTTTAAGGATAAAAATGAAACTCAAGCATTATTTCAATTATTTGTGATTCCAGCAGAAGATTCTTAATGCACCATTATTTGTTTAAATAACCAGTGGAAAGTCATTAAGGGTCAACGGTGAAAACGTCCAGGCAACGCTCTCACCAGAAACATATCAGGATTTGTTATGAACAAGGTTGCTTTAGGTTTAATCATCGCCGCAGCGGTGGGATGTTCTGCATCCACGTTTGCGGCAACAAACGGTGAAGGTCAGATCAATTTCACCGGTGAAATTATCGATTCTGCTTGTCAGGTCGTGAATGGATTAAGTAATCCATTAAATGTTCAGCTGGGAAAAGTGTCTAAAACGGTATTTACCGGTGCTGGCTCTACCAGCACATTAACGAAGTTTGATATTCAGTTAACGAATTGTCCTGACACGGTCACCTCCGCAGCCATTAATTTCGGCGGTACGCCAGATGCGAATAACAACGCTACGCTGGCCTTAACGCCAGATAGCGATGCGGCGACCGGTGTGGCAATTCAGCTGGTTGATGCCTCAGAGCAGCCTGTCAGCCTGTATACGCCATCGCAGCAGTATCAATTAACCTCCGGTACGGCGGTTAACGATCTGGAATTTGGTGCCCGTTATATCCAAACCGGCGCTGCGATCACCGCAGGCCCTGCTAACTCTGTATCGACCTTCACCGTTATTTATAACTGATCTTATCAATCCTGAGATATTAATGCTTTTGCGGGCATTAATATCTCATCTATTTATTGAGAAATCTGTATGCGCCACGGTTATTTACTGAGCACGCTTTTACTGGTAGCCGCCACTGCACATGCGGGCGTCATTATTAATGGCACCCGTCTGGTCTACCAGGGAGATAAAAAGGAATCATCTCTTGGTCTTTCAAATCCAGATGCGACGGATTATCTGGTGCAGTCCTGGGTTGATTCCGGCGGTAAAAACCTGGCCAAAGCCCCGTTCCTCATCACCCCGCCGCTTTTCCGTCTGGATGCCAAAGAAGATAACGTTCTGCGCGTGGTACGCACGGGCGGAAATTTGCCTGAAGACAGGGAATCCCTGTACTGGTTGAATATTAAAGCGATCCCTTCCTCAAAGCAGGTGGAAGGCGTGAATACGCTGCAAATTGCGATTAATACCCGTATTAAATTGCTGTATCGCCCGTCTGCGGTAAAAGGCAGACCAGAAGACGTGGCCGATAAGCTTGAATGGCGTCGCGAAGGTAACGAGCTGGTGGTGAATAACCCCACGCCGTTTTATATGAATTTCCAGGCGGTCACCCTGAATGGTCAGAAAGTGACGAAAGCGACCTGGGCCGTTCCAAAAACAGAAACGCATTTTGCCATACCGGGTAATGTCAGAGGCTCGAACGTGACGTATTCCATTATTACTGATTACGGCAGCATCAGCCATACCTGGTCGAAATCCGTTCATTAATACTTTTCCCCGGTAATAAAATAATCATGTACAGCCATAAAAAGCCGTTCACCTGCCGATTTTCGTCATTGCTGGTCATTCTTTTTGGCCTGGTAATGGCGATCTTTGCGCATCAGGTTATGGCTGATGATTATTTTAACCCTGCCCTGCTGGATATTGATAATCCCCAGCAGGGAAAAACCGATTTATCCGTCTATGAAAAAGGCCCAGGCCAGGCGCCGGGTAAATATCAGGTTACGGTGTTTATCAATAATAATAAAATTGATACCCGCGATGTTACCTTTACGCTGCAGAAAGACGATCAGGGCAACAGCACGCTGCAACCTTGCTTTACCGTGGACGATTTAAAAAGCCTCGGGATCAAGACCCAAAAATATCCGCAGCTGAAAGCCAAAGGCCAGTGCGCCGATTTACACGCCATCCCTGCGGCATCCGCGACCTTCCGCGTTCGCAACCAGCAACTGCTGCTGAGCATTCCCCAGTCGGCGCTCGGTCAGGTGCCTCGCGGCTACATTGACCCAAAAGAGTTTGACGAAGGAATTAACGCGGGCCTGCTTAACTACAGTGCAAATGCCAGCCAAAGCCATGCGCGCCAGCCGGGTGAACAGGATAACAGCAGCCAGTACGTTAACCTGCGTCCGGGTTTGAACATTGGCGCATGGCGCATTCGCAACTATTCCACCTGGAATCGCAGCACCACGGGTAACGAGGAGGACCAAAAATTCACCTCCGTATATACCTACGCGCAACGCGATATGGTGGCGATGAAAAGCGACCTCACCGTCGGCCAGAGTTCCTCGCCTTCCGACGTTTTTGACAGCGTACCCTACACCGGCGTGGAGCTGAAATCCGATAACGACATGCTGCCGGACAGTGAAAAAGGCTATGCCCCCATTATTCGCGGCACCGCCCACAGTAACGCGCAGGTGGTGGTACGCCAGAACGGTTACATCATTTATCAGAATACGGTCGCCCCCGGCGCGTTCGAAATTAACGATCTCTACCCCACCGGCAGCAGCGGCGATCTCCAGGTCACCGTGAAAGAGACCGACGGCAGCGAAAGCCATTTCGTCGTGCCGTTTGCCTCCGTGCCGGTATTGCAGCGTGAAAAAAATCTGCGCTACAGCGTGACTGCCGGACGCTACCGTTCTTATGACAACGACGTCGAGAAGACCCCGTTTGCCCAGGGCAGCGCCATCTACGGTTTACCCTACGGTTTCACCGCCTACGGTGGCGTGCAGCAGAGCAGCCATTACCAGTCTCAGGCGGCTGGCGTCGGGAAAAACATGGGCGATTTAGGCGCCTTTTCCATTGACGTGACCCGCGCAAAGGCCCTGTTGAAAAAACAGCAGGCCAGCAAAGGCCAGTCGTGGCGCGTGCGCTATAGCAAAGACATCGCCCGGTCAGGCACCAACTTCTCCCTGGCCGGCTATCGCTACAACAGCAAAGGGTTTTACACCCTTGAAGACACCATGGAGTCATATACCCGCTCCGACGACTGGTCTGCACCGCAGCAGCGCCGCGCCCGAACCGAAGCCACCATCGACCAGACGCTGCCGGAAGGCTGGGGATCCGTCACCCTGAGCATGGTGAAAGAGACGTACTGGAGTCAGAGCCAGAACATGACCTCGATGAGCGTCAGCTACAACAATAGCTGGCACGGGGTGAGCTACAGCCTCAGCTACAGCATGAACAAAAACACCCAGGACAGCGATGAAGACGGTAACGAGGTGACAAATGACAACCAGTTCTCGCTGAGCGTCTCGGTGCCGCTGGACCGCTGGATGCATAACACCTGGGCCACCTACAACCTGAACAACACCAAAGACGGCACGACGCAGAACATCGGCCTGAACGGCACGGCGCTGAAAGAGGACAACCTGAACTGGAACATCCAGGAAGGGCTGAGCAGCACCGGCAGCGGTAACTCCACCAGCATCAACGCCGATTATAAAGCGACCTATGGTGAAGTGAGCGCAGGCGTCAGTCAGGATAAATATCAGCAGACCGTGAACGTCGGTTTGCAGGGCGGCGTGGTTGCCCATGCGAACGGAATAACCCTGAGCCAGCCGCTCGGTGACACCATCGCGCTGGTGAAAGCGCCGGGCACGCACGGAACCCATATCACGAACCAGACGGGCGTCGAGACCGACTTCCGCGGCTACACCGTCGTGCCGTTTGTTACCGCGTATCGCCACAACACCATCGCGCTGGATACCGAAACGCTACCGGACAACGCCGACGTCACCCACGCGGCGCAGATCGTGACGCCAACCCGCGGGGCCGTGGTGCGCGCCAGCTTTAACACCCGCGTGGGTAACCGCGTCCTGATGACGCTTACGCAAAAGGGTAAACCGCTGCCCTTCGGCGCAACGGTCACCACCGAGGATAAGGACAGCGAATTTATTGTCGGGAATGACGGCCAGACCTACCTCTCTGGTCTGCCGCAGCAAGGGCATCTCAACGTTTCCTGGGGACAGGGGGCGAACGAGCACTGCGTCGCTGACTATGCGCTAACGGATGAGAAAGAGAAAACCAGCATCATTAACGCTGCCGCGCAGTGTCACTGATCCACCGTTCAGGCTAACGATTATGCAAATGATTAAACAGTGCTTTTTCTTACTGGTTCTGGGAACCGCCGCGTTATTTATGCCGCATGCGAAGGCGACCTGTACTACGCCAGACCTACCGAAAATGATCAACGTGGCCTCTATCTCCGTTCCCACGACGCTGGCCGTTGGCGAAACGATCCCGGGTACAGAGCAAATCGCCCATATCGCCGGTAATTGTGACAATGCGGAAGATAAGGGGCTGGAAATTGTCTCTTGTTACTACGGCACTGGGGCTGAGATTCCAGGCCTGAAAGGTGTCTACGATTCGGGAGTTCCTGGGATCGGTGTGGCCCTGATGAACGATCAGGGGCAGCGCATCAGCGGAGCCGGAGGCGTTAACTGCATTTCCACAGGAACGCCGTTGGGTTATGTTTCCAGCGATGGCAAACAGACCTTTAATTTCGACGTTACGCTGGAGTTGGTCAAAACCAGCGATACCGTAGCGTCAGGCACGCTGAATCAAAGTCAGACCCGTTTTGGGATCGGGGTTTATCACCACGAAGGGCTGGGCGATCCCAACACCATCTCCTATGCTGGCAACGTTATTCTGAAAGAGGTCACCTGCTCCGTCCTGCCGAAAAACCTGACGGTCAATCTGGGGGATTTCCCGGTCAGCGATTTTATCAGCGTGGGGATGCTCTCTTCCCCGGCACGAAACTTTGACGTCACGGTGAACTGCAACAGCACCGTACAGCCTGAAGTGAAAATTACCAGCTCAAACGGCTATGAAACGGCCTTCGAAGGGGTGCTGAAACTCACGCAGCAGACCGGCGTCGCGACGGGCGTCGGTGTCCGAATACTGTTCGACGACAATATCGCCACCTTTGATACCTACGTTAACACCCGAAGCGAAGCCATTGCCAACGAAACGCTGACCATACCGTTTGAGGTGCGCTACGAGCAGGTCAGCGACGAGGTCACCCCCGGTCCGGCCAACACTGTTGCCACTATCACGCTTGCTTATAAGTAACTGACATGAAGAAGATAATTGCGTTTCTGGCGCTGGGGCTGATCGCCCAGGCACACGCCGAGGATATTCAGATCCAGATGACGGGCAACATTTACGCCAATACCTGCATCATCGACAGCGCCAGCCGGAACCTGACGGTGGATTTAGGTCAGGCGGCATCCGGTGATTTTAAAGACGTGGGCGATACCGGCGAGTGGAAAGACTTTTCCCTGTCAGTATCCCACTGCCCGCCAAGCCTCGCGCTTGCCACCGCCTACTTCTATGGCCAGGCGGACAGCACGCACCCCACTAAATTCGCCAATATCGGCAGCGCAAAGGGGCTGGCGCTGGAGCTGGCAGACCGGCAGGACAATATTCTCATCGCTCCGCAGGCGAGCTTTAACGCGGTGATTAATCAAAACGATCACACGGCCACCTTCCCACTCGCCGCACGCTACTACGCCACCTCCATGCCGGTGAGCGCGGGGACGTTCAGCAGCGTGGTGCAGGTGACCTTCACTTACCAGTAGGACCGCGCCCCTTAGCACGGATGCTTTTCCTGCGCCCGGCGGTCAGTGTTGCCGGGCGTTTTTTTACCTCGGGCACCTCTGGCTGTTCAATCGGAAAGATCGGAAGCGCATTTAACAACCGTTGGCCGTAATTTTTTGTGAGCAGACGCTTGTCATAAATCACCACCTCCCCCCAGCAGCCGTGGCTACGGATCAGACGCCCGACCTGCTGAATAAGGTTAAACGACGCCGCAGGTAAGCTTTGCACCTCAAACGGATAGCGGTTGAGGCTCTTCAGCCACTCGCCCTCGGTGATAACGACCGGGCTGTCGATGGGCGGGAAGGCAATTTTATGAATATGCACCTGCGTCAGGTAATCGCCCTTCAAATCCAGACCTTCCGCGAAGGACTGCAATCCTACCAGCACGCTGCGCTCGCCGTTATCGATGCGCTTGCGATGGGTTTCCACCAGCCGGTAACGGGGCTGGTCGCCCTGGACCAGCAGAAGCAGGCGCAGGTCGGTCACATGTTCCAGAAAACGCTGCATCGCCCGTCCGCTGGCAAACAGCACCAGCATGCCGGGGTACTTCCTGCTCTCAACCTGTTCGCGGAAGTAGGCCGCCATTTCTGCAATGTGCTGCTCTTCGTTGTCGATAAGCGGCTCGTACTTCATGCGCGGGATCACCAGCTTACCCTGCTCGCAGTGGTTAAACGGCGAATCCAGCGCGACAAAACGATCGCCCGCTTTCTCTTTCAGGCCGCTCATCTCCTGCAGCCGCGAGAAGCTGTTCAGGGAGCGCAGCGTGGCGGAGGTCACGACCACGTGCGGCACGCTGCGCCAGATGAGTTTTTCCAGCTGATCGGCCACGCGGATGCCCACGCAGTGGAAAAACAGGTGGACCTGGCCGTCGCGCACTTCACGGGTGGCCCATTTGGTGACCGGCGCGCCCGACGCCTGCGCCATCGAGGCCAGCCGCCAGAGCTTGCTCTGGGCTTCGAACATGCCGAGCGCACGGTTCATTTGCAGCAGAATGCGGTGCAGGCGAACAACGTCATGGGTGCCGGTTTTCTCGCTGAGATCGTTTAAGAACATCTCCGCCAGCCCGCGCAGCTTTTCCAGATGCTTCGCCAGCTGCTGGCAAATCTCCATCACCTCCTCCGGCAGTTCGCCCATCGCAAAGCGGTGTTCCGCCTCCTGGGCTGCGGGAAGATAAAGATTCAGGATGTTGTTCAGAGACGAGATAAGGCTGTAAACCTCTTCGCAGTGATCGCTCAGACGCTCCGGCACCGCCAGCGGCGGCGTGGTTTTCGGGCGGAACTGCTCCATGCAGGTGGCGACAAGCTTGCAGAAGAGATCCAGCTGCAGGCGGAACCAGGGCGCGGTAATTTCTGCGCTCATCTCCAGCGCGTCGCGCGCCACGTCGGGCAGATGGTGGCCTTCGTCGAGCACCAGCAGCAGGTTTTTCGGCTCCGGCAGCACCGCTTCGCTCTCCAGCGCCGCCATCACCAGCGCGTGGTTAGCCACCACCACTTCGGCTTCCTGAATTTCGCGCCGCGCGACGAAGAACGGGCATTCGCGGTAGTAGTGACAGTTGCGGTTCAGACAGCTGGCCTTGTCGGTGCTGAGCCTGCGCCACAGATCGTCGCTGATGGCTTTATCGGTGTGATCGCGCAGGCCGTCCCATTTATAACCATCAAGATCGCCTTTCAGCGTTGCGCAGAGCTCCTGCTCGGCTTTGTTGTTGGGCGTGAGATCGTCGTCGAGGAACGCCAGCAGATCCTGTTGCGACGCCTCGCTGCTGGCAAGCCCTGCCAGGTTACGCGGGCAGACGTAGCGACCGCGGCCAAAGGCGGCCGTAAACCGCAGGTCGGGGATGATTTTGCGCAGCAGCGGCAAATCTTTGCTGAAGATCTGGTCCTGCAAGGCCACGTTGGCGGTGCTGACCACCAGCGTTTTGTCCTCCTCCCGCGCGATGGCGATGCCGGGAATGAGATACGACAGGGTTTTCCCGACGCCGGTCGGGGCTTCAATCGCCAGATGTCGCCCGTCGTCCCCGGCGAGCGTTTTTGCCACGTCGGCAATCATCTGCCGCTGCGGCGCTCGGGGGATAAAATCGGGGATCTGCTGCTGTAGCGCCTTATACCAGGCGCCTATTTGCGCTTTCAGCGCCGCGGTTAAAGCCATTGGAAAACCTGAAATACTGTATAAACAGCCACTATTGTGGCACTTTCTCTTCGCTGCCGCAAAAAGAAAAGCCCGGCTTTACGACCGGGCTTCCAGATTACTGCGGGTTAGCAGGCTTGCGCGGGCGGCGTCGGCGCTGCCCTTCCCCTGCCGGCTTGCCTTCGCCGCTGCGCCACGGATTGTCACCGGCCGGTTTGCTGTCGTTGCCACGACGCGGCGGTTTGCCCGCTGTCTTCGGCGCGCCACCTTCGGCACGACGCGGCTGTTGGCCGCGACCACCGCCGCCCTGACCGCGACCGCCCTGACGACCGTTCTGAATCGGCTCGGCTTTGATCGACGGGTCCACTTCATAGCCCGGGGTTTCGATGCGCGGGATCTCTTTCTTCAGCAGGCGTTCGATGTCGCGCAGGAGCTTGTGTTCATCCACGCACACCAGAGAGAGCGCTTCACCGGTGGCCGCCGCACGACCGGTACGGCCGATACGGTGCACGTAGTCTTCCGGCACGTTTGGCAGCTCGTAGTTCACCACATGCGGCAGCTCTTCAATGTCGAGGCCACGGGCGGCGATGTCGGTCGCCACCAGCACGCGGATGTCGCCAGACTTGAAGTCCGCCAGCGCACGGGTACGCGCGCCCTGGCTCTTGTTGCCGTGGATCGCCGCGCTGCGGATGCCGTCTTTGTTCAGCTGTTCCGCCAGGTGGTTCGCGCCGTGCTTGGTGCGGGTAAAGACCAGCACCTGCTGCCAGTTACCCTGACCGATCATCTGGGAGAGCAGTTCGCGCTTGCGCTTTTTATCCACAAAGTGAACGTGCTGCGTCACCTGCTCAGAGGCAGTGTTGCGGCGCGCCACTTCCACTTCCAGCGGGTTATGCAGCAGCTTTTCCGCCAGCGCCTTGATCTCGTCGGAGAAGGTCGCGGAGAAGAGCAGGTTCTGACGACGCGGCGGCAGCTTGGCCAGCACGCGACGAATGTCGTGAATAAAGCCCATGTCGAGCATGCGGTCGGCTTCGTCCAGTACCAGAATTTCGATGTTATCCAGCTTCACCGCGTTCTGGTGTTCCAGATCCAGCAGACGGCCCGGCGTTGCCACCAGCACGTCCACGCCGCCGCGCAGCTTCATCATCTGCGGGTTGATGCTGACCCCGCCGAACACCACCAGCGAGCGAATGTTGAGATAGCGGCTGTAGTCACGCACGTTCTCGCCAATCTGCGCGGCCAGCTCGCGGGTTGGGGTGAGGATCAGGGCACGAACCGGACGACGGCCTTTGGCGTGCGGCTGGTTTTTTACCAGCAGCTCTAACAGCGGCAGCGTAAAGCCCGCGGTTTTACCGGTGCCGGTCTGGGCGCTGGCCATCAGGTCACGGCCCTGAAGAACGGCAGGAATAGCCTGCTGCTGGATTGGGGTTGGCTCAACGTAGCCCTGCTCTGCGATCGCGCGCAGAATTTCCGGGTTCAGGCCAAGGGAATCAAAAGACATAAAAACTCCGAACCGCCCCGACCATCACAGGTGTAGTTTTCAGGGAGATATAACAATTGAGAGGACAAAAACCACAATGTCGCGAAGGGGCGGAGTGTAGCAGCTTTTGTGACGTGGCGCATAAAATATCCCTCCGCGTTCCCTCGACGGGGATGCAAATCAAGCATAATCTTAATCAATCGATTGATTAATTTTTAATGCCGCCATGAATACAACACCCACAACAACCAAAGGTGAACAGGCCAAAAACCAGCTTATTGCCGCCGCGCTGGCGCAGTTTGGTGAGTATGGGCTGCACGCGACCACGCGCGATATCGCCGCGCTGGCGGGGCAGAACATTGCGGCGATTACCTACTATTTTGGCTCAAAAGAGGATTTATATCTCGCCTGCGCCGAGTGGATCGCCGATTTTATCGGCACGCAGTTTCACCCGCACGTTGAGGAGGCCACCGCGCTGCTCGGCCAGCCATCGCCCGATCGCGAGGCCATCCGCCAGCTGATCCTGAGTGCCTGCCACAACATGATCCGCGTGCTGACGCACGACGATACGCTCAACCTGAGCAAGTTTATCTCCCGCGAGCAGCTCTCCCCCACTGCCGCCTACCAGCGGGTACACGATCGGGTGATTGCCCCGATGCATACCCACCTGACCCGGCTGATCGCCGCCTATACCGGGCGGGATGCCGGCGATACCGCGACAATTTTGCATACCCACGCCCTGCTGGGTGAAATCCTTGCCTTCCGTCTGGGCCGGGAAACCATCCTGTTACGCACCGGCTGGACACAATTTGATGAGGATAAAGCCGCGCAGATCGGTGAGGTGATCGCCTGTCATCTCGATCTGATCCTGCAAGGCTTAACGCAAAGGAGCCTGAAGTCATGAAAAAACCTGTCGCCATCATTCTGGTGGTCGTTGTGTTGCTTGCCGCGGGCGTCGGTGGATGGCTGTGGTATCAGAGCCATCAGGATAAAGGCCTGACGCTGTACGGTAACGTGGATATTCGCACGGTGAACATGAGCTTCCGCGTGGGCGGACGTCTCGCCTCGCTGAACGTGGACGAAGGCGATGCCATTAAAAGCGGGCAGACGCTGGGGATGCTGGACAAAGCGCCCTATGAGAACGCGCTGCTGCAGGCCAAAGCGGGCGTTTCCGTTGCGCAGGCGCAGTATGACCTGATGCTGGCCGGCTATCGCGACGAAGAGATCGCCCAGGCCGCTGCCGCCGTCAAACAGGCACAGGCGGCCTATGACTACGCGCAGAACTTCTATGCCCGCCAGCAGGGGCTGTGGAAAAGCCGCACCATTTCCGCGAATGACCTGGAAAATGCGCGCTCGTCCCGCGACCAGGCGCAGGCAACCCTGAAGTCCGCGCAGGATAAATTAAGCCAGTACCACACCGGTAACCGCCCGCAGGATATCGCCCAGGCGAAAGCCAGCCTTGAACAGGCGCAGGCCCAGCTGTCGCAGGCAGAGCTGGATCTGCACGACACCACGCTGGTGGCACCGTCAGACGGCACGCTGATGACCCGCGCCGTCGAGCCGGGCAGCATGCTCAGCGCGGGCAGCACCGTGTTAACCCTCTCCCTGACCCGCCCGGTCTGGGTACGTGCCTACATTGATGAGCCCAATCTCGGCCAGATGCAGCCGGGCCGCGAGCTGCTGCTTTATACCGACGGTCGCCCGGACAAGCCGTATCACGGCAAGGTGGGCTTCGTCTCCCCTACCGCCGAATTCACGCCGAAAACGGTAGAAACGCCGGACCTGCGTACCGACCTGGTGTATCGCCTGCGCATCATCGTGACCGATGCGGACGACGCCCTGCGCCAGGGCATGCCCGTCACCGTAAAAGTGAACAGCGGGGAACGACATGAATGACGCGGTTATTCAGCTCAACAGTCTGGTTAAACGCTTTAAGGGGATGGATAAGCCTGCGGTCGCGCCGCTGAACTGCACCATCCGGAAAGGCTACGTGACCGGGCTGGTCGGTCCGGACGGCGCGGGGAAAACCACGCTGATGCGGATGCTGGCGGGGTTGCTGAAGCCGGATGAAGGATCGGCCCGCGTGCTGGGCCTGGATCCGATAAAGGACGACGGCCCGCTCCACGCCATGCTCGGCTATATGCCGCAGAAGTTTGGCCTGTATGAAGACCTGACGGTGATGGAAAACCTGAACCTGTACGCCGACCTGCGCAGCGTCACCGGCGAAACCCGGGAGAAAACCTTCGCCCGCCTGCTGGAATTTACCTCGCTCGGCCCGTTCACCGACCGGCTGGCGGGCAAGCTCTCCGGCGGGATGAAGCAGAAGCTGGGGCTGGCCTGCACGCTGGTGGGCGAGCCGAAGGTGCTGCTGCTGGATGAGCCCGGCGTCGGCGTGGACCCGATTTCCCGCCGCGAGCTGTGGCAGATGGTGCACGAGCTGGCGGGCGACGGGATGCTGATCCTCTGGAGCACCTCCTACCTCGACGAAGCGGAGCAGTGCCGGGACGTGCTGCTGATGAACGAAGGCGAGCTGCTCTATCAGGGCGAGCCGACGACGCTGACGCAGAGCATGGCCGGGCGCAGCTTCCTGCTGCACAGCCCGCAGGCGTCCAACCGCTCGCTGCTGCAGCGGGTGCTCAGGCTGCCGCAGGTCAGCGACGGGATGATTCAGGGCCGCTCGGTGCGGGTCATCCTCAAAAAAGAGGCCACCGTCGACGATATTCGCCGGGCGCCTGGAATGCCGACGATTGAGATGGAAGAGACGGCGCCGCGTTTTGAAGATGCGTTCATCGACCTGCTGGGCGGCGCGGGAACCTCCGAGTCGCCGCTTGGGGCGATCCTGCACACGGTGGAAGGTACGCCGGGCGAAACGGTGATCGAAGCCAAATCCCTCACCAAAAAGTTCGGGGATTTCGCCGCCACCGACAACGTCAATTTTGCGGTGAAGCGCGGCGAGATTTTTGGCCTGCTCGGACCAAACGGCGCGGGAAAATCGACCACCTTTAAGATGATGTGCGGCCTGCTGGTGCCGACGTCCGGCAAGGCGCTGGTGCTGGATATGGATCTGAAGGTCAGCTCCGGCAAGGCGCGCCAGCACCTGGGCTATATGGCGCAGAAGTTCTCCCTGTACGGCAACCTGACGGTCGAGCAGAATCTGCGCTTTTTCTCCGGCGTGTACGGCCTGCGCGGGCGGGCGCAGAACGAGAAAATTCGCCGCATGAGCGACGCCTTCGGGTTAACGACGATTGCTTCCCACGCCACCGACGAACTGCCGCTCGGCTTTAAGCAGCGGCTGGCGCTGGCCTGCTCGCTGATGCACGAGCCGGATATTCTGTTTCTGGACGAGCCGACCTCCGGCGTTGATCCCATTACCCGCCGCGAGTTCTGGCTGCATATCAACAGCATGGTGGAAAAAGGGGTGACCGTGATGGTGACCACCCACTTTATGGACGAGGCGGAGTACTGCGACCGCATCGGGCTGGTGTATCGCGGCAAGCTGATTGCCCACGGCACGCCGGACGACCTGAAAAACCAGGCCGCCGACGATGAGGTCCCGGACCCGACCATGGAGCAGGCGTTTATCACCCTCATCCACGACTGGGATAAGGAGAATGCCCATGCGCAGTAACGCCCTTTCCTGGCGCCGGGTGCGCGCGCTGTGCGTTAAAGAGACGCGGCAGATCGTGCGCGATCCCAGCAGCTGGCTGATTGCGGTGGTGATCCCCCTGCTGCTGCTGTTTATCTTTGGTTACGGCATTAACCTGGACTCCAGCAAGCTGCGGGTCGGGATTTTACTCGAACAGCAGAGCGAAGAGGCGCTGGACTTTACCCACGCCATGACCGGTTCGCCCTACATTGATGCCACCATCAGCGACAACCGCCAGGAGCTGATCCAGAAGATGCAGGCCGGGAAGATTCGCGGTCTGATCGTCATTCCGGTGGATTTTGCCGCCAACATGGCGCGGGCAAATACCGATGCGCCGATCCAGGTCATCACCGACGGCAGCGAGCCGAACACCGCGAACTTCGTGCAGGGCTACGCGGAGGGGATCTGGCAGCTCTGGCAGATGCAGCGCGCCGAAGACCGGGGTGAAGAATTTAAGCCGCTTATCGACGTGCAGACGCGCTACTGGTTTAACCCCGCCGCCATCAGCCAGCACTTTATTATTCCGGGCGCGGTAACGATTATTATGACGGTGATCGGCGCGATTCTGACCTCGCTGGTCATCGCCCGCGAGTGGGAGCGCGGCACCATGGAGGCGCTGCTTTCCACCGAAGTGACGCGCGTCGAGCTGCTGCTGTGCAAGCTTATTCCCTACTACTTCCTCGGCATGCTGGCGATGCTGCTCTGCATGCTGGTGTCCGTCTTTATCCTCGGCGTGCCGTATCGCGGCTCGCTGATCGTGCTGTTCTTTATCACCAGCCTGTTTTTACTCAGCACGCTGGGGATGGGGCTGCTCATCTCCACCATCACCCGCAACCAGTTTAACGCCGCGCAGGTGGCGCTGAACGCCGCTTTCCTGCCGTCGATAATGCTCTCAGGGTTTATCTTCCAGATAGACAGCATGCCTGCCGTCATCCGCGCCGTGACCTACGTAATTCCGGCGCGCTACTTCGTGAGCACGCTGCAAAGCCTGTTCCTGGCGGGGAATATTCCGGTAGTGCTGATTATCAACACGCTGTTTTTAATGGCGTCGGCGGTGATGTTTATCGGGTTGACGTGGATGAAAACCAAACGGCGGTTAGATTAAGGAGCGCGCATGTTTCACCGTTTATGGACGTTAATACGCAAAGAGCTGCAATCCCTGCTGCGCGAGCCGCAAACCCGCGCCATTCTGGTGTTGCCGGTGCTGATCCAGGTTTTACTGTTCCCGTTTGCCGCCACCCTTGAGGTGACCAACGCCACCATTGCCATTTACAACGAAGACAACGGCAAACACTCCGTCGAGCTGACGCAGCGCTTTGCGCGTGCGAAAGCCTTTACCCACATCCTGCTGCTGAAAAGCCCGCAGGACATTCAGCCCACCATCGACACGCAAAAAGCGCTGCTGCTGGTGCGCTTCCCGGCGGATTTCTCCCGCAATCTGGATACCTTCCAGACCGCGCCGATGCAGCTGATCCTCGACGGGCGTAACTCCAACAGCGCCCAGATTGCGGCCAACTACCTCCAGCAGGTGGTGAAGGATTACCAGCAGGAGCTGATGGACGGCAAACCGAAGCCCAACAACAGCGAACTGGTGGTGCGCAACTGGTATAACCCGAATCTGGACTACAAGTGGTTTGTGGTGCCGTCGCTGATCGCCATGATCACCACCATCGGGGTGATGATTGTGACCTCTCTCTCCGTCGCCCGCGAGCGCGAACAGGGCACGCTGGATCAGCTGCTGGTCTCTCCGCTCGCCACCTGGCAAATTTTCGTCGGCAAAGCGGTGCCGGCGCTAATTGTCGCCACCTTCCAGGCCACCATCGTGCTGGGGGTGGGAATTTGGGCCTACCAGATCCCGTTCGCCGGATCGCTGGCGCTGTTTTACTTCACGATGGTGATTTACGGGCTGTCGCTGGTGGGGTTTGGGCTGCTGATCTCCGCACTCTGCTCGACGCAGCAGCAGGCGTTTATCGGGGTATTCGTCTTTATGATGCCCGCGATCCTGCTCTCCGGGTACGTCTCGCCGGTTGAGAATATGCCGGTGTGGCTCCAGGATCTGACGTGGATAAACCCGATACGCCACTTTACGGATATCACCAAGCAGATCTATCTGAAGGATGCGAGTCTGGATATTGTCTGGGGAAGTTTGTGGCCGCTACTGGTCATCGCGGCCACGACAGGCTCAGTGGCCTATGCGATGTTTAGACGCAACATCGCGTAGCTTTTTCTCTTTGGTCAGCAACGAGACCACCGCAGGCCCTGCGAGGATGGCCAGACCCGCCAGGGCCAGCAGCAGGTTGTTTTGCAGCACGCGTGACAGCAGCCACAGAACAATCATCGCCGCACCAAAGTACCAGGTGGTGGTGAGCTCTTCGAGCACGTCACCCACCTCGCGCCAGCGCGCGTCATGGTGGCGCTGCAAGAACAGCATCGACAGCACGGTGACGCCGTAAAGGACGCATAGCCCCAGGCCAACACGTACCAGCGTGCCGCTCATCCAGCCCATCACCAGTACGGCCACGACCAGTAAATGCAACATTATCTGCCAGCAACTCAGGCCAGTTGCGACACGAACACGTTGTTGCCACTTCATGGCTTCTCTCCTGAAGGATTTTTCTCTGCTTAATCAGACTACCGCACTTTACGGAAAATTCCGTAACGCCGCATCTTTTTGTGACGACGACTACACTTTATTTTCATCGGGATAGTCACTCAGGAAGGAGCTTATGACGAAAAAAATGCAGCATTTCTCGCTTAAAGTGCTGACGATAAACATTCATAAGGGCTTCACAGCATTTAACCGCCGCTTCATTTTACCGGAGCTGCGCGACGCGGTGCGCACCGTCAGCGCGGATATTGTCTGCCTGCAGGAGGTGATGGGCGCACACGAAGTACATCCGCTTCACTTTGAGAACTGGCCCGACACGCCGCACTATGAATTTCTGGCCGACACCATGTGGAGCGATTACGCCTACGGCCGCAACGCGGTCTATCCTGAAGGTCATCACGGCAACGCGGTGCTGTCGCGTTATCCCATTGAACATTATGAAAACCGCGACGTTTCCGTCGGGGAGAGCGAAAAACGCGGCCTGCTCTACTGCCGCATTACCCCGCCCGACCTTGAGCTGCCCATCCACGTCGGCTGCGTTCATCTGGGCCTGCGCGAAGCCCATCGTCAGGCGCAGCTGAAAATGCTGGCCGAATGGGCCAACGCGCTGCCTGACGGTGAACCTGTTGTCGTGGCAGGCGATTTCAACGACTGGCGCCAGCGGGCAAACCATCCGTTGAAGGTGGATGCCGGGCTGGAGGAGATCTTCACCCGGGCGAACGGCAGGCCTGCGCGCACGTTCCCGGTCCGTTTCCCGCTGCTGCGGCTTGACCGCATCTACGTTAAAAATGCCCACGCCAGCAGCCCGACCGCCCTGGCGCTTCTCAACTGGCGGCATCTTTCCGACCATGCCCCGCTCAGCGCGGAGATCCACTTATGAAATGTTCCTGGCAGGAAGGCAACCGGATCACGCTGCTGGTCAACGGGGACGAGTATTACCCGGCCGTGTTTAAGGCAATTGATAACGCCCAGCAGAAAGTGATCCTCGAAACCTTTATCTGGTTCGAAGACAACGTCGGCAAGCAGCTGCACAGCGTGCTCCTGCGCGCCGCACAGCGCGGCGTCAAAATTGAAGTTCTGCTGGATGGCTACGGCTCGCCGGACCTCAGCGATGCGTTCGTCAATGAACTGACCGCCGCAGGCGTGGTATTCCGCTACTACGATCCCGGCCCTCGCCTGTTCGGCATGCGGACCAACCTTTTCCGCCGAATGCACCGCAAAATTGTGGTGGTGGATGAGACGGTGGCGTTTGTCGGCGGCATTAACTACTCGGCGGAACATATGTCCGACTACGGCCCGGAAGCGAAGCAGGATTACGCCATTCGCATTGAAGGCCCGGTAGTGCAGGATATCTTGCTGTTTGAGCTGGAGAACCTGCCGGGGAAAGAGGCCGTTCGCCGCTGGTGGCGACGCCGCCATCGCCCGGAAGAGAACCGGAAGCCCGGCGAAGCGCAGGCGCTTTTCGTCTGGCGCGACAACGGCGAGCACCGGGACGACATTGAACGTCACTATCTCAAGATGCTGGCCAACGCCAAGCGCGAAGTGATCATCGCCAACGCCTACTTTTTCCCGGGCTATCGACTGCTGCATGCCATGCGCAATGCCGCCCGACGCGGCGTGCGCGTGAAGCTGATTGTCCAGGGCGAGCCGGATATGCCGATCGTCAAAGTCGGGGCGCGGCTGCTGTACAACTACCTGGTGAAGGGCGGCGTCCAGATCTACGAATATCGTCGTCGACCGCTGCACGGCAAAGTCGCGCTGATGGACGATCACTGGGCCACCGTAGGCTCCAGCAACCTCGATCCGCTGAGCCTGTCGCTGAATCTTGAAGCCAACCTGATCATTCACGACCGCCAGTTTAACCAGACCCTGCGGGATAACCTGCAGGCGTTGATCGTTAACGACTGCGTGCGCGTGGATGAGTCTATGGTTCCCAAACGCACCTGGTGGAACCTGGGCATCAGCGTGGTGGTGTTCCACTTCCTGCGGCATTTCCCGGCGATGGTCGGCTGGCTGCCGGCGCATACGCCGAAGCTGGCGCAGGTGGACCCGCCGGTACAACCCGAAATGGAAACCCAGGACCGCATTGAAGCGGAAGACGGAGGCAAACCCTGATGTCAAAATCGCATCCACGCTGGCGTCTGGCAAAAAAGATCCTCACCTGGGTATTCTTTATTGCCGTCGCGGTGCTGCTGGTGGTCTACGCGCAGAAAGTGGACTGGGAAGAGGTGTGGAAAGTCATCCGCAACTATAACCGGATGGTGCTGCTGGGCGCGACGGGGCTGGTTATCGTGAGCTACCTGATGTACGGCTGCTATGATCTGCTGGGTCGTGCCTACTGCGGCCACAAGCTGGCCAAACGTCAGGTGATGCTGGTGTCGTTTATCTGCTACGCCTTTAACCTGACGCTGAGCACCTGGGTCGGGGGCATTGGCATGCGCTATCGCCTCTACTCGCGGCTCGGCCTGCCGGGCGGGACCATCACGCGTATTTTTTCCCTGAGCATTACCACCAACTGGCTGGGCTATATCCTGCTCGGCGGGGTGATCTTCACCATCGGCGTCGTGCAGCTGCCCGCGCACTGGTATATCGACGAGGCCACGCTGCGCATTCTGGGCATCGTGCTGCTGCTGATTATCGCCGTTTATCTCTGGGCCTGCGCGTTTGCAAAGCGCCGCCATATGACCATCAAAGGGCAAAAGCTGGTCCTGCCCTCGTGGAAGTTTGCGGTGCTGCAGATGGCGGTCTCCAGCGCCAACTGGATGGCCATGGGGGCGATTATCTGGCTGCTGATTGGCGAGGACGTCAATTACTTCTTCGTGCTGGGCGTGCTGCTGGTGAGCAGCATTGCCGGGGTGATTGTGCACATTCCGGCGGGGATCGGCGTGCTGGAGGCGGTGTTTATTGCCCTGCTGGCCGGGGAGCATGTTTCTCAGGGAACGATTATCGCCGCCCTGCTGGCGTACCGCATGCTGTATTACTTCCTGCCGCTGGCGCTGGCAACGGTCTGCTATCTGGTGCTGGAAAGTCGGGCGAAAAAGCTGCGGGCGAAGAATGAGAGGATGCTAGCGAAGTGAATAAGTCGGGTGGCGGCTTCGCCTTACCCGACCTACGGTTCGCGCTTCGCAGGACGGGCAAGGCGAAGCCGCCACCCGGCAAAGCAACCTTAGCGACGGTTGCCTAAAATCCGCAGCAGCATCAGGAACAGGTTGATGAAGTCCAGATAGAGCGTCAGCGCGCCCAGAATCGCGTATTTGCGCAGGTTGGAACTGTCGCGCACGTCGATCTGCTCGCCGATGTTTTTCAGCTTCTGCGTGTCATAGGCCGTCAACCCGACGAAGAGCACCACCCCGATATAGGTCACGGCCCACATCAGCGCGTCGCTCTTGAGCCACAGGTTCACCAGTGACGCCAGCACAATCCCGATCAGCCCCATAAACAGCATGCTGCCGAAACCGCTCAGATCGCGCTTCGTGGTGTAGCCGTACAGGCTCATCGCGCCAAACATCCCGCCGGTGACCACGAAGGTGCTGGCGATGGATGAGTAGGTGTAAACGATAAAGATGCTGGAAAGCGTCAGCCCCGTTAGCGCCGAATAGAGCATAAACAGGGTCGTTGCCATGCCGGCACTTAGCTTGTGCACCAGACCCGAAAGCACAAATACCAGCGCCAGCTGCGCGATGATCAGCCCAAAGAAGGTGATTTTGCTGGAGAAGATAAACATCATCAGCTCCGGCGTATTCGCCGCATACCACGCGATAAACGCGGTAAGCAGCAGGCCAACCGTCATCCAGCCGTACACCTGAGCCATATACGTCTGCAGGCCGCTACGGGTCTGCTGCACTATTGAATCGGAACGCGGAAATCGGTCCATGATTCACTCCTGATTAAGATTAAGTAGACACACACGTTAAGAGTAACACATCCACGTAAACCGACTACCAACGGCTGGCGGCCTGTTTATCGCTGTCGCGAGATTCTACCCAGCGATCGCCTTCCGGCGTGGCTTCGCGCTTCCAGAACGGCGCTCTGGTTTTGAGGTAATCCATAATGAACTCCCCTGCCGCAAACGCGCTGCCGCGGTGCGCGCTGGTCACCCCGACAAAGACAATCTCCTCGCCGGGCCACATCTCGCCGATGCGGTGAATCACCGTGACGCGTCCGAGCGGCCAGCGGCCTCGCGCCTCGTCCACTATCTCCGCCAGCGATTTCTCGGTCATGCCGGGATAGTGCTCCAGCGTCAGCGCCTTCACGCTGTCACCGAGGTTGTGATTGCGCACTTTGCCGGTAAAGGTCACGACCGCACCGTCTTCGTCGCGTTCCGCCAGCCAGCTGTATTCTGTCCCCACGTTAAAACGCTCAGGGCCAACCAGAATGCGGGTTTCACTCATATTAGCCCCCTGTGACCGGCGGGAAGAAGGCCACTTCATCCCCGGCCTTCAGCGGATGGGTAAGCTCCACCAGCGTCTGGTTAACGGCGGCCAGCAGCTTGCCTTCGTCGAGCGCCAGCGCCCAGCGGTCGCTCTGTGCCGCCAGATGCGCACGCAGAGCCGCAACGTTTTCAAAAGACGCATCCAGCGTCAGGCTGTCGGTATTCACCAGCTCGCGCACCTGCGCAAAAAAGAGCACCTTAATCATGGCTGTCCACCTTAAAATCTCCGGATTTGCCGCCGCTTTTTGCCAGCAGGCGAACCGGGCCAATCACCATGTCTTTCTGCACCGCTTTGCACATGTCGTAGATGGTCAGCGCGGTCACGGACGCTGCCGTCAGCGCCTCCATCTCCACGCCGGTTTTGCCGGTTAAGCGGCACAGCGATTCAATGCGCACGCGGCTCTGCTCCGGCTGCGCCTGAAGGTTCACTTCCACCTTGCTCAGCATCAGCGGATGGCACAGCGGAATTAAGTCCCAGGTGCGCTTGGCGGCCTGAATACCGGCGATGCGGGCGGTCGCAAAGACATCACCCTTGTGATGGCTGCCGTCGATGATCATCGCCAGCGTTTCCGGCAGCATGGTGACGAACGCTTCGGCGCGCGCCTCGCGCACCGTTTCCGCTTTGGCGGAGACGTCCACCATATGCGCTTCGCCAGCGGCGTTAATGTGGGTCAGTTGTGACATAGCTTATTTCTTTAAATGGGGATGGAAATTACACGGACGGGTGCGGGCATCCAGCTGCGGGGCGATGATGTTTTCCCACGCGGTGCGGCAGGCTTTGGTCGAGCCCGGCATGGCGAAAATCAGGGTGTTGTTCGCCACCCCGGCAACGGCGCGCGACTGCAGCGTGGAGGTGCCAATCTCTTCAAAGGAGAGCATGCGGAACACTTCGCCGAAGCCTTCCACCTCGCGGTCGAACAGCGGGAGCAGCGCTTCAGGCGCCTGATCGCCCGCGGTAAAGCCGGTGCCGCCGGTGATCAGCACCACCTGCACCTCATCGCTGGCGATCCACTGAGAGACCTGCGCGCGAATGGCGTAGCGGTTCTCCTTCACGATCGCTTTATCGACGATGTGATGTCCCGCGTCATGGGCCACCTCGCGCAGCCAGTGGCCGGAGGTATCATCCTCTTCGCCACGGCGATCGGAAACGGTAAGGATAGCAATGCGTGTCGGGATAAATTCTGCGCTTACCTGACTCATCTTCTGATTCCTTCTTAAGCCTGATTACCCGCCGATGTAAGACAGGTTCTGAGTAATGCCGGTATTGCCCTGATGCAGGAAGTGGGTCTGTTTTTTATGCGTCAGCGCTTCAGAAATGCGCGCTTCAAGCGCCTCCTGCTGGGCATCGTCTGCCAGCAGATCGCGCAGGTCCACGCCGCCGTCCCCGAACAGGCACAGGTGCAGCTTGCCGACGGAAGAGACGCGCAGGCGGTTGCAGCTGGCGCAGAAGTCTTTCTCGTAAGGCATGATAAGCCCGATCTCGCCTTCGTAATCAGGATGGCAGAAGACCTGCGCCGGGCCGTCGCTGCGCTGGCGGATCTGGTGGATCCAGCCGCGTTTCAGCAGCGCGTCGCGCAGGACCATGCCGGAGATGTGATGACGGCGGAACAGCTCGCTGCCCTCGCCGGTTTCCATCAGCTCAATAAAGCGCAGCTGAATGGGGCGGGATTTGATCCAGGCGAGAAAGGTGTCCAGCTGATGGTGGTTGACGTCGCGCATCAGCACCGTATTGACTTTGACCTTCTCGAACCCGGCGCTGAACGCCGCGTCGATGCCGTCCATCACCTGGCGGAATTTATCCTGGCCGGTAATGGCGTGAAACTGGCGGGCGTCGAGACTGTCCACGCTGACGTTAATGGCGGTTAAGCCCGCATCGCGCCAGGTGGCCACGTCGCGCGCCATGCGGTAACCGTTGGTGGTCACGGCAATCTGACGAATGCGGTCGTTTTCACGCACGGCAGCAATGATGTCCGGGAAATCACGGCGCAGAGAGGGTTCACCGCCGGTCAGACGCACTTTTTCAGTGCCGAGCTCAGAGAAGGCGCGCGTGACGCGGCGCACTTCATCCACGGAGAGAAAGCCGTTATTGGTGACGCTGCCCGGCTTGTAGCCATCGGGCAGGCAGTAGGTGCAACGGAAGTTGCACACATCGGTAATCGACAGACGTAAGTAGTAAAACTTACGCGCGAAAGCATCAGTAAGTTGTGAAGCCATGTACACCTTTCCAGATACGGGAGGCACAGTCATTTCTTTCTGTACCCTGGTGGCAAATTCGCCACGGCCAGAGCGCCATATCTTTCGACACAGGCACAAGGGCTAGAGTGTATGTTTTCAGTGTTGAAAACGTGGTTAAGGCGATAGTAGCGCGGAAAGTCTGACAGCGCCATTATCGCTTTTCGCTATATAATTACGTATATAGCGAATCAATCCTGCATTTTCGCTACAGAATACCTAAAAACTGCACTTTCACATTGATATACGTCATTTTGCTTCGGGTGAGGCATCGTCTTTTAGGGGTAGTTAGGTTACTGTTACGCGATCGAACGTGATAAGGAATACGTATGCGCAATCGCACTTTTGCGGATCTTGACCGAGTGGTCGCTCTTGGCGGAGGCCACGGCCTGGGCCGCGTCATGTCCTCTTTGTCGTCACTCGGCTCAAGGCTGACAGGGATAGTGACCACCACCGATAACGGCGGCTCAACCGGGCGAATCAGACGTGCCGAAGGCGGTATTGCCTGGGGCGATATGCGCAACTGCCTGAACCAGTTAATTACCGAGCCGAGCGTCGCATCGGCGATGTTTGAGTACCGTTTTGGCGGCAATGGCGAACTTTCCGGGCATAACCTCGGAAATCTGATGTTAAAGGCGCTGGATCACCTGAGCGTAAGGCCTCTTGAAGCCATCAATCTGATCCGTAACCTGCTCAAAGTGGACGCATTCCTGATCCCCATGTCTGAACAACCGGTTGACTTGATGGCCATCGACGCCGAAGGGCATGAAGTGTACGGCGAGGTGAACATTGACCAGCTTCTGCTGCCGCCCAAAGAGCTGATGACTTACCCGAGCGTGCCGGCGACGCGTGAAGCCGTAGAAGCAATTGGCGATGCGGATTTAATTCTGATCGGCCCGGGCAGCTTTTACACCAGCCTGATGCCGATCCTGCTGGTGAAAGAGCTGGCGCAGGCACTGCGCCGCACCCCGGCGCCGATGGTCTACATCGGCAATTTAGGGCGTGAGCTGAGTCCGGCCGCGGCGAGCCTGTCGCTGGCGGACAAGCTCGACCTGATGGAGCAGTACGTCGGTAAGAAAATTATCGACGGTGTCGTGGTTGGGCCAAAAGTGGATGTGACAGGGATTGGCGATCGCGTGGTGGTGCAGGAGCCGCTGGAAGCCAGCGATATTAAATATCGTCACGACCGCCACCTGCTGCGCGAGGCGCTGGAGAAAGCAATTCAGGCGTTGGGTTAACAAAAACCCCGGTGGCGCTGCGCTTACCGGGGTGACAAAAGACGCTAAACCTGTAGGCCCGGTAAGCGCAGCGTCACCGGGCAAAAAACTCACGATGCCGCGATAAACAGATCCCGCAGCTGATGAAGCTGGTCGCGGATCTGCGCCGCCTCTTCGAACTCCAGGTTCTGCGCGTGCTGCATCATCTGCCCTTCCAACTCGTGGATCTTCTGCTGCAGCGCTTTCGGCGTCAGCACGACGGTATCTTCTTCCACCACTGAACGCGCCTTGCCGCGGCCTTTCGCTTTGGTTTTGGCAATGTTCTGGCCCAGCGCCAGAATATCCACCACCTTCTTGTTCAGCCCCTGCGGGGTAATGCCGTGCTCTTCGTTGTAGCGCTGCTGTTTCTCGCGGCGGCGCTCCGTCTCACCGATCGCTTTCGCCATCGACGGGGTGATTTTGTCGCCGTACAGAATCGCTTTACCGTTGACGTTACGCGCGGCGCGGCCGATGGTCTGAATCAGCGAACGCTCGGAACGCAGGAAGCCCTCTTTATCCGCGTCCAGAATCGCCACCAGCGAGACTTCCGGCATATCCAGACCTTCCCGAAGCAGGTTAATCCCCACCAGCACGTCAAACTCGCCCAGACGCAGGTCGCGGATAATCTCCATGCGCTCCACGGTATCGATATCCGAGTGCAGATAACGCACCTTCTCGCCGTGCTCTTCGAGATACTCGGTCAGGTCTTCCGCCATACGCTTGGTGAGCGTGGTCACCAGCACGCGCTCGTTAATGGCGGAACGGGCGCGGATCTCAGAGAGCAGGTCGTCTACCTGCGTCGCCACCGGACGCACCTCGATAATCGGGTCCAGAAGCCCGGTCGGACGCACTACCTGGTCAACCACCTCATCGCCCGATTTTTCCAGCTCGTAGTTGCCCGGCGTGGCAGAGACGTAGATGGTTTGCGGCGCCAGCGCCTCAAACTCTTCAAACTTCATCGGACGGTTATCCAGCGCTGACGGCAGGCGGAATCCGTACTCCACCAGCGTTTCTTTACGCGCCCGGTCGCCGCGGTACATCCCGCCGATCTGCGGGATCGTGACGTGGGATTCGTCGATCACCAGCAAACCGTCTGCTGGCAGGTAATCAAACAGCGTCGGCGGCGGCTCGCCCGGCCCGCGCCCGGAGAGGAAGCGGGAGTAGTTTTCGATGCCGGAGCAGTAGCCCAGCTCGTTCATCATCTCCAGGTCGAACTGGGTACGCTGGCTGAGGCGCTGCTCTTCCAGCAGCTTATTGTTCGCCAGCAGCACTTTGCGGCGCTCGGCCAGCTCCACTTTGATCTCTTCCATCGCCTGCACGATACGCTCGCGCGGCGTCACGTAGTGCGTTTTCGGGTAGATGGTGAAGCGCTGGATCACTGACTCAACGTGTCCGGTCAGCGGGTCGAAGAGCGACAGGCGTTCGACCTCCTCGTCAAACAGCTCAACGCGCAGCGCCATATCGTCCGATTCCGCCGGGAAGATGTCGATCACTTCGCCGCGCACGCGGAACGTACCACGCTGGAAGGCCTGGTCGTTGCGGGTGTACTGCAGCTCCGCCAGGCGGCGCAAAATCGCGCGCTGGTCGATAATCATCCCCTGCGTCAGGTGCAGCATCATCTTGAGATAGAGATCCGGATCGCCCAGGCCGTAAATCGCCGAAACAGAGGCCACCACAACCACATCGCGACGCTCCAGCAGCGCCTTAGTGGCCGACAGTCGCATCTGCTCAATGTGTTCGTTCACCGACGCATCTTTCTCGATGAAGGTATCAGAGCTCGGCACATAGGCTTCTGGCTGGTAGTAATCGTAGTAGGAGACGAAATACTCAACGGCGTTTTCCGGGAAGAACTCTTTCATCTCGCCGTAAAGCTGCGCCGCCAGGGTTTTGTTGGGCGCCAGCACCATCGTAGGGCGCTGGAGATCCGCAATCACGTTGGCAATGGTAAAGGTTTTACCCGAGCCGGTAACCCCGAGCAGCGTCTGGTGCGCCAGCCCATCCTCCAGCCCCTCTTCCAGACGACGGATCGCTTCAGGCTGATCGCCAGACGGACGGAAAGCAGAATTCAATTTGAACGGTTTACTCATGGGCGACAACCTGATGACGTTATAAGCGGCAGGTGAATAATTTTACTCCTTGTTGCCAGGAATGCCAGTAAAAAACACTGGATGAAAAACCAGTAGCATGTCAGGATATTTAGCATAGCGCCTGAATGATTAGCGCGATAGCGGCCAAAATTTGGACAGTGGCAACATAAAACACCAGTCAGGTCAGGTTATCCCCAGAACTTTTTCTTTTTTAACATTTGTCAAGCCAGGTAATGATAGTTTTATGGCAACGGGTGACACTTTCATGACGGGAATTGATTTTATCTAACCAATTAAAAAATAAACGATATTTTCTAAAGCCGCGTTTCGCGTCAATTTGGGCGTAAGCCGCGTCTTCTCTCGCTTATCGCGTGTTTTCTAACTCTAATACACATGGTTATCCACAGGAATAGTGGATAACTGCTTCCAGCCCATACAGACTGGCGCTCTGCAAATTCCCGGATTTTCCCACGAGGCGGCAGCAAAAAATTTTTATAGCTCTTTTTTGCTGATTAACAGTCGCGTCATTCATAACCAACTGACGAGATCTTGCTCACATTTCCATCATTTCTGGCTCTGCACCACAACTCAACACCGTCGGCACCGTCGATGTGCAATCCCCCTTTTTATCCCCCGCGCTTCTGTGACTTATTCCTAAAAAAGACGCTTTTTTAATCACTTTCCGCTTTATGGCAGGGGTTTTGCAGTTTAACAACGAGCCACACCTACACACATTTTTAAGGAGAGAAAGATGTTGAGCCTGCGTGCAGTGAATCAGTTTTACGGAAGTCAACATACGCTATGGAATGTGGATTTAGATTTTCCGCAAGGGATGTGTACAGGCGTCGTTGGCCTGCCGGGGATGGGGAAAACCACCCTCATGAACTGCATCGCCGGGAAAGTGCCTGTCGAAAGCGGCAGCATCATCTGGTATGAGGCGGGCGCGCCGCCGCGCGATTTGCTCAACCCGCCGCCAGAACAGCGTTCCGGGCCGGGAATAGGCTATGTCTCGCAGGACAGGCGGATCTTCTCCCAGCTCACGATTGAGGAGAACCTGCATATCGCCATGCGGGCGACGGGGAAACCGAACCCGGAGGCGAAAAATGACGTTTACGACCTGTTCCCGGCGCTCTATGCCTTGCGACGAACCCGCGCCAACACGCTCTCTCCGGACGACCAGTATCAGCTGGCGCTGGCTAATGCGCTGGTGAACCGCCCTCACCTGCTGATCCTGGATGAACCGCTGCACGGCGCGGGGCACAGCGTTGCCCAGAAGCTGGTGCAGCTGCTGGGGCGCTTAAACCGGGAGTTAGGGATGACGGTGCTGTTAGCGGAGCAGCAGCTGTCGTTTATCCGCCGGGTGGCGGACCGTTTCTGTCTGCTCTATCGCGGGCGTAACGTGGCGCAGGGCCACGTTAACGAACTGGATGACGAGCTTATCGCTCACTGGATGTCGCGGGAAGCAAAACGCTGAGATCGAGATAACGTCCGATTTCGGCATTTTCCGCGCCGTCAGCCAGCCAGGGAATTTCCCCGAGGCACGGCGCGGGAAGGACGCGCCTGAGCGTCGCCAGATACGCCTGATGGCGTTTACCCGGCGCAACCACGTCGTTGGCTATCCAGCCCGCAAGACGCAGCCCGGCCTGCTGGACGGCCTGTGCGGTCAACATGGCGTGATTGATGCAGCCCAGCTTGACGCCGACGACAAGAATGACCGGAAGCTGCTCGGCCTGCACCCAGTCAGCAAACGTCTGCGTGTCTGAAAGCGGCGTAAACCAGCCACCGGCCCCTTCCACCAGCACCCAGTCGGCCTGATTTTCCAGCGTCCGCAGTCCGGCAGACAGCACGGCAAAATCAATCGGACGACCTTCGTCAGCGCTGACAATGTGCGGCGAGGTCGGTTCGGCAAAGGTGTACGGATTCACTGCAGAATAGGCGAGTTCACGCGTGCTGTTACGCTGGAGCGCCAGCGCGTCGGTGTTGCGTAACCCTTCCGCCGTCATCTCGCTGCCGGACGCCACGGGCTTATACCCGGCGGTGTTTTTCCCGAGCAGCCGTGCCGCCTGCAGCAATGCCGTGCTGGCAACCGTTTTGCCCACTTCTGTGTCCGTGCCGGTGACAAAATAACGTTCAGTCACGTTCGATAACCCCATGAAAAAGTTGATAGGAGAGCGGGAAATGCCCCCGCTGCTGCGGCCAGGCCAGCTCAAGGCGCTGCAGTTGACCCCGGGTAAGCGGTTTTTTCTCGCGTCCGGTATGCAGGTGCGTGGCGCCGATACCCTTCAGCGAACGCATGGCGCTGAACGCATCGCTAAAATTGAGCGTGATGGTCTGCACCGTGCTGCGATAGCGCCAGCCTGCCAGCGCCTGCGTCACCTGCTCATACGATAAAAACCGGTTAGCGTGCGGCTGTTCATCCACCGCTTTCCAGGCCTGATTCAGCTCCGGCAGCGAACTTTCCAGCAGGGTGGTAAAGGCCACCTTCCCGCCCGGCCGCGCCACGCGATAAAGCTCGCGCAGGGCCTGCGGCAGGCTGCTGCACCACTGAACCGCCAGATGGCTCCAGACCAGATCGAACTGCGCGTCCGCCAGCGGGATCGCCTCGATATCGGCCAGCAGATAACGATCTGCCGCCTGCCGCTGGCGTGCCTCTTCCAGCATCCGGGCTGAGAGATCGATAGCCGTCACCTGGCTTCCCGCCCCGCGCCAGTAGCGGCTGTTGCTGCCGGGACCACAGCCGGCGTCCAGCACCTGTGGAAAACCGTTCTCGCCAAGGGCGGCCAGAAGCCCCTGCGCGCTCAGACGCTGCAGCTCATCATGCTGCGAATAGCTCTGCGCGGCGCGGCCAAATGCGGCAGCGATGGCCTGCTTATTCACCGGCATCATGGAGCGCCTCCAGCAACGTCTCAATATCCTGTGCTTCATGCGCCGCCGTCAGGGTTAAGCGCAGCCGCGCCGTGCCCGGTGGGACGGTGGGCGGGCGGATGGCCGTGACCCACATGCCCCGCTGGCGCAGCGCCTGTGCCAGTGCCAGCGCGCGGCCGTTTTCACCGACAATCACCGGCTGAATAGCGCTCTGCGAATCGGGACTGTGGAAAGGCAGCGCCGCGAGTCCCTGACGGAAGCGGGAGATATGCTCTGCCAGCCGCTGGCGACGCTCCTCCCCTTCTGCGCTGCGGATGACAGCCAGCGACGCCGACAGCGCTACGGCCTGCGCCGGAGGCATGCTGGTGCTGTAAATCAGGTGGCGGGCAAACTGCAGCAGATAGTCGGCGACGGATTCGCTGCACAGCACGGCGGCGCCGCTGACGCCAAAGCCTTTGCCGAAGGTGACAATCAGCAGTTCCGGCTTCACGTTTTGCTGGTATGCGCTCCCGCGCCCTTCGTCGCCCATCACGCCAGTGCCGTGGGCATCGTCCACCAGCAGCCAGGCGTTTTGCCGCTTTGCGGCCTCGTGCAGCGCGGCAAGCGGCGCGCTGTCGCCGTCCATGCTGAACACCCCTTCCGTGACCGCCAGCTGTTGTCCGTCGCAGGGTTTATCCAGCAGCGCAGCAAGCTGCCCCGCATCGTTATGGGCAAAACGCCGCAGCTGCGCCGGGCTTAAATTTGCCGCCTCCAGCAGGGAGGCGTGGCTTAAGCGATCGGCGACAATGCGATCGTCCTTGCCCATCAGGGCCGTGATGACCGCCTGGTTGGCGGCAAACCCAGAGATAAACAGCAGCGCGCGCGGGTAGCCCAGCCAGTCGGCAAGCGCCTCTTCCAGCGCCTGATGCGCCGTGGTGTATCCGCTGACGTGTCCCGATCCGCCGCTGCCCACGCCAAACCGCTCCGCGCCCTGCTGCCAGGCGCGGATAATGGCCGGATGCTGGCTCAGCCCGAGATAGTCGTTGCTGGAGAAATTGCAGAACTGCTGGCCTTCACGGGTAAGAAAACGGCCCGCGCCGTTTTCCACCACCCTGCGAACGCGAATTGCCTCTGCCGCCCGACGGTCGTCGAGCGCAGAGTTGATACGTGCCTGCCAGGTCATACGGCTGCCGCGTTGTAGAACTGGTCGGTGTCGGCGTTAAAAATCTGCTGCTCCAGCTGCTGCTGTTGCTCGTTATCGCCCGTCAGCACCTCGGTCTGGTGCGGGTTCAGCCCCAGCTTGCGGAACAGCTGAACGTCTTTGTCCTCTTCCGGGTTCGGCGTGGTCAGCAGCTTGCAGCCGTAGAAGATGGAGTTGGCCCCGGCCATAAAGCACATCGCCTGAGTCTGCTCGTTCATCTGCTCGCGGCCCGCAGAGAGGCGAACGTAAGACGTTGGCATCATGATGCGCGCCACCGCGATGGTGCGGATAAAATCAAACGCATCCACGTCCTCGTTATCCGCCAGCGGCGTGCCCTTGACCTTCACCAGCATGTTGATCGGCACGCTTTCCGGCGGGGTCGGCAGGTTCGCCAGCTGCAGCAGCAGGCCCGCGCGGTCTTTCACCGTCTCGCCTAAGCCCACGATGCCGCCGGAGCAGACCTTGATCCCCGCGTCACGCACTTTATCCAGCGTATCCAGACGCTCCTGGTAGGTACGCGTGGTGATGATGTTGCCGTAAAATTCCGGCGAGGTGTCGAGGTTGTGGTTGTAGTAGTCCAGCCCCGCCGCCGAGAGGCGCTGCGCCTGCTCCTCGTTGAGCGTGCCGAGGGTCATGCAGGCTTCGAGGCCCATCTCCTTCACGCCCTTCACCATCTGCTCCAGGTACGGCATGTCGCGATCGTGCGGGTTCTTCCACGCCGCGCCCATGCAGAAGCGGGTTGAACCGGCGTTTTTGGCCTTGCGCGCGGAGTCGAGGACCTGCTCGACCTCCATCAGGCGCTCTGACTCCAGGCCGGTTTTGTAGCGCGCGCTCTGCGGGCAGTATTTGCAGTCTTCGGGGCACGCGCCGGTCTTGATCGACAGCAGCGTGCTGACCTGAACATGGCGGGGATCGAAGTGCTGACGATGCACCTGTTGGGCTTCGAACATCAGCTCAAGGAAAGGTTTGTTGAATAATTCAGTAACTTGCGACATCGTCCAGCGTGCGTGGTGAGCCATCGGGCTTCTCCAAAGGGTTTTGTTAATTTTCGGTTCGGTTTATACTCGTAAACCTAAAACTTTTCAAAATGGTTTACAAGTCGATTATGACCCAGGACGATCTCGCCTTCGACAAGCAGCATATCTGGCACCCTTACACCTCCACCACCCGCCCCCTTCCCGTCTATCCGGTGGCCTCGGCCCACGGCTGCGAGCTACATCTCGCCAGCGGCGAACAGCTCGTTGACGGGATGTCCTCCTGGTGGGCGGCCATTCACGGGTATAACCACCCGCGCCTGAACGCGGCGATGAAGACGCAGATTGACCAGATGTCGCACGTGATGTTTGGCGGGATCACCCATCAGCCTGCGGTGGATTTATGCCGTCGCCTGGTGGCGATGACGCCTGACTCGCTGGAGTGCGTCTTCCTGGCGGATTCCGGCTCCGTGGCGGTGGAAGTGGCGATGAAAATGGCGCTGCAGTACTGGCACGCTAAAGGCGAAGCGCGCCAGCGTTTCCTCACCTTCCGCAACGGCTATCACGGGGATACCTTCGGAGCGATGTCGGTGTGCGATCCGGACAACTCCATGCACAGCCTGTGGAAGGGGTATCTGCCGGAAAACCTGTTCGCCCCTGCGCCGCAGAGCCGCTTCGACGGCGAGTGGAACGAGATGGACATGGTCGGCTTCGCCCGACTGATGGCGGCGCATCGTCACGATATTGCTGCCGTCATTCTTGAACCGATCGTGCAGGGCGCGGGCGGAATGCGGATGTACCACCCGGAATGGCTGAAGCGTATTCGCAGGATGTGCGACCGCGAGGGCATTCTGCTGATTGCCGATGAGATCGCCACCGGCTTTGGCCGCACCGGCAAGCTGTTTGCCTGCGAACATGCGGGTATCGCCCCGGATATTCTATGCCTCGGTAAAGCGCTGACCGGCGGCACCATGACGCTCTCCGCCACGCTCACGACCCGCCAGGTGGCCGACACCATCAGCGACGGTGAAGCCGGCTGCTTTATGCACGGCCCGACGTTTATGGGTAACCCGCTGGCCTGCGCCGTGGCGAGTGAAAGCCTTGCGATTCTGGAGAGCGGCGAGTGGCAGACGCAGGTTGCGGCGATAGAAGCGCAGCTGAAAGCGGAATTGAGCGCCGCCTCGGGCGCGAATTTCGTGGCGGACGTGCGCGTGCTGGGCGCCATCGGGGTGATTGAAACCACCCATCCGGTGAATATGGCGGCGCTGCAGCGCTTCTTCGTGGACCAGGGCGTGTGGGTCCGGCCTTTCGGCAAGCTTATCTATCTGATGCCGCCGTACAGCATCACGCCAGAGCAGCTTCGAAAACTAACCGACGCGGTTGTAACAGCCGTTAACATTCCCGCGCATTTCACGATTTAACCCAATGCATTACACTTGCTGAACGAGCGATCAACGAGGGTAAACCGTATGAAAATCATCAGTAAAGATCTGCGCGACGGTGAAAAGCTGCCGGAACGGCACGTTTTCAACGGCATGGGGTATCAGGGCGATAACATCTCCCCGCACCTGGCGTGGGACGAGGTTCCGGCAGGCACCAAAAGCTTTGTCGTGACCTGCTATGACCCGGATGCGCCAACCGGTTCCGGATGGTGGCACTGGATCGTGGCGAACCTGCCTGCCGACACGCGCGTGCTGCCGCAGGGTTCCGGTTCAGACCTGGTTGCCCTGCCTGAAGGTGCCATTCAGACGCGTACTGACTTCGGTAAAGCGGGCTACGGCGGCGCGGCGCCGCCAAAAGGGGAAACTCACCGCTATATCTTCACGGTGCACGCGCTGGACGTGGAGAGAATTGAGGTCGATGAAGGCGCGAGCGGCGCGATGGTCGGGTTTAACGTGCATTTCCATTCCCTGGGGAGCGCGTCGATAACGGCGATGTATTCGTAAAAAAAGCCGGGTGGCGGCTACGCCTTACCCGGCCTGGATTTCGTACTCGTAGGCCCGGTAAGCGCAGCGCCACCGGGCAAAAAAATCACAGCACCGAAGGTAGCAGCCCCGCCAGCCGCCCTTCTTCCAGAAGCTGCATCGCCTTATCAATATCCGGGGCAAAGAAGCGGTCATCATCGTAATGCGTGACGTGCTCGCGCAGCACCTGGCGCGCCTGCTCCAGCAGCGGGCTGGATTTAAGCCCTTCACGCAGATCGATACCCTGACTTGCCGCCAGCCATTCCACCGCCAGCACGCCGCGGGTGTTGGAGGCCATCTCCCACAGACGACGCCCGGCAGCCGGTGCCATCGAAACGTGATCTTCCTGGTTTGCAGACGTTGGCAGGCTGTCCACGCTGTGCGGGTGCGACAGCGCCTTGTTCTCACTTGCCAGCGCGGCTGCGGTCACCTGGGCAATCATAAAGCCCGAGTTGACCCCGCCGTTACGCACCAGGAACGGTGGCAGCTGGGACATATGTTTATCCATCATCAGCGCGATGCGGCGCTCGGACAACGCGCCGACTTCGGCAATCGCCAGCGCGATATTATCCGCCGCCATTGCCACCGGCTCGGCGTGGAAATTACCGCCGGAGACCACCTCGTTTTCCTGGGCGAACACCAGCGGGTTATCGGACACCGCGTTGGCCTCCACCAGCAGCACCTCCGCCGCCTGGCGCAGCTGCGTCAGGCACGCGCCCATCACCTGCGGCTGGCAGCGCAGGGAATACGGATCCTGCACCTTCTCACAGTTGTGGTGTGACTCCGCGATCTCGCTGGTGTCGGTAAGCACGTGACGGTACATCGCGGCGGCATCAATCTGTCCCCGCTGACCGCGCACCTCGTGGATGCGGGCATCGAACGGGCGACGCGAGCCCAGCACCGCTTCGGTGGTCAGCGCACCGCACACCACCGCCGAGGCAAACAGATCTTCCGCTTCAAACAGGCCGCGCAGCGCGAAGGCGGTCGATGCCTGGGTACCGTTCAGCAACGCCAGCCCCTCTTTCGCCGCCAGCGTGATCGGCGTTAAGCCGGCTTTTTTCAGCGCCTCTTTCGCAGGAAGCCACTCGCCCTGCCAGCGCGCTTTGCCTTCGCCCAGCAGCAGCAGCGACATGTGCGCCAGCGGCGCGAGATCGCCGGAGGCACCGACGGAGCCCTTCGCCGGGATCCACGGATAGACCTCCGCATTAACCAGCGCCATCAGCGCCTGAATCACGCTCAGGCGAATACCGGAGAAACCGCGCGCCAGGCTGTTGATTTTGAGCACCATCATCAGACGGACAATCTCATCGTCAAGCGGCTGACCGACGCCCGCCGCGTGCGACAGCACCAGCGAACGCTGCAGATTTTCCAGATCGTGCGTCGCGATGCGGGTCTGCGCCAGCAGCCCAAAGCCGGTATTAATCCCGTAAGCCGTGCGCCCTTCGGCAACGATGGCTTCAACGCAGGCCACGCTGTCGTTAATGGCGGCGTGGGCGCTTTCATCAAGCGACAGGGTGACCGGCTGACGCCAGACGTTACGCAGCTGCTTGAGCGTCAGTGAGCCGGGAGTGAGTGTTAACGCGTTCATTCATGCTTTCCTTGTGTGGCAGGGATCATCGGCAGGTTAAGTCCCTGCTCTTTGGCACAGTCAATGGCAATCTCGTAACCCGCATCCGCGTGACGCATCACGCCAGTGGCCGGGTCGTTGTGGAGCACGCGAGCGATACGCGCGGCGGCTTCATCGGTACCGTCGCAGACGATGACCATCCCGGAATGCTGGGAGAAGCCCATTCCCACGCCGCCGCCGTGGTGCAGCGACACCCAGGTCGCGCCGCTGGCGGTGTTGAGCAGGGCGTTCAGCAATGGCCAGTCGGAGACCGCGTCCGAGCCGTCGCGCATGGCTTCGGTTTCGCGGTTCGGGCTGGCGACGGAGCCGGAGTCCAGGTGGTCGCGGCCGATGACGATCGGCGCGGAAACTTCACCGCTGCGCACCATTTCGTTAAAGGCGAGGCCCAGTTTTTGACGCCACTCCAGCCCTACCCAGCAGATACGCGCCGGCAGGCCCTGGAAGTTAATGCGCTCGCGGGCCATGTCCAGCCAGTGGTGCAGGTGTTCGTCATCGGCGACGATCTCCTTCACTTTGGCGTCGGTCTTGTAGATGTCCTCCGGGTCGCCGGACAGGGCAACCCAGCGGAACGGTCCGATGCCGCGGCAGAACAGCGGGCGGATATAGGCCGGGACGAAGCCCGGGAAGTCGAAGGCGTTACTCACGCCCATCTCTTTCGCCATCTGGCGGATGTTGTTGCCGTAGTCAAAGGTCGGAATGCCCATCTGGCTGAAGGCCAGCATCGCGGAGACGTGTTCCGCCATGGCGCGTTTCGCGGCAAGCACCGTGCCTTCCGGATCGGTTTCCGCTTTTTGCTGATAGTCTTCCCACGACCAGCCTTTTGGCAGGTAGCCGTGCAGCGGGTCATGGGCGCTGGTCTGGTCGGTGACCAGATCCGGGCGCACGCCGCGGGCAACGAGTTCAGGAAGAATGTCCGCCGCGTTGCCGCACAGGGCAATCGACACCGCTTTGCCTTCGGACGTGTATTTTTTGATGCGCGCCAGCGCGTCATCGAGATTCTCGGCCTGTTCGTCGACGTAACGGGTGCGCAGTCGGAAATCAATGCGGCTCTGCTGGCACTCAATGTTCAGCGAGCACGCGCCGGCCAGCGTGGCGGCCAGTGGCTGCGCGCCGCCCATCCCGCCCAGACCGGCGGTCAATACCCAGCGGCCTTTCAGCGAGCCGTTGTAGTGCTGGCGACCGGCCTCCACGAAGGTTTCGTAGGTGCCCTGCACGATCCCCTGGCTGCCGATGTAGATCCAGCTCCCGGCGGTCATCTGGCCGTACATCGCCAGCCCTTTCGCGTCGAGTTCGTTGAAGTGTTCCCAGGTGGCCCAGTGCGGCACGAGGTTAGAGTTGGCGATCAGCACGCGCGGGGCGTTTTTGTGGGTTTTAAACACGCCAACCGGCTTGCCGGACTGCACCAGCAGGGTTTCGTCGTTTTCGAGTTCGGTCAGTGCCTTAACAATGGCGTCATAGCATTCCCAGTTGCGCGCGGCGCGGCCAATGCCGCCGTAGACCACCAGCTCGTGGGGGTTTTCCGCCACCTCAGGATCAAGGTTGTTCATCAACATGCGCAGCGGGGCTTCGGTGAGCCAGCTTTTGGCGGTAAGGGTGGTGCCGCGCGCGGCGCGGACGTCCTGCTGGCGGTATTTACCTGACGACATTGTGTGCTCCTATACGGGACAGATGATGCATTTAGATATACTTGTATAGACAAGCACACACAAGGTCAGATTTAACAAAAAAGATACAATTTTGTTATATTGCGTTAGCGATCACGCTTATAAAACTTATGACATAAAGTGGCCCTGCAGCCGGTAACGGTTCCCCGGGAAAAGCAGCCGGGCATGTGACACGATGTGCGATGAGGACCAGGTTCGACGGCGGATCAGCAGGCACGGGTCGTGCTCTTTAATGCGCAGCCGTTCGCACTCCTGCGGCGTGGCGCGCACGGCTTCCACAATGTGCTCCCCTTCCGTCAGCGGTGCGACGAGCGAGAGATAGGCATGCGGCGTGGTCTGGGTGTAATCCTGGTTCAGATAGTCCGGTATCCGTTCAGCGTTCACGCAGCGATCCTCAATCTGCACCGGAATGTCGTTTTCGAAATGGACCATCACGGAGTGGAAGATGCGGCTGCCCTCTTTGACGTTCAGCTCTACCGCCTGCTCGGCGCTGGCCTGGGTCTCTTCGAGCACCAGCACCTCACAGCGGTGCTGATGATTACGCGCGGCAATCTCGTCCGCAATGCTGCGGATTTCAAACAGGGCGGACTGCCCTTTCGGCTCCGCCACAAACGTCCCGACGCCCTGCAGGCGCACCAGAAGCCCTTCGTCGGTCAGCTCGCGCAGCGCCCGGTTGATGGTCATCCGGCTAAAGCCAAACTGCGCCACCAGTTCGGCCTCCGAGGGAATGCGGTCGTGCGGCCGCCAGACGCCGGTGGCGATTTTTTCGCTGATCGCCTGCTTCACCTTTTCGTAGAAAGGCGCGGGAGGGCTCGACGGCGGCAGGGGTGAGCGTGAAAACATCGTGACTCCTTGAATAGTGTTATGCCCACCAGTGAGCAATTTGCCAGGCCAGACGGGCGGCAAGCTTTGCGCCCTGCCCGTCCCGATCGAACTGCGGGTTAAACTCTACCAGATCGGCGGCCTGTAGCTTACCGCTACGGCAGATTTGTTCGATAACGGGGAGGAGATCCAGTGCCGGTATGCCTAACGCAGCCGGAGCGGAAACGGCGGGCATTTCGCTGGCGGGCAGGACGTCCAGATCGATTGTCAGGTAGACGCGATCGGCCTGGGCCAGCACCTTTTCCAGCGCGGATAGCGCATCGCGCCTGAAATGGAGATCCTCCACCAGCGTGACGTTCAGGCGTTCAGCCTCATCCCACAGCGCCTGCGTGTTCGCCGCCCGGCTCACGCCAAAACAGGCGTACTGAAATGCCCGCCCGCGCTCAGCGCAGTAGTGCGCCAGCTGGCGAAACGGCGTGCCGGACGTCGCCCGGTCGGCCTTGCGCAGATCGAGATGGGCATCCAGGTTGATAATCACAACCCGCTCGTTCGGAAAGGCGTCCAGCACGCCGCGACCGTGCGCCCACGCGGTTTCGTGTCCGCCGCCAAAGACCAGCGTGCGCATCCCGGACCGCTGGCATGACGTCACGGCATCGCTTAACGCCTGCTGTGCCGCTTCCAGCTCGTCACCTTCAACGTAAACCGACCCCATATCCGCCAGCCGCTCGTGTCCCAGATGGCTTGCCATATTTGCCAGCGCCTTACGCAGCACATCAGGCGCCTGCACGGCGCCGGGCCTGCCCTGATTACGTTTTACCCCTGCATCACATTCAAAGCCTATCATCGCAATGCCGGATGCCAGCGGCGTGAACGCCCCCTGCTGCCGTATCGTCTGGAAAATGCGCGTTGCGTTGCTGGCCTCGGCGCTGTCGTCGCGCCCCTGCCAGACCGTTTCGGCGACGGGCCGCCATAACCTCATACTGCCTCCCCACGGAATATACGTTGATACAGCGGATTGCGTCCCGGCTCGTAGACCATCTCTACCGGATCGTGAGCATCCCAGACGATGAAATCGGCGACAAACCCGGCCCGCAGCTGTCCGTGGGTTTCCCCGCGGCCCAGCGCCTGCGCGGCATGGCGCGTGACGCCAGCCCAGGCTTCCTCGGGCGTCAGGCCAAACTGGACGCAGGCCATGTTCATCGCCAGGTGCAGGCTGGCAAACGGGCTGGTACCGGGGTTATAGTCGGTGGCGACCGCCATTGGCACGCCGTGTTTTCTGAGCTGTTCCACCGGTGGACGCTGACGCTCCTGCAGAAAATAGAACGCGCCCGGCAACAGGACCGCCACCGTGCCGCTTTGCGCCATCGCCTGAACGCCTGCGTCGTCGAGATATTCGATATGATCGGCTGAGCGTCCTTTATACCGGCTGACCAGCGCCGCACCGCCCTGATTCGACAGCTGCTCGACGTGCCCTTTCACCGGAATACCGAGCGCGGTCGCCGCCTTGAAGAGGCGCTCGGTTTGCGACGGGGTAAAGCCGACGTTTTCACAGAACACGTCGACAGCTTCAAACAACTCTTTTTGCCACAGCGTGGGCAATATCTGATCGCAGACCAGCGTGAGGTAGGCATCCGGATCCTGTCGGTATTCCGGCGGAACGGCGTGGGCCGCCAGCAGCGTTGGGCTGATATCGATCGGATTATTGAGGCTCAGCTGGCGTGCGACCTGCAGCATTTTCTCTTCGGCCTCGGCGTTGAGGCCGTATCCCGATTTGATTTCAATCGTGGTCACGCCTTCATTTATCAGACGCTGAAGCCGCTGCTGTGCCAGCTTAAGCAGGGTTTCGGGTGAACTGCTGCGCGTCGCCGTCACGGTCGCGTTAATCCCGCCCCCCTGGGCGCTGATGGTTTGATAAGAGACACCGTTCAGACGCTGCTCCCACTCCGCCGCGCGATCGCCGCCAAACACCAGGTGGGTATGGCAGTCAATCAGGCCCGGGGTGACCAGACGACCCTGAAGATCGACACAGTGAGTGTGTCCGGCCGGAATGTCAGATTCAGGGATTACGGCAAGGATAGTTTGACCCCGTATAACCAGGGCGTGTTGATCTTTCAGTCCATAGGGCGCACGGACGTCCGGCGCCATCGTAGCCAGTCGCGCATTTCGCCATATCACATCGTCAGGATGAATCTGCTGCATGGGCTTTCCACTTGTCATGGGTTGTATAGACATTTATTTTCATCTGTTGTCTGCTGTCAACCGACTTTGCGGAAAATGTTATTTATTTGTGATCACTTACCCGCCGCTCCAGGGCTAAAAATGCAACTTTTACCCTTTTTATCTTCCCGTTTCGCTCAACTTAGTATAAAAAAGCAGGCTATTTCGTCTATCCCGTAAAGACTTGCATACCCAGGAGCTTCACCTTGAACATTTCCAGGATTTCCCGTCTGGCGTTAGCGCTCGCCTTTGGCGTGACCTTATCCGCATGCAGTTCAACCCCACCGGATCAGCGCCCTTCTGAGCAGGTCGCGCCCGGTACCGCCTCCCGCCCGATTTTGTCCGCTGATGAAGCGAAGAACTTCGACCGTGCGCACTACTTCTCGTCGATGGATCCTAACGCTGCGCCGTGGACCCCGTCTTCGATTAACCTGCCGAAACAGCCTGACTTCGTGGTTGGCCCGGCAGGTGCGCAGGGCGTAACGCATACCTCTATTCAGGCTGCGGTAGATGCTGCCATCACGAAACACAGCGCGTCTCGCCAGTACATCGCGATCCTGCCAGGCGAATATGAAGGCACCGTGTATGTTCCGGCGGCACCAGGCAGCATTACGCTTTACGGTCTGGGCGAAAAAGCAATCGACGTAAAAATTGGCCTGGCGATTGATTCTGAAATCGACAGCAACACCTGGCGTCACCTGGTGAACCCGGCCGGTAAATATATGCCGGGCAAACCGGCGTGGTACATGTTTGATAACTGCCAGAGCAAGCGTTCCGCCACGGTTGGCGTGATGTGCTCTGCGGTGTTCTGGTCCCAGAATAACGGTCTGCAGCTGCAGAACCTGACCATTCAGAATACCCTGGGCGACAGCGTTGACGCCGGTAACCACCAGGCCGTCGCGCTGCGCAGCGATGGCGATAAGGTGCAGATTAACAACGTCAACATTCTGGGTCGTCAGAACACCTTCTTCGTGACCAACAGCGGCGTGCAGAACACCCTGCAGAATAACCGTCTGACCCGTACGCTGGTGACCAACAGCTACGTTGAAGGTGACGTGGATCTGGTCTCCGGCCGCGGCGCGGTGGTATTTGATAACACCGATTTCCGCGTGGTGAACTCACGTACCCAGCAGGAAGGTTACGTGTTTGCTCCGGCAACCCCGTCGAACCTCTTCTTCGGCTTCCTGGCCGTGAACAGCCGCTTTAACGCTGCCGGTGACGGCGTGGCGCAGCTGGGACGCTCCCTGGACGTGGACGCGGCGACCAACGGTCAGGTTGTGATCCGCGACAGCGTGATCAACGAAGGCTTCAACATGGCGAAGCCGTGGGCGGATGCGGCGATCTCTAAACGTCCGTTCTCCGGCAATACCGGTGCGGTGGACGATAAAGGGAACGTGCAGCGCAACCTGAACGACGCTAACTTCAACCGCATGTGGGAGTACAACAACCGCGGTCTGGGTAGCAAAGTGGTTGCTGAGCCGAAGCAGTAAGCTGTCCTTTTGCCGGGTGGCGGCTTTGCCTTACCCGGCCTACAGGTTATGTAAGCCCGGTAAACGCACTGCCACCGGGCATAAAAAAACCTCGCATTCGCGAGGTTTTTTGTTTTAAGCCGCTTAGTGAGCGTTAACCACCACCCACATCGGCCCCTGGCCTACGGCGTAGCGCCCTTTCTCTTCCAGCAGCCCCTGCTCGCCTTTAATTTCATACAGCGCGATGTGGTGGGATTTCTGCCCCGCCGCAATCAGGTATTTGCCGCTGTGATCGATATTAAAGCCGCGCGGCTGGGTTTCCGTCGGCTGGAAGCCTTCAATCGCCAGCACGCTGCCGTCTTCGGAAACGCTAAACACGGTGATCAGGCTGGAGGTGCGGTCACAGGCGTACAGATGACGGCCATTTGGCGTAATGTGAATATCCGCCGCCCAGCGGGTGTCGGAGAAATCAGACGGCATCATATCCAGCGTCTGCACGCACTCAATCTGACCGTTTGGATCTTTCAGCTCCCATACGTCCACGGAGCTGTTCAGTTCGTTGACTACGTAGGCGTACTGCTGGTTCGGATGGAAGACCATATGACGCGGGCCTGCACCTTCGACCGTCGTGACTTCAGCTGGATTCTGCGCCACCAGGTGACCATCGTCGCTCAGGGTGAACAGGCAGATACGATCCTGCTTCAGGGCAGGCACCCACAGCGTGCGGTTATCCGGAGAGATATTCGCCGAGTGGCAGCCTTCCAGCCCTTCCACCACATCCACGGTTTCGACCGGAATGCCATCTTCCAGACGCGTTACGCTGACGCAGCCCGCATTATACGAGCCGCTGAAGACAAAGTTGCCTTTACGATCGGTTGAGATATGGGTTGGACTGCCCGGCAGCGGCGCTTCGGCAGTGTACGTCAGCGCGCCGTCGTCCGGAGAGATGCGATAGGCCAGCACGCGAAACTCCGGGCGCACACCCACGTACAAGAAACGTTTATCCGGGCTGATGACCATCGGCTGTACCTGGCCTGGCACATCAACAACCTGAACCAGCGTGAGTGTCCCTTCGGTATTTAAGCGCCAGACGTGGATCTGCTGGCTTTCAGGACTGGCGGTATAAACGGTTTGTTTCATGAATATTCACTCCTCACTGCGCATGAAAGTAATTAACTTTTGACGGTGAATGCTGAATTGTCGACAGGAATTTTGAAGCATTCGCCTCTCGGTGTACCATCCCATCAAAACGTAAATTCAATATTAACCCGGGAAAACAGATGACCTCGCGTGTGATTGCTCTGGATTTAGACGGTACCTTACTGACGCCGCAAAAAACCCTTCTCCCCTCTTCCCTTGAAGCGCTTAAACGCGCGCAGGAAGCGGGATATCAACTCCTTATCGTAACGGGTCGACATCACGTAGCCATTCACCCTTTTTATCAGGCACTGGCGTTAGATACACCTGCAATTTGTTGTAATGGCACTTATTTGTATGATTATCATGCAAAAAAGGTTTTAGCCTCCGACCCGCTGCCGGTTCCTCAGGCGCTGCAACTGATTGATCTGCTGGATGAGCACGCCATTCACGGCCTGATGTATGTGGATAACGCAATGGTCTACGAGCGCCCTACCGGCCACGTGGTGCGCACCAGCAACTGGGCGTTGTCCCTGCCTGAAGCGCAGCGTCCGGTCTTTACCCAGGTATCCTCCCTGCGTCAGGCAGCCCAGGACGTTGAGGCTATCTGGAAATTCGCCCTGACGGATGAAGACACGACCAAACTGAATACCTTCGCGAAGCACGTCGAGGAAACGCTGGGGCTGGAGTGCGAGTGGTCCTGGCACGATCAGGTGGATATTGCCCGCAAAGGCAACAGCAAAGGCAAGCGTCTGACGCAGTATGTGGAATCACAGGGCTGGTCAATGCAGGACGCGATCGCCTTCGGCGACAACTACAACGACATCAGCATGCTGGAAGCCGTCGGTACGGGCGTGGCGATGGGCAATGCCGACGACGCGGTAAAAGCGCGCGCTAACGTGGTGATTGGCGACAACACCACCGACAGCATCGCGCAGTATATTTATACCCACCTGCTGTAATCAGGCGGTGATCGAGACGCTCTTAATTTGCGCGTAAAGCCACAGGCCGGGTTTGATCCCTAACTCATCCCTGGCCCAAGGGCTGATGCGCGCCCAGAGCGTCCGGCTTCCCACCTCGAGCTTCACTTCCACCTGGCCGTTATCATCAAAACACTCCGCGACTTTGGCGCGCAGAATATTTCGAATACTGGTTTGCAGCGGCGGCTGCAGCACCAGCGAGACGTCAGATGCCTGAATACGAATACGCAGCGCGGACTGCAACGGCTTGTCGATCTTATTGACCCACAGGTGCTGATCGCCCAGCGCCAGCGCCGTCATCGCGTAGTGCGGATGGTGTTCCAGGACGCTCACCTTCAGAATGCTGCTCTGCTGTTCCCGGGGTAACCAGGGGTGCATGACGCTGCTGCCCCAGACCTCTTCCAGGTTGCCGAAGGCCTTCACGCTGCCCTCTTCCAGCACCAGCACTTTGTCGGCCAGATGAAGGATCTCATCCAGCGAATGGCTGACGTAGAGCATTGGAATATTAATTTCTCGCGTCAGGCGCTGCAGGTAGGGCAGGAGCTCACGTTTGCGCGGAATATCCAGCGAGGCCAGCGGTTCGTCGAGCAGCAGCAGTTCGGGTGCGGTCAGCAACGCGCGGCCAATGGCCACGCGCTGTTTTTCTCCGCCGGAAAGCGACGAGGGCAGTCTGTCGAGCAGTGGCTCAATGCCTAAAAGCGTCACCAGCTTATCAAACTGTCCGGCCATGCTTTTCGCCATGCCGTAACGCAGGTTGCCGCGCACGCTGTAGTGCGGGAATAGGCGCGCGTCCTGGAAAACATAGCCAATGCGGCGTTTATCCGGCGTGAGATACACCTTGTTTTCCACGTCGTTTAAGACGCGGTTATTCAATACAATCCGTCCTGACTGCGGGCGCGTCAGGCCGCTGATGGCATTTATCAGCGACGTTTTTCCCGCCCCCGAGACGCCGAAGATGGCGGTGATACCGCTTGCAGGCAGCGTCTCGTTAAGCGTCAGGGTATGGTTTCCCAGCGTCTGGGTGAAATTCAGTTCCAGCATGCTTATTTCCCCATCCGCTCACGGCTCAGCCGCGCCAGCCATTCCGACACCAGCAGCGATACCAGGGCTAGTACGATTGAGATGATACACAGCCGCGCCGCGGCGCCTTCTCCGCCCGGCGTTTGAATCAGGGTATACATGGCCGACGGAATCGTTCGCGTCTCGCCGGGAATGTTCGAGACAAAGGTGATGGTCGCGCCAAACTCGCCCAGCGAGCGGGCGAACGCCAGTACCGTCCCGACAATAATGCCGGGTAACGTCAGGGGAAGCGTGATGGTGAAAAAGACGCGCCAGCGCCCGGCACCGAGCGTACGGGCCGCCTGTTCGAACTTCATGTCCACGCCTTCCAGCGCGAGGCGGATCGCCCTCACCATCAGCGGGAATGACATTACCGCCGCCGCCAGTACCGCACCGCGCCAGCTAAACGCAAAGGTCAGTCCAAACCAGTCGTAAAGTTTTTCGCCAATAAAACCGCGTCGCCCCATGGAAATTAACAGCAGATAACCGACCACCACGGGCGGCAACACGAGCGGAAGATGAAGCACGCTGTCGAGCAGCGCTTTGCCGGGAAACCGACAGCGAACCAGTAGCCAGGCAAAGAAGATCCCAAAGGGCAAACTCAGCGCAACCGCCAGGGAAGAGACTTTAAGGCTCAGCAGAACAGCCTGCCATTCAGGATCGGTCAATATCATCAGTGAGTCGTAAATCCGTAACGTTTAAAGATCGCGGACGCCTCCGGCCCCTTCAGATAATCGCGGAAGGCCGTCACGGTCGCATTTTTTTGTCCATCAACAATCGCAACAGGATATTCCACTTTCTTGTGGGAGTCTTCCGGGAACGTTGCCACCACTTTCACACCCTTACTGGCAACGGCATCAGAGCCATACACAATGCCCAGCGGGGCTTCGTTGCGTTCCACCAGCGCCAGCGCGCCGCGGACATCTTCCGCCGGGGCCAGCTTCGGTGACAATGTCTCCCATGCGCCCAATTTTTGCAGCGCTTCTTTGGCGTAGATCCCGGCCGGAACGTGCTCCGGATCGCCCACCGCCAGACGCCCGCCGTTCAGCAGGCTTATCCAGTGGGTCTCTTTGTTGATGGTGAAGTCAGCCTGGGCGCTGGCTTTTGGCGCCACGACAACCAGGCTATTCCCCAGCAGCGTTTCGCGGGTTGCCGCATCAATCGCTTTTTTCTCCGCCGCGTAATCCATCCACTTCTGGTCAGCCGAGATGAACAGATCCGCCGGCGCGCCCGCTTCTATCTGGCGAGCGAGCGTCGAGGAAGAGGCAAACGAGGAGACCACCTCGACGTTTTTCTCTTTTTTATACGCCGCCGCGATATCCTGCAGCGCGTTAGTCAGCGACGCCGCCGCAAAGACCGTGATTTTACCGTCGTCCGCCAGCGCGTGTCCGGTAAGGGAAAGCGTCAACGTTGCCCCTGCAAAAAGGCGTACCCATGAACGTGCCATCTGTAACTCCTGTGAGTATCGTTATATACACATTAATATAACGGTAACGTCAGGGAGATCCCAGCTTTTAATCGTACCGCTGAAGAGGTAAACCGGCGTAGTGCGTTAAAGAGTATCGGCGAAAATGGGAAAATCTTGAGAGCAAAACGCCCGGACAAGCCGGGCGTTTTGGGGGGGAATCAATGCTGCTTTTTAGCCTGGTCTCTGTGACCAATGTTCGAAAAGACGTTGAACACTTCACCCAGGCCGTAGATGGCACCGAGGATGATGGCCATCACTACTGGTACCATGATCACGGCGAATACCAGACTTTTCAACAACTCTAACATGGTTTTCTCCAGATATTGTGAACAGCTTATTCTACCCTTTCAACTGAGAAAAACATCCCCTTTTGTGCGGTACCCTTTGCGCCCTGCACCATTTGGGTCACAATACCCTTTTTGCCAGGACACTGTTATGCAGGCCGAAATTCTTCTCACACTCCGACTTCAGCAAAAGCTTTTCGCCGATCCGCGACGTATCGCCCTGCTTAAACAAATAGAACAAACGGGCTCGATTAGCCAGGGGGCGAAAAACGCGGGCATCAGCTACAAAAGTGCCTGGGACGCCATCAACGACATGAACACCCTGAGCGAACAGCCGCTGGTGGACAGAGCCACGGGCGGCAAAGGCGGCGGCGGTGCAATCGTGACGCGTTATGGCCAGCGTCTTATTCAGCTTTACGATCTGCTGGCCCAGATTCAGCAAAAAGCGTTCGATGCGTTAAGCGATGACGATAACGTTCCGCTGGACAGTCTGCTGGCCGCCATTTCCCGCTTCTCGCTACAAACCAGCGCCCGCAACCAGTGGTTTGGTACGGTGACGGCGCGCGACAATCTGCAGATACAGCAGCATATTGAGATCCTGCTTGCCGATGGCACCACCCGTCTGAAGGCCGCCATAACGGCGCAAAGCGCGGAACGTCTTGAACTGGATGAAGGGAAAGAGGTGCTGGTGCTCCTGAAGGCGCCGTGGGTCAGTATTACACGCGATCCCGACGCGGCAAAGACAGCAGATAACCAGCTGCAGGGCACCATCAGCCATATCGAACGCGGCCAGACGCAGTGCGAAGTGCTGATGACCCTGGCAGATGGGCAGCCGCTTTGCGCGACCGTACCGCTCAGCGAGTCGGACAACGTAGAAGAAGGTGCTGCCGTCACCGCGTATTTCAACGCGGACCGGGTGATTATCGCCACTTTGTGCTGAGCACATTGACAATCGTACCGACAGTGCGTATCCCTGATATCTGGTGCTGCAAAAACAGGGATAAACCATGTCATCATTGCATATTTCGCAAGGCACGTTTCGTCTTAGCGATACCCGAACGCTGACAATTGCTGATTTGACGCTACGCGCGGGTGAAAGCTGGGCGTTTGTCGGCACAAACGGCAGCGGTAAATCCGCGCTGGCCCGCGCGCTGGCCGGAGAGCTCAACCTCCTCAAGGGCGAATATCAGAGCGACTTTACGCGCCTGACGCGCCTGTCGTTTGAACAACTGCAAAAGCTGGTCAGCGACGAGTGGCAGCGCAACAACACCGATTTGCTCAGCCCTGGCGAAGACGATACCGGCCGTACGACGGCGGAAATTATTCAGGATGAAGTGAAGGATCCCGCCCGCTGCCAGCGCCTGGCAGAACAGTTCGGTATCACCCCTCTGCTGAACCGGCGCTTTAAATACCTTTCGACCGGCGAGACGCGAAAAACGCTGCTTTGTCAGGCGCTGATGAGCGAACCTGAACTGCTTATTCTGGACGAACCGTTCGACGGTCTTGACGTGCAGTCCCGGGCGCAGCTGGCGTCTCTGCTGGCGTCGCTTAATCAGCAGGGATATACCCTCGTGCTGGTGCTTAACCGTTTTGATGAAATTCCGGACTTTATTCAGCACGCGGGCGTCCTGGCCGACTGTAACCTGACCGAGACCGGCGAAAAAAACGCGCTGCTTAAGCAGGCGCTGATTGCCCAGCTCGCGCACAGCGAACAGCTCGACGGTATTACCCTTCCGGAACCCGACGCCCCGTCGGCGCGCCACGCGCTTGATCCCCACCAGCCGCGCATCGTGCTGCGCGATGGGGTGGTCGCTTATGACGATCGCCCGATCCTTAATCACCTCAGCTGGACGGTCAATCCAGGCGAGCACTGGCAGATTGTCGGCCCCAACGGCGCGGGAAAATCCACGCTGCTGAGCCTGATCACCGGCGATCATCCGCAGGGCTACAGCAACGACCTCACGCTGTTCGGTCGGCGTCGCGGCAGCGGCGAAACCATCTGGGATATCAAAAAACATATCGGCTACGTCAGCAGCAGCCTGCATCTGGATTACCGGGTCAGTACCACGGTACGCAACGTGATCCTCTCCGGGTATTTTGACTCCATCGGCATTTATCAGGCGGTATCGGACAAACAGCACAAGCTGGCCCAACAGTGGCTGGACATTCTGGGCATGGACAACCGGGTTGCTGACGCGCCGTTTCATAGTCTTTCGTGGGGGCAGCAGCGTCTGGCGCTGATCGTTCGCGCGCTGGTGAAACACCCCACGCTGCTGATCCTCGACGAACCGCTGCAGGGACTCGACCCGTTGAACCGCCAGCTTATCCGCCGCTTTGTGGACGTGCTGATTAGCGAAGGTGAAACGCAGCTGCTGTTCGTTTCACATCATGCCGAAGATGCCCCCTCCTGCATCACCCACCGCCTGGAGTTTGTTCCGGACGGTGAGCACTATTACTATCGGCAAAGCAAAATCGATTAACCCCCGGAGGGCACCGCCCTCCGTTTTTCAGATAACCTGCACTAATACATTGCTATCCCGTTGATCTACAATGCCTCACGGTAGCTGAAAATCGGATTTTAAAAACAGTGTAAACGATTCCACTATTTTATCCCATGTCACACTTTTCGCGTCTCTGTTATGCTATGGTTATTACATACCATAAGCCCAATGGAGCGAAATATGCGAGTTCTGGTAACAGGTGGTAGCGGTTACATCGGTAGTCATACCTGCGTGCAGCTGCTGCAAAACGGCCATGACGTCATCATTCTCGACAACCTGTGCAACAGTAAGCGCAGCGTGCTGCCTGTGATTGAACGTCTTGGCGGTAAACACCCGACGTTCGTGGAAGGCGACATCCGTAACGAAGCGCTGATGACCGAGATCCTTCACGACCACGCCATTGAAGCGGTGATCCACTTCGCGGGTCTGAAAGCGGTCGGTGAATCCGTTGCTAAGCCGCTTGAGTATTACGATAACAACGTCAACGGCACCCTGCGTCTCATCTCCGCCATGCGTGCGGCCAACGTCAAAAACTTCATCTTTAGCTCTTCCGCCACCGTCTACGGCGATCAGCCTAAAATCCCTTACGTTGAAAGCTTCCCGACCGGGACGCCGCAAAGCCCGTACGGCAAAAGCAAGCTGATGGTGGAGCAGATCCTAACCGATCTGCAAAAAGCCCAGCCGGAGTGGAGCATCGCGCTGCTGCGCTACTTCAACCCGGTCGGTGCGCATCCGTCTGGCGATATGGGGGAAGATCCGCAGGGCATTCCGAACAACCTGATGCCGTATATCGCCCAGGTTGCCGTAGGCCGCCGCGAGTCGCTGGCGATTTTTGGCAATGACTACCCGACCGAAGACGGCACCGGCGTGCGCGACTATATTCACGTGATGGATCTGGCCGACGGCCACGTTGCGGCCATGCAGCAGCTGGCGGATAAACCGGGCGTGCATATTTACAACCTCGGCGCCGGGGTCGGCAGCAGCGTGCTGGACGTGGTTAACGCCTTCAGCAAAGCCTGCGGCAAGCCGGTGAACTACCACTTCGCACCGCGTCGTGAGGGCGATCTGCCTGCTTACTGGGCCGACGCCACCAAAGCCGACAAAGAGCTTAACTGGCGTGTTACGCGCACGCTTGATGAAATGGCACAGGATACCTGGCACTGGCAGTCACGCCACCCGCAAGGCTATCCGGACTAAGGATCCGTCATGACGCAATTTAATCCCGTCGATCATCCGCATCGTCGTTTTAACCCGTTAAGCGGGCAATGGATTTTAGTTTCTCCGCATCGCGCCAAGCGCCCCTGGCAGGGGGCGCAGGAGACGCCTGCAAAACAGACGCTGCCGCAGCACGACCCGGACTGCTTCCTCTGTCCGGGCAACACGCGCGTCACCGGGGATAAAAACCCGGACTACAAAGGCACCTTCGTGTTTACCAACGATTTTGCCGCCCTGATGACCGACACGCCGGACGCGCCGGAAAGCCACGATCCGCTGATGCGCTGTGAAAGCGCGCGCGGTACCAGCCGCGTGATCTGCTTCTCTCCCGATCACAGCAAAACGCTGCCGGAGCTGAGCGTTGAGGCACTGAAAGAGGTGGTCAGCACCTGGCAGGCGCAAACTGCCGAGCTGGGTCAAACTTACCCATGGGTGCAGGTGTTTGAAAATAAAGGTGCGGCCATGGGCTGCTCTAACCCGCACCCGCACGGCCAGGTCTGGGCGAACAGCTTCCTGCCTAACGAAGCCGAGCGTGAAGACCGCCTGCAAAAAGCGTATTACGCAGAAAACGGCTCATCGATGCTGGTGGATTACGCGCAGCGTGAGCTGGCCGACGGCAGCCGTACCGTGGTGGAGACCGAACACTGGCTGGCCGTCGTGCCTTACTGGGCCGCCTGGCCGTTTGAGACGCTGCTGCTGCCGAAAGCGCACGTGCAGCGCATCACCGAACTCAGCGACGCGCAGCGCGACGACCTTGCCCTGGCGCTGAAAAAGCTGACCAGCCGTTACGACAACCTGTTCCAGTGCTCCTTCCCGTACTCCATGGGCTGGCACGGCGCACCGTTTAACGGGGAAGAGAATCAGCACTGGCAGCTGCATGCCCATTTCTATCCGCCGCTGCTGCGCTCTGCGACGGTGCGTAAATTTATGGTGGGCTACGAAATGCTGGCGGAAACCCAGCGTGACCTGACGGCGGAACAGGCGGCTGAACGTCTGCGTGCCGTTAGCGACGTCCACTATCGCGAATCAGGAGTCTAAAAAATGAGTCTGAAAGATAAAACACAATCCCTGTTTGCTGAGAAATTTGGCTACCCTGCCACCCACGTAATTCAGGCACCTGGCCGCGTCAACCTGATTGGTGAACACACTGACTACAACGACGGCTTTGTGCTGCCGTGCGCCATCGATTACCAGACGGTCATCAGCTGCGCGAAGCGCGACGACCGCCAGGTTCGCGTGATTGCGGCGGATTACGGTAATGAGACGGACGCGTTTTCCCTCGATGCCCCGATTGTGACGCACGACAGCCAGCAGTGGTCTAACTACGTGCGCGGCGTGGTGAAGCATCTGCAGAAGCGTAATAAAAACTTCGGCGGCGCCGATTTGGTCATCAGCGGCAACGTGCCGCAGGGGGCGGGCTTAAGCTCCTCTGCGTCTCTGGAGGTCGCCGTCGGCACCGTGTTCCAGCAGCTCTATCATTTACCGCTGGATGGCGCACAAATCGCCCTGAATGGTCAGGAAGCGGAAAACCAGTTCGTGGGCTGCAACTGCGGCATCATGGACCAGCTGATCTCCGCGCTGGGCAAAAAAGAGCACGCGCTGCTGATCGACTGCCGCTCGCTGGGCACCAAAGCCGTACCCCTGCCAAAAGGCGCGGCTGTCGTGATCGTCAACAGCAACTTTAAGCGCACGCTGGTGGGCAGCGAGTACAACACTCGCCGCGAGCAGTGCGAAACCGGCGCCCGCTTCTTCCAGCAGCCCGCCCTGCGCGACGTCACGCTCAATGAATTTAACAAAGTGGCGCACGAGCTGGACCCGATTGTCGCCAAACGCGTTCGTCACGTGCTGACGGAGAATGCCCGTACCGTTGAAGCCGCGTCCGCGCTGGCGAAAGGTGACCTGAAACGCATGGGTGAACTGATGGCGGAATCTCACGCCTCCATGCGCGATGATTTTGAAATCACCGTGCCGCAGATCGACACCCTGGTGGAGATCGTCAAAGCGGTCATTGGCGACAAAGGCGGCGTGCGCATGACGGGCGGCGGTTTTGGCGGCTGCATCGTTGCGCTGGTGCCTGAGGAGCTGGTCCCTGCTGTACAGGACGCCGTGGCGAAGCAGTACGAAGCAAAAACAGGTATCAAAGAAACCTTCTATGTTTGCAAAGCATCACAAGGAGCCGGACAGTGCTAAACGAAACACCTACCCTCGCACCGGATGGTCTGCCGTATCGCCTGTTAACCCTGCGCAATCGCGCGGGGATGGTGGTTACGCTCATGGACTGGGGTGCAACCCTTCTTTCAGCACGCGTACCGATGCCGGACGGCAGCGTGCGCGAAACCCTGCTCGGCTGCGCATCGCCCGAGCAGTATGTTAATCAGTCTGCCTATCTGGGTGCATCCGTAGGGCGCTATGCGAACCGCATCGCGAAGAGCCGTTTTGAACTCGACGGCGTGCAGTACACCCTGCTGCCAAGCCAGGGTGAGAACCAGCTGCACGGTGGCCCGGACGGGTTTGATAAACGTCGCTGGAAAATTGTTCGTCAAAACGACGGCGAAGTGCTGTTCTCGCTGGATTCGCAGGACGGCGATCAGGGCTTCCCGGGTAACCTTATCGCCTCCGCGCGCTTTACATTGACCGACGACAACCGTATCGCCATTGAATACCGTGCGACGGTCGACAAGCCGTGTCCGGTCAACCTGACCAATCACGCGTACTTTAATCTGGACGGTAACCAGTGCGACGTGCGGAACCACAAGCTTCAGATCCTGGCGGATGCGTATCTGCCGGTTGATGAGATGGGCATTCCGTACCAGGGCCTCAAAGACGTGAGCGGCACCAGCTTTGACTTCCGCAGCGCGAAATCCATCGCCCAGGATTTCCTGAGCGATGACGACCAGCGCAAGGTGAAAGGCTACGACCACGCGTTCCTGCTACAGGCTAAAGGCGATGTGAAACAACCTGCCGCACAGGTCTGGTCCACCGATGAGAAGCTGCAGATGACGGTTTATACCACCGCTCCTGCCCTGCAGTTCTACTCAGGTAACTATCTCGGCGGCACGACGGCGCGCGAACACGAAGAGTACAGCGACTGGCAAGGGCTGGCGCTGGAGAGCGAGTTCCTGCCGGACAGCCCGAATCATCCGGAATGGCCGCAGCCGGACTGCGTGCTGCGCCCAGGTGAAGAGTACGTTAGCGTGACGGAATATCATTTTATTCCACATTAATATTCAGCCCTCCCTCCGGAGGGCTTTTTTCTGTGCGCCTTGCTGAAAATAGCGCCGATCGCAGACAAAATCATAACCCTGGATTCACAAGCATCTTACACTCAGAGACTATTTTCGCTATGGTTAGGGTTAAGCGTTGCTGCTGGCACGGCCACGGCAATATAATGAGAATTGTTATCATTCTAAAAATGCTTGAGGAGTAAGAGATGGCTATTACTAAGCTGGTTCTGGTGCGTCACGGCGAAAGCCAGTGGAACAACGAAAACCGCTTTACCGGTTGGTACGACGTTGACCTGTCCGAGAAAGGCGTAAGCGAAGCAAAAGCAGCAGGTAAACTGCTGAAGGAAGAAGGCTTCAGCTTTGATTTTGCTTACACCTCTGTGCTGAAACGTGCCATCCATACCCTGTGGAACGTGCTGGACGAACTGGACCAGGCCTGGCTGCCGGTTGAGAAATCCTGGAAACTGAACGAGCGTCACTACGGTGCGCTGCAGGGCCTGAACAAAGCGGAAACCGCTGAGAAATACGGTGACGAGCAGGTTAAACAGTGGCGTCGCGGCTTCGCGGTCACCCCACCAGAGCTGACCAAAGATGACGAGCGCTACCCGGGCCACGACCCGCGTTACGCGAAACTGACCGACGCTGAGCTGCCAACCACCGAGAGCCTGGCGCTGACCATCGACCGCGTTGTGCCTTACTGGAACGAAACCATTCTGCCACGTCTGAAAAGCGGCGAGCGCGTGATTATCGCCGCTCACGGTAACTCCCTGCGTGCGCTGGTGAAATACCTGGACAACATGGGTGAAGACGAAATTCTCGAACTGAACATCCCAACTGGCGTACCGCTGGTGTATGAGTTCGACGAAAACTTCAAGCCAATCAAACACTACTACCTGGGTAACGCGGACGAAATCGCAGCGAAAGCGGCGGCCGTTGCGAACCAGGGTAAAGCGAAGTAATTTTCGCTGACCATAAAAAAAGCGCGGAACCGTCCGCGCTTTTTTATTTGAGCCGTCAGAATTAACCGCGACGCGCTTTCACCGCATTCGCCAGCTGGCGCAGGATGGCGTCGGTGTCATCCCAGCCGATGCAGGCATCGGTCACGCTCTTGCCGTACACCAGCGGCTCGCTGCCTTCCAGGTTCTGGTTACCTTCAACCAGATGGCTTTCGATCATCACCCCAATTACCGCCTTCTCACCGCCGGCAATCTGCTGACAGACGTCTGCGCCCACTTCCATCTGCTTTTTAAACTGCTTGCTGGAGTTGGCGTGGCTGAAATCGATCATCACCTGCGGTGGCAGCCCGGCTTTTTCCAGCCCGACTTTGACTTCGGCCACATGCTTTGCGCTGTAGTTCGGCTCTTTGCCGCCGCGCAGAATGATATGGCAGTCACCGTTACCGCTGGTGTTAACGATGGCGGAGTGGCCCCATTTGGTCACGGACAGGAAGCAGTGCGGTGCGCCCGCTGCGTTGATGGCGTCGATAGCCACCTTAATGGTGCCGTCAGTGCCGTTTTTGAAGCCAACCGGACAAGAGAGACCGGACGCCAGCTCGCGGTGAACCTGAGATTCAGTAGTGCGGGCACCAATTGCCCCCCAGCTCATCAGGTCTGCCAGATACTGGGGCGTAATCATATCCAGGAACTCACCGGCCGCAGGCAGCCCGCTGTCGTTAATCTCCAGCAGCAGCTTGCGCGCAATGCGCAGGCCGTCGTTGATCTGGAAGCTGTTATCCATGTGCGGATCGTTAATCAGCCCTTTCCAGCCAACGGTGGTGCGCGGTTTTTCAAAATAGACGCGCATCACGATTTCCAGCTCATCCTTCAGCTCTTCACGCAGGGTGAGCAGACGGGCTGCGTATTCTTTCGCGGCAGCAGGATCGTGGATAGAGCATGGGCCAATCACCACCAGAAGACGATCGTCATTACCTTTCAGGATCTTATGGATCGCTTTACGAGCATGAGAAACCGTGTTTGCGGCATTTTCAGTGGCGGGGAATTTCTCAAGGAGTGCTACAGGAGGTAATAACTCATTGATCTCTTTAATACGTAAATCGTCGTTCTGATAATTCATCTTCGTTCCAGCTCTGCCATATCTTTAGTAATGAAAGCAATCCTTTCAATCTATCTTGTCGCTCAGGAAGTGTAAACACGGTTTTACACTTCACGCAGATAATTCCTGGAATTCGCCTAAAAATCGCCACAAAATAGCGAAAAACGAGATCTAACCTAAGCTTTTTAACTGTAACAACCATTTTTACACGCTTAAACGCGATTCCCGACTGACGTAAGTCCGTATGGCGGAATCTTTCGCCTCTGAAAAAGATGCACTGTTGGAAAAAGTTATCCAGCGTAACGACAAGAACAGGAGCACCATGATGAAAATGACAAAACTGGCAACCCTCTTCCTGACCGCCACCCTCACCCTGGCCAGCGGTAGCGTTCTTGCGGCCGAAACGGGCTCATCGGGTAACGGTGATGCAAACGCGGCTGCGTCAGCAGGCCAGGTCGCCCCTGATGCCAAACAGAACGTCGCCCCGAACAATGTCGATAATAGTCAGATCAATAATGGAAACACCAACACCGGCGGCACCATGCTGCACCCCAACGGTACCGACTCCGGCACCATGAATCATGACAGCATGAGCAAAGATGAAGTTCATAAGAACTCCATGTGTAAAGATGGCAAATGTCCCGACCCGAATGACAAAGTGGGGGATGATGCCAATACCAAAACAGATGGTACGACTCAGTAACCGGCTGTGAAATTAATGATAAAAGGAGAGCTAAGGCTCTCCTTTCTTTTTGAGTAACCTATTAAAAACGCTACACTAAAAACGATAACGAATCAGGAAAGATAACATGGCACACACACATTCCCACGCCGCTGGCGACGACAACGCTAAACGATTGCTGCTGGCCTTTGGCGTCACCGCAACCTTCATGATTATTGAGGTCATCGGCGGTCTGGTCTCCGGCTCTCTGGCGCTACTGGCTGACGCCGGGCATATGCTTACCGATGCAGCGGCGCTACTTTTCGCCCTTCTGGCCGTACAGTTTGCCCGTCGTCCCCCCAATACACGCCATACCTTCGGCTGGCTGAGGCTGACGACCCTTGCCGCCTTTGTTAACGCGATTGCCCTGGTGGTCATTACCATTCTTATCGTCTGGGAGGCCATTCAGCGCTTCAGACATCCTCAGCCGATTGCCGGGGCGACAATGATGGTGATTGCCGTGGCAGGGCTGGTGGCGAATATCCTGGCCTTCTGGATTTTGCACCGCGGCAGCGAGGAAAAGAACCTCAACGTGCGCGCGGCGGCTCTGCATGTGCTGGGGGACTTGCTCGGCTCAGTCGGGGCGATTGTCGCCGCGCTGGTGATCCTCTATACCGGCTGGACGCCTGTCGATCCGATTCTGTCCGTGCTGGTGTCGTGTCTGGTCTTGCGCAGCGCCTGGCGGCTGCTGAAGGAGAGCGTGAATGAACTGCTTGAAGGGGCTCCGGCATCCATGGACATCGACGAGCTGAAGCGCAACCTGCGCCGTACTGTTCCGGAAGTCCGTAATGTCCACCACGTGCACGTCTGGCTGGTGGGGGAGAAACCGGTCATGACGCTCCATGTCCAGGTGATCCCACCTCACGACCACGATGCGCTGCTCGATCGCATCCAGCACTTCCTGGAACATCACTACGACATTAGCCATGCCACCGTTCAGATGGAGTATCAGCCCTGTAGCGGACCGGACTGCCACCTTAACGAGGCGCAGTCCGGTCATTCACATCATCATGACCACTAGCTGGAAAGCGCGCGAGAGCCTCGCTCACGCGCGCTGTTAATCCACATCCGGCTACCGTTCAGCGCGATGAAGGTCAGCAACAGATATTCCAGCGACATGGCATAGACGCCCTGCAGGGCGAAGATCGCCACGCTGATAACGTTGATGATGACCCACAGCAGCCAGTTCTCAACGTATTTACGGGTCATCAGAATCATCGCCGCAATCGACAGCACCATCATGCAGGAATCCCAGAACGGGAAAGCATCCGGCTGGAGTTCTGGCATCGTCACGTTCAGGCCGATGCCGGACATGACCGAAACGGCAATGCGGGTCAGGAACGCAAATACCGGATTGATGAAGACGGTCATTAAGCCAATGGCCACCACGCAGGCGACAAACCAGGCGATGGCTTTCGGCAAGGGCAGCCAGCGAATCTGCAGCTCTGCCTCCTGCTGGCTGTTCTGACGCGACCACGCATACCAGCCGTAAATATTGGCGGCGAAGAAGAACAGCTGCAAAAGCAGGCTGGCGTACAGCTGGATCTGGAAGAAGATAATCGCAAACAGCGTGACGTTAATCAGCCCGAACGCATAATTGCTGATCTTCTCAAGGCTTGCCAGCCAGATACACAATAATCCCGCCAGCGTACCAACGGCCTCAATCCATGACAGGTCATAGCCACCTGCACCAATCGGTATATGAACCAGAATGTTCTGTGTGCTAAAAAAATCCATCTTTTCCCCGGGGCGTAGTGAATTAAGTACGTAGTGTAGCCGCAAAATCCAGCATGCGGTTAAGCGGAATTAACGCGCCTTCACGCAGGGCTGCATCCACGTGGATTTCATGCGCCGCACCACCGGTTTCTAACCCTTCGGCAATCGCTTTCAGGCCGTTCATCGCCATCCACGGGCAATGCGCACAGCTGCGGCACGTTGCCCCCTCGCCTGCGGTAGGCGCTTCGAGAAGCTCTTTCTCCGGCACGGCCTGCTGCATCTTATAGAAGATACCGCGATCGGTCGCCACGATAAGCTGCTTGTGAGGTAAAGTCCTGGCCGCGTTAATAAGCTGGCTGGTTGAACCCACCGCATCCGCCATGTCAACAATCGACTGCGGAGATTCAGGGTGCACAAGAATGGCGGCGTCAGGATAAAGCGCCTTCATGCGCGCCAGCGCCTGCGTCTTGAACTCGTCATGAACGATACAGGCGCCCTGCCAGCAAAGAACGTCAGCCCCCGTCTGCTTCTGAACATAATTGCCGAGATGACGATCAGGCGCCCAGATAATTTTCTCCCCCAGACTATCCAGATGTTCAATCAGCTCAACGGCGATGCTTGACGTGACCACCCAGTCTGCCCGCGCTTTCACTGCTGCCGAGGTGTTCGCGTAAACCACCACGGTCCGGTCAGGGTGGGCATCACAGAAGGCCGTGAATTCGTCAATCGGACAGCCGAGATCCAGGGAACACTCCGCGTTAAGCGTGGGCATCAGAATGGTTTTTTCCGGGCTCAGGATCTTTGCCGTTTCGCCCATAAAACGCACGCCGGCCACCAGCAGCGTGGAAGCGGGATGTCGTGCACCGAAGCGCGCCATCTCCAGTGAGTCAGAAATGCAGCCCCCGGTCTCTTCCGCCAGCTGCTGAATTTCCGGGTCGGTGTAGTAATGGGCCACCATCACCGCGTCGCGCTCTTTAAGAAGACGTTTAATCTTCTCGCGGTAGAACTGCTTTTCGTCCTGGCTCAGCGGGACAGGCTTAGGCGGAAACGGATAGATTGCGGCTTCAGGATCAAACATCACACTCATTATGGCTTCTCGTTTTACGGGCTTAACAATATTGCCTTTCATTTGCCTGACATAGCAAAACGCGTGGCAATTGTGTTTTGTATACTAAACAAGATAGCGAATCTGGCGTGAAAAGTCACCGGGAATAGATGGGCGGAGCATTTGTTGTACCGCAGATAGCAAAAAGGCGCCTTTAGGGCGCCTTTCTACACTGGTGGGTCGTGCAGGATTCGAACCTGCGACCAATTGATTAAAAGTCAACTGCTCTACCAACTGAGCTAACGACCCATTCGGGTGCTGACTTCGAAGATTTTTACTCGGTACCACTTTAAAGTGGTGGGTCGTGCAGGATTCGAACCTGCGACCAATTGATTAAAAGTCAACTGCTCTACCAACTGAGCTAACGACCCCTTGCGGGATTTTTTTCTTCGAAGTGGTGGGTCGTGCAGGATTCGAACCTGCGACCAATTGATTAAAAGTCAACTGCTCTACCAACTGAGCTAACGACCCACTTTTATGCTGCTTTCACGTTGTTTGATATCCCGTGGCAACGGCGGCATATATTACTGATTTAAGAATTCTGCGCAACAAAAATTTCGATGAAGATCACTTAACTGCTTAGTAATCATGCTGCACGACCAGAAATAACGCGATTTCTGGTCATGCGATAATCATCCCATCGAATTCAGACGTTTTTGCGCCTGCTTAGCACCTTCGGTACCCGGGAATTTTGCGACCACCTGCTGATAAACCGCTTTGGCTTTCGCCGTGTCGCCTTTGTCCTGCATGATCACGCCAACCTTATACATCGCATCTGGCGCTTTCGGCGATTTTGGGTAATTTTTCACCACTGAGGCAAAATAAAACGCCGCATCGTCCTTTTTACCCTTGTTGTAATTCAACTGACCGAGCCAGTAATTGGCATTTGGCTGATAAGTGGAATCAGGGTATTTCTTAACAAAGCTCTGAAACGCAGCAATCGCGTCATCCTGACGAGATTGATCCTGCACCAGGGCAATGGCCGCATTGTAGTCCGTATTCGCGTCACCGCTCTGTACAGGCGCGCCTGTTGAGGCAGACGTATCAGCAGATGGCGCTGGCGTAGACGTCGCCGCACCGCTCTGATCGCCTGCGGCTGGCTGCGCTGCTGCGCCACCGCTGCTCAGGCTATCTATCTGCAACAAGATTTGCTTCTGACGTTCCACAACCTGATTAAGCTGATACTGGCTTTCCTGAATCTGACCGCGGAGAGAGTCAATATCATTCTGGTTATCGGAAAGTTGTTGCTGGAGTTGGGTTAAAAGCTGGCTGTGAGCGTTAGAAATACGCTCGAGTTGAGTGACCCGGTCTTCTACCGAGCCTGAGCCGACACTACTGATTGGTGCCTGAGCAAAAGCGGCCCAGGGGGCCGCTATTCCAACCAGTAACGACAGACTCAACAGATGATGTCTGAAGTTACTGCTCATGCAATTCTCTTAGTAAACCAGTACGGCACGACGGTTTTTGGAGTAAGCCGCTTCGTCATGACCCAGTACTGCAGGTTTTTCTTTACCGTAAGAAACGATGGAGATCTGGTCAGCAGAAACGCCTTTACCCTGCAGGTACATTTTAACAGCGTTAGCACGACGTTCACCCAGGGAGATGTTGTACTCTGGAGTACCACGTTCGTCCGCGTGACCTTCTACGGTGACTTTGTAAGATGGGTTGCTACGCAGGAAGTTAGCGTGCGCATCCAGCATCGCAGCGAAGTCAGAACGGATGTCGTATTTATCCAGATCGAAGTAAACGATGTTGTTCTGCTGCAGCTGCTGCATCTGAAGACGCGCCTGCTCTTCAGAAGACATGTTGCCATTGCCGTTCGCGTCCATACCGGTGCCGGCACCCATCATGCCTTCGCCGCTCTGGTCATTGCTGGCGTTCTTGTTAGAAGAACACGCTGCGATTGCCATTACAGGCAGAGCGATCATCAGCCCCTTCAGCACTTTGTTCAGTTGCATTTCTATGATTCCTTTAGTAATCAATTAATTATTATTTACAGATACGGCGACCAGGCAGGTGATTTTACCTGTCCATCAGTTGCCGGAATACGCGCTTTGAAACGCCCATCTGTAGAAACCAGATTCAGCACAGATCCCATCCCCTGAGAAGAGCTGTAGATTACCATCGTGCCGTTAGGTGCCAGACTTGGCGTTTCATCCAGGAACGTTGACGACAGAACTTGCACGCCACCCGCTACCAGATCTTGTTTGGCAATGTGCTGCTGCCCGCCGTTGGAGCTGACCATTACCATAAATTTACCGTCGCTGCTCACGTCTGCGTTCTGGTTCTGAGAACCTTCCCAGGTAATACGCTGCGGAGCACCGCCGTTGATGTTGACTTTGTAGATTTGTGGACGGCCGGCCTGGTCAGAGGTAAACGCCAGGTTTTGACTGTCCGGGAACCATGAAGGTTCGGTGTTGTTGCTGCGACCGTCGGTCACCTGACGGATCTGGCCAGAGCCAATGTCCATCACGTACAGGTTCAGGCTACCGGTTTTAGACAACGCAAAGGCCAGTTTAGAGCCGTCCGGAGAGAATGAAGGTGCACCGTTGTGACGTGGGAAAGACGCCACCTGACGAACCGCACCGTTTGCCAGCGTCTGGATAACCAGCGCAGAACGGCCGCTTTCGAAGGTCACATACGCCAGCTTAGAACCGTCCGGAGACCAGGCTGGAGACATCAGTGGCTGCGAGGAGCGTTTCACCAGGAACTGGTTGTAGCCATCGTAGTCAGATACGCGCAGTTCGTACGGGAATTGACCACCGTTGGTCTGCACCACGTACGCGATACGGGTACGGAACGCGCCTTTAATGCCGGTCAGTTTTTCAAATACCGCATCGCTCGCAGCGTGTGCCGCGTAGCGCAGGTACTGCTTAGTGACCTTGTAAGAGTTCTGGGCCAGAACGGTACCTGGTGCACCGCCGGTATCCACCAGCTGCCAGGCCACGTTGTAAGAACCGTCCGGATTAGGGGTAACCTGACCCACAACCACGGCATCAATACCCAGTGCAGACCATGCTGCAGGCTGAACTTCCTGCGCGCTACCCGGCTGCTGAGGCAGGCGAGAACGATCTAACGGGTTGAATTTACCGCTGTTACGCAGGTCAGCCGCCACGATGCCACCGGCATCTTCAGGTGCAGCGCCAGGACCGGCCCACTGGAACGGAACAACACCGATTGGGCGTGCCGAGTCCACCCCCTGGGTGATCTCGATACGTACTTCTGCGTGCAGTACTGCTGCCCACAGCATTAAAAAACTAAATGCTACACGTAATGCCTGCTTCATCATATCTCCCTTATCCGGGTAACCTTACCCACGATAATTTAGCAGAATGTTAACAAACTCAAATAGACAAAACTACCCGAACCCTGTGACTAAACCTGGTCTATTTTTCCCCGTTTGCACGGGGAAAATGTAACTTAAGGTTTGAAGTCCAGCGGCGCATTTTTGAAGACTTCGTAGACTGCCTGCGAAGGCGGTTTAGGCATCTTCGCCTGACGCGCTGCAGCCAGGGCCGCAGTACATAGAGCCGGGTCGCCACCTTCAGACTTAATATCCAGCAGCATGCCATCCGGAGCCAGTTTTATACGCAACGTACACGTTTTACCGGTATAGGAAGACGCATCATAGAATCGACTTTCAATAGCGGATTTAATCTGCGCGGCATAACCGTTGATTTCAGCCCCTGTCGCACCGTTACTCTTAGTGTTACCACTTCCGGTCGGCGCTGCGTTGTTTCCTTTCGCCCCACCGCCCGTTTTCGGCGCATTCTTACCGGAGCTCAAATCGCCGAGCAGATCATCAACCCCTGCGGCAGCAGCGGCTTTTTCAGCGGCGGCAGCCTTTTTAGCAGCCGCTTTTTCAGCTGCTGCTTTCTTATCGGCAGCGGCCTTCTCAGCTGCAGCTTTTTTGTCAGCAGCGGCTTTTTCGGCGGCTGCCGCTTTTTCTGCCGCGGCTTTTTCTGCTGCTGCTTTCTCTGCAGCAGCCGCTTTCTTCGCGGCCTCGGCAGCAGCTTTCTTCTCTGCTTCCTGAGCGGCCTTCTTCGCGGCTTCCGCTTCTGCTTTCTTCTGAGCCTCAGCTGCGGCTTTCTTCGCGGCTTCGGCTTCCGCTTTCTTCTGAGCATCAGCGGCCGCTTTCTTCGCCGCTTCGGCTTCCGCTTTCTTCTGGGCATCAGCAGCCGCTTTCTTCGCCGCTTCTGCCGCTAATTTCGCCTGGGCATCAGCCTGTGCTTTCGCGTCCGCTGCGGCTTTTGCTGCCGCCTCTTCCGCCTGCTTTTGCTGTTCCTGTGCTTTTTTCGCGGCCTCTTCGGCTTGTTTCTGCTGCTCTGCCTGCGCTTTCGCGGCTTCCTGCGCCTGCAAACGTTCTTTCTCAAGCTGCTTCAGACGCTCCTGCTCGGCAGCCTGCTTTTCACGCAGTTCTTCCGCTTGCTGTTGCGCCTGTTTTTCACGCTGCTCTTCAGCCCGTTTTGCACTCGCCTTCTGCTGCTGTTGGCGATTATAGTTCTGTACTACCGCACCGGGATCCACCATGACGGCGTCAATGGAAGATCCTCCACCGCCGCCGGCTGATGCATCAATATGCTCGTCGAACGAACTCCAGATCAGCGCTGCAAAGAGAATAACGTGCAGCACTGCGGAGACGATTATCGCTCGCTTAAGCTTGTCGTTCTGTTCGGTTGCCTTTGACACTATCGGTTCCCAAAAACTACGCGGATGATCAAATAGGTTGGGTCATTAAGCCAACTGACTTAACACCCGCACTATGTAGCAAGTTCAGCGCTTTAATAATTTCATCGTAGGGTACGTCTTTCGCGCCACCGATTAAGAAGACCGTTTTCGGATTTGACTCCAGGCGACGCTGCGCTTCGGCAATAACCTGCTCAGGTGGCAGCTGATCCATACGATCTTTTTCTACCACGACGCTGTATTGCCCTACGCCGGAAACCTCAATGATAACCGGAGGATCGTCATTGGTGCTCACCGCCTGTGATTCTGTCGCATCCGGCAGATCCACTTCCACGCTCTGGGTAATGATTGGCGCTGTTGCCATGAAGATCAGCAGCAGTACCAGCAGGACGTCCAGCAGCGGAACGATATTGATTTCGGACTTGAGCTCGCGACGACCTCGTCCACGCGATCTGGCCATGGTTTACCCCTTGTTGCTCTCGGTGCTGGTAAACGCCTGACGGTGCAGAATCGCAGTGAACTCTTCCATAAAGTTGTCGTAGTTCAGTTCCAGTTTGTTCACGCGCTGGTTCAGACGGTTGTAAGCCATAACCGCAGGAATTGCCGCAAACAGACCGATAGCGGTCGCAATCAGTGCTTCAGCGATACCCGGTGCAACCATCTGCAACGTGGCCTGCTTCACCGCGCCCAGCGCGATAAAGGCGTGCATGATCCCCCACACGGTACCAAACAGGCCGATATACGGGCTGATGGAACCGACAGTACCGAGGAACGGAATATGCGTTTCAAGGTTTTCCAGCTCGCGGTTCATCGAAATGCGCATCGCGCGCGAGGCACCTTCCACCACCGCTTCAGGCGCATGATTGTTTGCACGATGCAGACGGGCGAACTCTTTGAAGCCGCTATAGAAAATTTGCTCGGAGCCGGTCAGGTTTTCACGACGTCCCTGGCTCTCCTGGTACAGACGAGAAAGCTCAATGCCCGACCAGAACTTATCTTCAAACGCTTCAGCCTCACGGCCAGCGGCATTGAGGATACGCGTTCTCTGGATGATGATGGCCCAGGATGCGATTGAAAAACCAATCAAAATCAACATGATAAGTTTAACCAGAAGGCTTGCCTTCAGGAACAAATCAAGGATATTCATGTCAGTCACTGCTTAAACTCCGCGACAATAGACTTAGGAAGCGCACGAGGCTTCATTATGGTTGGATCAACACAAACAATCAGCACTTCAGCTGAGTTCAGTACGGTATTCTCTGCGTTGACTATCCGCTGCGTGAAAACCAGTGAGGTCCCGCGCATTGATGTAATTTCAGTTTGGACTTCGAGCATATCGTCGAGTCTGGCAGGCGCAAAATACTCAAGCGTCATCTTGCGTACCACGAAGGCAACTCGCTCAGCCAACAGCACCTGTTGACTAAAGTGATGATGGCGCAGCATCTCTGTGCGTGCCCGTTCATAAAAAGCAACGTAGCTGGCGTGGTAAACCACACCACCGGCATCGGTATCTTCGTAATAGACACGAACCGGCCATCGAAACAGCGTTGTATTCACTTTACATCCCAGTAATGCAACAAAAGTTAGAGCTTTTAAACTTCGCTACTATACGCGCGGGAAAGATGGTTTGGAATGGGGGAAAGTAAACGGAGAGTAAATTTTTATGGGCTCGGGTAAGCCCATAACGTTAACGGACATTTCTTATTCAGAAGAAGAAGAAAATCAAACCGGCGAGTAGCACCAGATCGGCGATCGGCGGGCAAAAAATTCCCTGCCAGTGAACGGCTTTCGGACGAAAGCCTACGCCGTGGATCACACCTGCGCACACCGCCCACATGATGAGGAAGCCGTGCCAGATTTCAAGCTCGCTGGTTTTCGCTGCAAAGCGCGAAGGGTCCCAGAAGATACAGCCTGCCAGCAGTAATGCCATCACTAAAGAAAGCGCCCGTAACGGGCGCTTATCCATTACCGCGTAAAGTTTCGCGATAATATTCATCAGTGTTTTTCTTCACCCGCTTTGGTCGCTTCTACGTGCTCAAGCGCCAGGGCAGTGATGACACCAAATGCACAGGCAAGAAGCGTCCCTAAAATCCATGCGAAATACCACATATTCAGCTCCTTACTTAATACATAGAGTGGGTGTTGCTTTCGATATGTTCTTTCGTGATGCGGCCGAACATTTTCCAGTAACACCAGATGGTGTAGGCCAGAACAATCGGAACGAACACGCAAGCAACATACGTCATCAGGTTCAGCGTCATGTGGCTGGACGTAGCATCCCACATGGTCAGGCTAGCATTCAGCATGGTGCTGGATGGCATGACGAATGGGAACATCGCAATACCCGCCGTCAGGATGATGCATGCCAGAGTCAGTGAAGAGAACACGAACGCCAGCGCGCCTTTTTCCAGACGAGACGTCAACATGGTCAGCAGCGGCAGCAGCACGCCCAGCGCCGGGATCGCCCACAGCACAGGGGTAGTGTTGAAGTTCACCAGCCATGCTCCCGCCTGACGCGCCACTTCTTTGGTCAGCGGGTTAGACGGTGCGGTGTGGTTAATGGCAGACGTCACAACGTAGCCATCAATGCCGTACACCACCCACACACCGGCCAGCGCGAAGCAGACCAGCGTAACCAGCGCAGCAACCTGAGCCGTCGCGCGGGAGCGCAGATGCAGTTCGCCTACGGTACGCATCTGCAAGTAGGTTGCGCCCTGAGTGATGATCATCGCCACGCTGACGACACCGGCCAGCAGACCAAACGGATTCAGCAGCTGGAAGAAGTTACCGGTGTAGTAAAGACGCATGTACTCGTCCAGGTGGAACGGTACGCCCTGCAGCAGGTTACCGAACGCCACGCCGATCACCAGCGGTGGAACGAAGCTACCGATGAAGATGCCCCAGTCCCACATGTTGCGCCAGCGGGTATCTTCAATCTTCGAACGGTAGTCGAAACCGACCGGACGGAAGAATAAAGAGGCCAGCACCAGAATCATCGCCACATAGAAACCGGAGAACGCAGCCGCGTAGACCATCGGCCAGGCAGCGAACAGCGCGCCGCCTGCGGTGATCAGCCACACCTGGTTACCGTCCCAGTGCGGGGCGATGGAGTTGATCATGATTCGACGCTCGGTGTCATTACGACCGAGGAAACGGGTGAGCATCCCCACCCCCATGTCGAAACCATCCGTGACGGCGAAACCGATCAGCAGAACGCCAACCAGCAGCCACCAGATAAAACGCAATACTTCATAATCGATCATTTGATGACTCCTGTCTTAGCGTGCCGGCTGAGTAGTCGCAGTGGACTGCTCGTAGTGATAGCGACCGGTTTTCAGGCTGCTTGGGCCAAGGCGCGCGAACTTGAACATCAGGAACAGTTCAGCCACCAGGAACAGGGTGTACAGACCACAAATCAGCAGCATGGAGAAGATCAGGTCGCCTGCGGTCAGGGACGAGTTCGCTACCGCCGTTGGCAGCACCTCACCGATCGCCCATGGCTGACGGCCATATTCCGCCACAAACCAGCCGGACTCAATCGCGATCCACGGCAGTGGAATACCGTACAGCGCGGTGCGCAGCAGCCATTTTTTCTCGCCGATGCGGTTGCGAATCACGGACCAGAAGGACGCCGCAATGATCAGCAGCATGATGATGCCGCAGCCCACCATGATACGGAATGCGAAGTACAGTGGCGCAACGCGTGGAATTGAGTCTTTGGTTGCCATCTGGATCTGCGCTTCCGTCGCATCAGAAACGTTCGGGGTATAACGCTTCAGCAGCAGACCGTAACCCAGATCTTTCTTCACGTCGTTAAACTGATCGCGAACGGCCTGGTCGGTAGAACCGGCACGCAGCTGTTCCAGCAGCGAGTAGGCTTTCATACCGTTACGGATACGCTCTTCGTGCTGCACCATCAGCTCTTTCAGACCCGTCACCTGCTTATCAACAGAACGGGTGGCGATGATACCCAGCGCGTAAGGGATTTGAATAGCGAAGCGGTTTTCCTGCGCGTCCTGATCGGGAATACCGAACAGCGTAAAGGCAGCAGGTGCCGGCTGGGTTTCCCATTCGGCTTCGATAGCGGCCAGTTTGGTTTTCTGCACGTCGCCCATTTCGTAACCGGATTCATCACCCAGAACAATAACGGAGAGAATCGCAGCCATACCGAAGCTTGCAGCGATAGCAAAGGAGCGTTTAGCAAACGCGAAGTCACGACCGCGGAGCATGTAGTAAGAACTGATACCCAGTACAAACATCGCGCCGCACACATAGCCAGAAGCGACGGTGTGAACGAATTTAACCTGAGCAACCGGGTTCAGGACCAGCTCGGCAAAGCTGACCATCTCCATACGCATGGTTTCGAAGTTGAAATCAGACGCGATAGGGTTCTGCATCCAGCCGTTCGCGACCAGGATCCACAGCGCGGACAGGTTCGAACCTAATGCCACCAGCCAGGTCACCGCCATATGCTGGACTTTACCCAGACGGTCCCAACCGAAGAAGAACAGACCTACAAAGGTGGATTCAAGGAAGAATGCCATCAGACCTTCAATGGCCAGCGGCGCACCGAAGATATCCCCTACATAGTGGGAATAGTAAGACCAGTTAGTCCCGAACTGGAACTCCATGGTCAGACCGGTTGCCACGCCCAGTGCGAAGTTGATACCAAACAACTTGCCCCAGAACTTGGTCATATCTTTATAAATCTGTTTGCCGGAGAGAACGTATACCGTTTCCATGATGGCCAGCAGGAACGCCATACCGAGCGTCAGTGGCACAAACAGGAAGTGGTACATCGCGGTCAAGGCAAACTGTAAGCGCGACAGTTCGACTATATCTAACATCATGACTCCTTGCTCATCGCATGAAGACTCCGAGAGTGAACCCCGTCAGAAAGAGATCCACACGCATGCCCCAATACAAATTATTCGCATCCTTGTCGTCGTTATTACCCTGAAGGAGGATAAAAACGATGACGTGAGGTTACAAATACGTTAATAAAAAACTCAAATTGATACCGCAAATATAATACGCTGCAAAACCCTTACAATAAACAGGTTTTTATTGAATCACATTTACGTTTTTCGACGGTGATCAATTTATAGCAAAATTACCACTTTTCGGCCATTTTGATCGGGAACAATTTAGCGCTTTTCAGCACCTTTTTCCAAGGATTAAACTTTGATTTAAATCAAAAACAAACCTTGATGTTAACTATGTTTAATCGTGGTGAGAATGGTAAAAACCATGTTAATGATATGTGCATGTAAAGATGTGATTGGTTATCGAAGACGAAAAAAAATATAAACAGAAGTGATTTTAATTAACGCGAAACAAAAGCCTCATTTCGATGCGCGGCAAACAATAAAGCATAGTCGGGGCGGGTTATTTTTCCACGGCATTTATGCAACCCTTCGTAATTACATTTATTTTACTTTTGTCACCCCATAACTTAACACCGCGGAGTGACTATTTAATGAAAAAGGCCGCAAACAGTGCAGCCTTTTAATGATATCAGCGATTCTCAGGCAAGAAGAAGGCTAAAGGTTCGCGACTGTCCCGGTCTGAACGCCCCGACAATGCCTTCGTCTTCATCGTGGTCCATCAGCCGTTCATTCATGTCCGTTTCGCAGCACCGCTTCACCGCTGGATTGACGGATAGCGTCGCGTCACATGCGCTGGACTGTGAAGGGTTGAACAGACGAAGAATGAGCTCATCACGATCTTCCGCTTTTTTGATCGCACTGAGTACGCATCCCGTTGGCGAAAGCGCTAACAGGCTGTAACTTTCCGGCGTGGTCAACGACGCGCGATTCAGCTTCATTGCATCCCAGGGGATCTTGTTATAACACTGCACCGGCGTTAACCACGATTGAGCCTGCTGCGCGACACCCGCGTTTTCCGGCGTGCCGCTGAAGCTGAAGAGGCTAAAGCGACAGCTTAGCGGACCACGCACCTGAGCGTCCGGGACCGGCATTTTAATACCGGATGGTCTGCCGGGGCGCAGGAGCAGATCTTCTTTGCCGAGTACCCCCACGCCGCGCAGCAAGGTCAGAGCAAATGCCTTTTGTTCATCGCCCACGACTTCAAATTCACGCAGCCCCTCGGTAAATAGCGCAAGCCCGTTTCGTTTTTCCTGCAGGACGGCGTAGTTGAGTAAATTCCAGACGGGAACCGGCGCTTCTTTCCACCCCTCCTCCTGCCAGTTTTGCATCGCCGCGTCCTGCACCGGACGAGAGATCGTGCCAAACTGCGTATCCGCTAACACCTCCCGGGTCGCAAACGGCGTTGGGATGAGCACGCGAACGCGGTGGTCGTCGGCCTGATTATCCAGGCGCACCGCCACGTCAATGCGTCTGCTGTTGCGGCTTAGCGTAATTTCAAATTCAGCGCCGAGGTAGCCGTTTCGCTGGCGCGCCGCGCGTTCCGCCAGGTTCGCCGGAACGGCGATTCGATGGCGGATAACTGCCCTGCTCTGCCAGCCTTCATGCGTAACCTCAAATTCATGCTCGCCCTGCGCGGAAGTGAGTCTCCACTCTTCCCGCGAAGGCGAGTAGTCGTACTCATCGCCATCATCCGAGCTCTCTTCGATTTCCAGCACGCGGTCATAAATAAGCCCGGTTTCTTTGTCGCGCAGGCGCAGCGAACCGTCGTCATTTACGTCAATCTGCCAGAAGGCGTTTTCAAGTAAGGAGGCGGTATTTTCCCCCGGAGAGAGCACCTTCCCGGCCACGTTTGGTTCGATAAACAGCGTACGGTAGCCCATCGACGGCAATATCTGGCTGAGCTGAATATCAAACTCCATAAACGGTTCGTAATTGCCGTAGTGAACAATCTGTCGGTCAATGAGGCCCGGGTCGAGCTCTCGCGCGCTGCGGATGAAATACGGGATCTCGTTGCCTTTGTCATCCCGCAGACGGAACTGACTGGCGCGCAGTCGAATCGTGGTGTTCATCACCTCCTCACGCGGCCAGGGCATCAGGTTGAACATCACCAGCTTATCGGCATCGCTTTGCGGCATGTTGTCGACAATCTTGCGCATATAGAAACGCGCCAGGTTGTCTGCCATGTCCTCAGCCAGCTCGAAGCGGGAGACAATCTCGCGATGCACCTTGTCGCTGCAGCAGCAGCCGATGCTGTCGTGAGCGTGGTTTTTGAGGATCTCTTTCCACATCTTCTCCAGCAGGCCGTGGTGGTAGTTGAAGCCCAGCGTCCAGGCAAGCGTCGCCAGCGGCTCGAGGATGTTGACAATTTTGTTCTCAATACGCGCATGGGCGATTTTGATATCCATGCGCGTGGAGCCGATGGTCCGGTGCACGCGCATGTATTTCCCGTCGATAAACTCGCCTTTTAAGGTCGCCAGGTCATCGCGGTGCGCGTCGATGCGATCAAAGACCTCCTCAAACCGGCTCATCACAAATTGACGCTGCGGATAGATTTCACGCAGCTTCTCCATCACCGCGAAAATGTTCTGCTGCAGCGGCATCTGGTCGTGGCCGTTGGGCAGCAAAATCGCTTTAGTAACGGACGCCTTTTCCAGAACCTCGAAATAGCTGTCGAGCCGTTTTCGCAGCCCCGCTTCGTCCTCCGGTAAGTACTTACCAATCGCGTAGCCCAGCGGCAGCACCTGTGCCGTCACTTCACTGCCGTCCTGGCTCTGCCAGAGAAATTCGGTTTTATCGGTCCCGTGGCGTTCAGAACAACCGCGCCAGAACATCGTGCGGGTCATGCCAAACCCGTTATAGATATGCGGAAGCTGGCCGGACATGCCAAACGAATCCGGCAGATAGCCGATCTTCATCGGCTCGCCGAAGGCCATACAATCCCGGATGCCGTACATCAGGTTGCGGACAATCGACTCGCCGCTCACGATCGTGGTATCGGTCTGGGTATACCAGGGGCCGATAATCAGCTTTCCACGCTCGACAAGCGCCTTCACGCGAGAGCGGTTTTCGGGCACAACGGCAAAATAATCCTCCAGAACAGCCGTCTGTCCATCGAGAACATAGTATTTGTACTCATCATCCTGCTCCAGCCGGGTCAGGATCTCTTCCATATTATTGACCAGAAGAATACGCGACTCTTCGGTAGTGAAGTACCACTCACGGTCCCAGTGCATATGCGGCGTGATATGAACGCGAGATACAGCTTTCATCTTCGTTTCCTGTTTGTGCGTTTTTACGATAAGGCGTCTTCAGTGACGTAGTTGCCCTTTTTTACCGCCTGGCGTCGCCAGAGCAGCAGAACCAGGGTGGAGATAGCGGTACCCACCAGCGCCGCGCCAAACCAGCCCGCCGCGGCAACCACACCGCCCAACCCGGCATCGTGAAGTAAAAAAAGAGAGAAAATCCCGGCCCCCGGCGTAGACAACCCGATCCCCATCGCACCGACAGCCGCGCCTGTCACCATGGATCCGAGTACAAATGAGCCAATGACGCGAAGCGGGTCTTCAATCGCCATCGGAATCGCCCCTTCGGTAATGCCCGCGAGGCCGAGCAGCCAGGTCGATTTACCGGTTTCAATTTCAAACGACTTAAACAGCTTCGGTGCCAGCATCGTTGACGCCGTGACGGTGAAGGCTGAGACCATTTTGACGGAAGCAAAGATCGCATAGGGACCGTATACCCCGTTCGCCATCGCCCCCAGGCAAAACGCGTAAGAGGCTTTGTTGACCGGGCCGCCCAAATCGAATGAGCACATAAACCCGAGGATTGCCCCCAGAAGCAGCGCATTCGCGCCGGAGAGACCGTTAAGCCAGACGGTGAGCGTGTTATTAAGCCAGGCCACCGGTTCGCCAATCACAAACAGCATCAGGCTGCCCGCGCCCAGCACGCCAATCACCGGATAGAGATAAAAAGTCAGAAAGCCGTTGTAGCGGCTACTGAGCCGGATATGGTTTTTCACCCAGCGCATCAGATAGCCCGCGATCAGCCCACCGACGATAGCGCCGAGAAAACCGGAGCCGATCATGTTGGCAGCCAGACCGGCCGCAAAGCCCGGCGTCAGCGCGGGTTTATCCGCCAGCGAGTAGGCGGTGTAGGCCGAGAGAACAGGCACCATCAAAATGCCAAGCATGCCGCCGCCAAGCTTGCGGTACATCCACAGCCACGAGTTTTCCTGGTCAAACAGGTGCTGCAGGCCAAGGATCTGCGCCAGCAGTACCGATACGGCCAGCACCGTACCGCCGGCAACGATCAGCGGCACCGCAAAAGAGATGCCGCTGAGAAGCGCCTGCTTGAGTTCAGTTTTAACGCGCTTTTTCGTTTCGGTATCGACCTGCGCATGGCGCGCATCGGTAGAAGGCTTTAGCGCCAGCGCGCGCTCAATCAACGCTTCAGCATGACGCAGGGGTTCCGCAACGGGAACGGAAATGGCGGGGATCCCCTGAAAGCGCTCGCTCTCTTTGATCGCCACTTCAGCGGCAAAAATACACGCTTTCGCCTCCAGCAACTGCTGGGCAGTAATTCGCCCTTCGATGCCGTTCGCCCCCTGCTTTTCGACCACCACGTTGACGCCGAGCTTACGTCCCGCTTTCTCCAGGTACTCTGCGGCCATATAGGTATGCGCGATCCCGGCCGGACAGGCGGTGACACAGACGATGGTTGGTGCATTCACCGGCGTATCAGCCTCGTCTTCCTTCGAGACACCGTTCAGCGCATCAAGCAGATCCTCCGCCGTCGCTGCAGCCATAACGCGTTCCCGGAGGACATCATCGGCCAGGCGAGACGTCAGCGCCGTCAGCACCTGGATATGCGTGGATCCCGCTTCAGCTGGCGGGATGGCAAGCAGGACGATCAGCTCTACCTGTTCAGGGCCGTCCACCCCCTCCCACTCCAGCGGTTCGCGCAGCGTAGCAACCGCAAAAGCCGCTTCGTTCACCGCGTTCGATTTACCATGCGGGACAGCCAGCCCTTCACCCAGTGCGGTTGGCCCCTGAGATTCGCGGCGGTAGACCTCCGCCAGAAATGCCTCGCCATCTGTGATTTTGCCCAGCGCCACCAGCCGCATTGTAAGCTGGCGAATGGCCTCATCACGGCTGGCATAGTGTGCCTGCACGCAGACAGCACTGGTGTGGGTCAGAGTCGTCAGGTTCATAAGATCCTCACACATACGTTGTTATTGTCTGGCGGCAATTGTGGCATGTCATACAATACATTTATGTGATCATTTTCACTAACAACGTAAATTTGTATTTAAGTTGTATTATTTACAAATTTTAAGCGGGAGGCATAATTCCATGAAAAGGTATTAGAAAGGCAGATTCGATGGGTAACAAACCGATGTACCGGCAAATAGCCGATGCGCTTCGCGAAAAAATCAGTGCGGGAGAGTTAAAGCCTGGCGATGCGTTACCGACGGAATCCAGCCTTCAGGAGGCATTCAACGTGAGTCGCGTCACGGTGAGACAGGCGCTGAAGCTGCTTACGGAAGAGCAGATCGTCGAGAGCATTCAGGGCAGCGGCACCTACGTAAAAGAAGAGCGCGTCAATTACGACATTTACCAGCTCACCGGGTTTTACGAAAAACTGGCGGACCGGAACGTGGATACCCACAGTGAGGTGAGCATTTTCGAAGTGCTGAAAGCCGATGCAAAACTTGCCGAAAAGCTGAATCTCTCTCATGACGATAAAGTCTGGCACGTCAAACGCGTCCGCTTTATCAAACAAAAACCGGTAAATCTGGAAGAAACGTGGATGCCGCTGGCCCTGTTCCCCGACCTCACCTGGGAAGTGATGGAGAATTCGAAATACCACTACGTTGAGCAGATCAAAAAGCTGGTTATCGATCGCAGCGAGCAGGAGCTGGTGCCGATCATGCCGTCAGAGGAGGCGATCGCCGCGCTGTCGCTCGATCCGGCAAAGCCGATCCTGGAAAAAGTCTCCCGCGGGTTTCTGAAGGACGGGCGGGTATTTGAATACAGCCGCAACGTGTTCAATACCGATGATTACAAGTTCACGCTAGTCGCCAGACGCAGGCAATAAAAAAGGCCGCTTTACAGCGGCCAACCATGTCGAAACGGACATTTTTATACTGCAACGCCCCCCTTTCGGGGAGCAGAGAGGACTTACTTAATGATGGATTTCAGTGCTTCGCCGATATCCGCCAGGCTGCGAACGGTCTTCACGCCTGCGGCTTCCAGCGCTGCGAATTTCTCATCAGCCGTACCTTTACCACCGGCGATGATCGCGCCTGCGTGACCCATACGCTTGCCTTTCGGCGCGGTCACACCCGCGATGTAGCCCACAACTGGCTTGGTCACGTGTTCTTTGATGTAAGCAGCCGCTTCTTCTTCCGCGCTACCACCGATCTCACCGATCATCACGATCGCTTCGGTCTGTGGATCTTCCTGGAACAGCTTCAGGATGTCGATGAAGTTAGAACCCGGGATTGGGTCACCGCCGATGCCCACGCAGGTGGACTGGCCGAAACCGTAGTCGGTGGTCTGCTTAACCGCTTCATAGGTCAGGGTACCGGAACGGGACACGATGCCCACTTTACCCGGCTTGTGAATGTGGCCCGGCATGATGCCGATTTTGCATTCGCCCGGGGTGATCACGCCTGGGCAGTTCGGGCCGATCATACGCACGCCAGCTTCATCCAGCTTCACCTTCACGGTCAGCATATCCAGCGTCGGGATACCTTCGGTGATGGTGATGATCAGTTTGATGCCTGCGTCGATCGCTTCCAGAATGGAGTCTTTGCAGAACGGCGCCGGAACGTAGATCACGGTCGCGGTTGCGCCCGTCGCTTCTACGGCTTCACGCACGGTGTTGAACACCGGCAGGCCCAGGTGGGTGGTGCCGCCTTTACCTGGCGTTACGCCGCCAACCATCTGCGTGCCGTAGGCAATCGCCTGTTCGGAGTGGAAAGTCCCCTGGCTACCGGTGAAGCCCTGGCAGATAACCTTGGTATCTTTATTAATTAAAACTGACATTATTTCCCCTCCACTGCGGCAACAACCTGCTGAGCTGCATCCGTCAGACTTTTCGCTGCAATAATATTCAGGCCGCTGTCAGCCAGTTTTTTCGCGCCGAGTTCAGCGTTGTTACCTTCCAGACGCACAACCACCGGAACGTTAACACCCACTTCTTCTACCGCACCGATGATACCGTCGGCGATCAGGTCGCAACGGACGATGCCGCCGAAGATGTTAACCAGAACGGCCTTCACGTTGTCGTCGGAGAGAATGATTTTGAACGCTTCGGTTACGCGCTCTTTGGTTGCGCCACCGCCCACGTCGAGGAAGTTCGCTGGCTCGCCGCCGTGCAGCTTAACGATGTCCATGGTGCCCATCGCCAGGCCCGCACCGTTAACCATGCAGCCGATGTTACCGTCCAGCGCCACGTAGTTCAGCTCCCACTGTGCCGCCTGCGCTTCACGCGGGTCTTCCTGAGACTGGTCGCGCATTTCGCGCAGATCCGGCTGGCGGAACAGCGCGTTGCCGTCAGCGCCCAGCTTGCCGTCGAGGCAGATCAGATCGCCCTGGGTCGTGATCACCAGCGGGTTGATCTCGATCAGCGCCAGATCGCGCTCCAGGAAAATGGTCGCCAGACCCATGAAGATCTTGGTGAACTGCTGAACCAGCTTGCCTTCCAGACCCAGTTTGAACGCCAGCTCGCGACCCTGGTAAGGCATTGGGCCTGCCAGCGGATCGATAGCCACTTTGTGGATCAGGTGCGGGGTCTCTTCCGCCACTTTTTCGATTTCCACGCCGCCTTCGGTAGATGCCATGAACACCACGCGACGGGAGCTACGGTCAACCACCGCGCCCAGGTACAGCTCTTTCGCGATGTCGGTTGCAGCTTCAACCAGGATCTGGTTAACCGGCTGGCCGTTCGCATCTGTCTGGTACGTTACCAGACGCTTGCCGAGCCAATGTTCAGCAAACGCACGAATCTCTTCTTTGCTCTTAACAACCTTCACACCGCCCGCTTTACCACGGCCACCAGCGTGAACCTGACACTTAACTACCCACGGGCCGGAACCGATTTTAGATGCGGCTTCTTCTGCTTCACGCGGGGTAGTACAGGCATAACCCACCGGAGCCGGTAAGCCATACCGGGCAAACAGCTGTTTGGCCTGATATTCATGTAAGTTCATGTGTTCTATCCATCCTTCAGGGTAATCGTTATCTTCAAACCTGTAGACCGGCGCAGCGTGTGCCGGCCTACGGGGCAGGTGATGCTAAATCGTGACTAGACGTCCAGCAGCAGACGCGTTGGATCTTCGAGCAGCTCTTTAATGGCTACCAGGAAGCCCACGGACTCGCGGCCGTCGATCAGGCGGTGGTCGTAAGAGAGCGCCAGGTACATCATCGGCAGGATCTCAACTTTACCGTCTACCGCCATAGGACGATCTTTGATGGCATGCATACCCAGGATCGCGCTCTGCGGCGGGTTAATGATCGGGGTAGACATCAGCGATCCGAAGACGCCGCCGTTGGTAATGGTGAAGTTACCGCCGGTCAGGTCGTCTACGGTCAGCTTGCCGTCGCGGCCTTTCACCGCCAGCTCTTTAATGTTTTTCTCGATGTCGGCCATACCCAGGGTATCCACATCACGCAGAACCGGGGTCACCAGGCCACGTGGGGTAGAAACCGCCATGCTGACGTCGAAGTAGTTGTGGTAAACCACGTCATCGCCATCAATGGACGCGTTCACTTCCGGGTAGCGTTTCAGCGCTTCAACCACCGCCTTCACGTAGAAGGACATAAAGCCCAGACGGATACCGTGACGTTTTTCGAACGCGTCACCGTACTGCTTGCGCAGGTCCATGATTGGCTTCATGTTCACTTCGTTGAAGGTAGTCAGCATCGCGGTAGAGTTTTTCGCTTCCAGCAGACGCTCGGCCACGCGCTTGCGCAGGCGGGTCATTGGCACGCGTTTTTCGCTGCGGGCACCCAGAGCAGGCTGTGCTGCCGGTGCTGCCGCAGGGGCTTTCGCTTCGGCCTGAGCAGGCGCTTTCGCCAGATGCTTGTCGATGTCTTCGCGGGTCAGACGACCGCCCACACCGGTACCTTTGATGGCTGCCGGGTCAAGGCTGTGTTCCGCCAGCAGGCGACGGATCGCCGGGCTGAGCGCGTCGTTGGTCTGTTCTTCCAGAGAAGCCTGCTGGCGCTGAGCCGGCGTAGAGGCTTTCTCTTCAGACTTCGCGCTGGACTCTTTGCCCGCGCTGTTGCCTTCACGCAGGCGACCCAGGATCTGACGAGAGGTGACGGTGGTGCCTTCGTCTTCCAGCACCGCGTCCAGAACGCCATCCGCCGAAGCCGGTACTTCCAGTACCACTTTGTCAGTTTCGATTTCTACCAGCACTTCATCGCGCTTAACGGCATCGCCTGGTTTTTTGTGCCAGGTAGCGACGGTCGCATCTGCTACAGATTCAGGCAGGTCGGGAACAAGAATATCTACGCTACTCATTATGTATCCTTTAATTAATCGACGTTCAGCGCGTCATTGACCAGATCTTGTTGCTGCTTCTGGTGAACGGACATATACCCTACCGCCGGAGAGGCGGAGGCCGGGCGACCTGCATAGCGCAGGGCTGACCCAAATGGAATCACTTCACGGAAATGATGCTGGCTGCAGTACCATGCGCCCTGGTTGAGCGGCTCTTCCTGGCACCAGACAAAATCATGAACGTGAGCGTACGGTTTCAGCGCTTCCTGCACCGCCTGGTGCGGGAACGGATAAAGCTGTTCGATACGCACGATGGCGACATCTTTCTGATCGTTCTTACGGCGCTGTTCCAGCAGGTCGTAATAAACCTTACCAGAACACATCACCACACGCTTCACGGCCTGTGGATCCAGCTCGTCAATTTCACCGATGGCTGGCAGGAAGGTACCGTTCGCCAGCTCTTCCAGGCTGGACACCGCCAGCGGGTGACGCAGCAGGGATTTCGGCGACATGACCACCAGCGGACGACGCATACCGCGCAGCGCCTGACGACGCAGCATGTGGTAAACCTGCGCCGGGGTCGACGGCACGCAAACCTGCATGTTCTGCTCGGCGCAGAGCTGCAGATAACGTTCCAGACGCGCGGAGGAGTGCTCCGGACCCTGGCCTTCATAGCCGTGCGGCAGCAGCATCACCAGGCCACACATACGGCCCCATTTCTGTTCGCCGGAGGAGATGAACTGGTCGATAACCACCTGCGCACCGTTGGCGAAGTCGCCGAACTGCGCTTCCCAGATGGTCAGGGTGCGCGGTTCTGCCGTGGCGTAACCGTATTCGAAAGCCAGTACCGCTTCTTCAGACAGCACGGAGTCCCAGACCTTGAACTGGCCCTGACCGTTGTGCACGTGCTGCAGCGGGGTGTAGGTTGAACCGTTAGACTGGTTGTGAACCACCGCGTGACGGTGGAAGAAGGTGCCACGGCCCGCATCTTCACCGGACAGACGAACAGGAATGCCTTCGTCAACCAGCGTCGCGTAAGCCAGCGTTTCCGCGCCGCCCCAGTCGAACAGCTTCTCGCCTGCCGCCATGGCCTGACGGTCAGCATAAATTTTCGCCACGCGAGACTGCATCTCGATAGCGTCCGGCACGGTGCTGATGCGTTTAGCCAGCTCCTGCAGGCGCTTCATCTCCACCTTGTTCGGATAGCTCTCATCCCACTCGTGGTTGAGGTACGGCGACCAGGTAAAGGAGTGCATGTTCATCGGGCGCAGCTCTTTCACTACGCATTCACCCGCGTCCAGCGCGTCGCGGTAGAGGTTGACCATTTCGGTCGCATCTTCCAGCGTCGCCACTTTGTCGCTTTCCAGCTTGTCAGCATAGATTTTGCGCGGCGTCGGGTGTTTTTTGATTTTCTGATACATCAGCGGCTGGGTTGCACTTGGCTCATCCGCTTCGTTGTGGCCGTGACGGCGGTAGCAGAAGAGGTCAATGAACACATCGCGTTTGAAGGTGTTACGGAAGTCCAGCGCCAGACGGGTAACGAAAGCCACGGCTTCCGGGTCATCCGCGTTAACGTGGAAGATCGGCGCCTGAACCATCTTACCGATGTCGGTGCAGTACGGGGTAGAACGTGCGTCAAGCGGGTTAGAGGTGGTGAAGCCCACCTGGTTGTTGATCACGATGCGAACGGTACCGCCCACTTCATAACCACGCGCTTTGGACATGTTCAGGGTTTCCTGCACCACGCCCTGCCCTGTCACCGCCGCATCACCGTGGATGGTGATTGGCAGAACTTTGTTGCTGCTCGGCTCGTCCAGACGATCCAGACGCGCGCGCACGGAACCGATAACCACCGGGCTGACGATCTCGAGGTGTGACGGGTTAAACGCCAGCGCCAGGTGAACCAGACCGCCTTCGGTTTCGATATCTGACGAGAAGCCCATGTGGTACTTCACGTCGCCGGTGCCGAGGTGTTCTTTATGTTTGCCTGCGAATTCGTCGAACAGGTCCTGCGGTTTTTTACCCAGCACGTTGACCAGTACGTTCAGACGACCACGGTGTGCCATGCCCAGCACCACTTCACGGGTGCCGCTCTTGCCTGCGTGACGAATCAGCTCTTTCAGCATCGGCACCAGGGCGTCACCGCCTTCCAGCGAGAAGCGTTTTGCGCCCGGGAACTTCGCGCCCAGATAGCGCTCAAGGCCTTCCGCTGCGGTCAGTTCGCTGAGGAAGCGTTTTTTCTCATCAGCCGAGAAGGTCGCGTGGCCCGCTACGGATTCGATGCGCTGCTGGATCCAGCGCTTCTCTTCGGTAGAGGTAATGTGCATGTATTCCGCGCCGATGGAGCCGCAGTAGGTTTGCTTGAGCGCATCAATCAGATCGCCCAGCTTCATCGTGTCTTTGCCGATGGCAAAGGAACCTACGTTAAAGCTTTCCTGGAAATCGGCCTCGGTCAGATCGTGATACGCCGGATCGAGATCGGCCACACGGTCTTGTTTCCACAGTCCCAGCGGATCGAGATTCGCATGCTGGTGACCACGGAAGCGATAAGCGTTGATAAGCTGCAGGACTTTAACCTGCTTCGCATTGGTGTCAGGGTCGGAAATCGCAGAAGAGTAACGTGAGGCATCCTTCGCCAGACGACGGAAATAATCACGTGTTTTGGAATGGAATTGATCCGGTTTGACCCCTGTACCAGGCAACTGCTGGAACATGGAACGCCAGTTTGCGTCCACTGAGTCAGGATCGGTTAAGAAGTCTTCATAGAGCTGTTCTATCCAGCTCTGGTTGGCACCAGAGAGGTAAGAAGAGTCCAGCCAGGCTTTCATTGCGCCGTTCTGCATCGTGATCCCTTAAGCATTTTTATGCTTACTTTCGCCGTAGAAACTACCACGCACACCACGTGTACGTGCCGGGGTTCACCTGCGAGCTCTTTTCATTTGGCCCGCGAAGGAACCTTTAGAAACTGTCTGGACTTCAGGGTAGTACAGGGCAGTTTTTAAAGGTTTCTGCATTTTGCCCGGTGGCGCTACGCTTGCCGGGCCTACAGTTTCGTAGGCCGGATAAGCGCAGCGCCATCCGGCAACGTTACTTACGCACTGCGCTGCAGCAGCATCGACTTAATATGGCCGATGGCGCGCGTCGGGTTCAGCCCCTTCGGACACACACTGACGCAGTTCATAATGCTATGGCAGCGGAATACGCTGAAAGCGTCACTCAGTCCTTCCAGACGGCTGTCGGTTTCGGTGTCGCGGCTATCGATCAGGAAGCGATAGGCAGCCAGCAGACCGGCCGGGCCGATAAACTTGTCCGGGTTCCACCAGAACGACGGGCAGGACGTAGAACAGCATGCGCAGAGAATACACTCGTACAGACCATCGAGTTTTTCACGCTGCTCAGGAGACTGTAAGTGCTCACGAGCCGGTGGATTTTGCCCATTATTCAATAAGTAAGGCTTAATCTTCTCATATTGTGCATAGAATTGCCCCATGTCTACCACCAAATCACGCACGACCGGCAGGCCTGGCAGAGGACGGATAACAATTTTCTGACCAGGACGCTGCAACGCTGAAATTGGCGTGATGCAGGCCAGGCCATTTTTGCCGTTCATGTTCACACCGTCAGAACCACACACCCCTTCACGGCAGGAGCGACGGAACGACAGGGTTGGATCTTTTTCTTTCAGCTGGATTAAGGCATCCAGCAGCATCATGTCGCGACCTTCTTCCGCTTCCAGGGTGTAGTCCTGCATGCGCGGAGCGTCGTCTACATCCGGGTTATAACGATAAACTGAGAATTCGAGTTTCATTATCCTGTCTCCGCATTAGTAAGTACGAATCTTCGGCGGGAACGCCGGACGCAGTTTCGGTTCCATGTTGACGCTACGACGCGTCATGGTTTCCGACTCTGGCAGATACAGGGAATGGCACAGCCAGTTTTCGTCATCACGTTCCGGGAAGTCGAAGCGGCTATGCGCGCCACGGCTTTCGGTACGGAAGTTTGCCGACATCGCGGTCGCGAACGCGGTTTCCATCAGGTTATCCAGCTCCAGGCACTCAACGCGCTGGGTGTTGAACTCGCTGGAGGTGTCGTCCAGACGGGCATTTTTCAGACGCTCGCGGATCGCTTTCAGCTGCTCAAGACCTTTGGCCATCGCGTCGCCTTCACGGAATACCGAGAAGTTGTGCTGCATGCATTCCTGCAGCGCTTTACGGATTTCCACCGGATCTTCGCCGTTACGGTTGCCGTTCCAGCGGTTGAGGCGCTCAAGAGAGGCATCAATTTCGTCGTCGGTCGCGTCACGCAGCGCGCCCTGCTCGGCAATGGATTCCTGCAGATGCAGACCCACTGCGCGACCAAACACCACCAGGTCCAGCAGCGAGTTGCCGCCCAGACGGTTTGCGCCGTGTACGGATACGCAGGCAATTTCGCCCACCGCGAACAGGCCAGGAATAACCACGTCTTCGCCCTGCTCGTTCACGGTCAGCGCCTGACCGGTCACTTTGGTCGGAATACCGCCCATCATGTAGTGGCAGGTTGGGATAACCGGAATCGGCTCTTTCACCGGATCGACGTGCGCGAAGGTGCGGGACAGTTCCAGGATGCCCGGCAGACGGGATTCCAGCACTTCTTTACCCAGGTGGTCGAGTTTCAGCTTGGCGTGTGGACCCCAAGGGCCGTCACAGCCGCGGCCTTCACGGATTTCGATCATGATGGAACGCGCCACCACGTCACGACCCGCAAGGTCTTTCGCATTCGGGGCATAACGCTCCATGAAGCGCTCGCCGTGTTTGTTCAGCAGGTAGCCACCTTCACCACGGCAGCCTTCCGTCACCAGAACGCCCGCACCGGCGATACCGGTTGGGTGGAACTGCCACATCTCCATATCCTGCACCGGCACGCCCGCGCGGATAGCCATACCGACACCGTCACCGGTGTTGATGTGGGCGTTGGTGGTGGACTGGTAAATACGGCCTGCACCGCCGGTCGCCAGCACGGTAGCGCGGGCTTTGAAGTAAACCACTTCACCGGTTTCGATACACAGCGCGGTACAGCCAACGATGGCGCCATCGGCGTTTTTCACCAGATCCAGCGCATACCATTCGGAGAAGATGGTGGTGTGGTTTTTCAGGTTCTGCTGATACAGGGTGTGCAGCAGCGCGTGACCGGTACGGTCAGCCGCCGCCGCGGTGCGTGCCGCCTGCTCGCCGCCGAAGTTTTTCGACTGGCCGCCAAACGGACGCTGATAGATGGTGCCATTTTCCAGACGGGAGAACGGCAGCCCCATGTGGTCCAGCTCCAGAATCGCTTCCGGGCCGGTTTTACACATATATTCGATGGCATCCTGGTCACCGATGTAATCGGAACCTTTTACCGTGTCATACATGTGCCATTCCCAGTTATCTTCATGGGAGTTACCCAGCGCAACGGTAATACCGCCCTGCGCAGACACAGTATGGGAACGGGTTGGGAAGACTTTAGAGAGCAGCGCACAGCTCTGGCCACTCTGGGAAATTTGCAGTGCGGCACGCATACCTGCGCCACCGGCACCAATCACAACAGCATCAAATTCTCTGACTGGCAGTTTCATTACACACCCCACACCACAACGAATCCATAAATAACGTAAACCACCAGTGCAACCACAATGGCCAGCTGCAGTGGAAGGCGAATCGCCAGCGGTTTAACGTAATCGGTCAACACCTGCCACATGCCAATCCAGGCATGAATAAGGATGGAGAAAAGGGCCAGCAGGGTGAACACTTTGGTGAAGGCGGATCCGAAGAACCCACTCCAGATTTCCCACGTCAGCGTGCCGCTGGTCGCGAAGAAACCGATCATATAGATGATGTAGAGGGTGAGAACGATGGCGGTAGCACGGACCAGAATGAAGTCATGTACGCCGTTGCGTCCTAATGCGGAGGCGTTGCTTACCATACGAGAACTCCTGCGAGAAGTGAAAGCACGACTGTAATCACAAATGAAATGTTAGCGGAGCGCTTCCCGGCTTCGAAAGTCTCTTCCAGGTAGCCAAAGTCCATCAGCATATGGCGAACACCCACCACAACGTGGTACGCCAGCGCGGTCAGAATGCCCCACATGATGAATTCCACGAAGAAGCCGTTCATGATGGCAGAGGCCTGGAGGAATCCTTCAGGAGAAGAGAGGCTGGTGCCCAGTAACCACAGCAGAATACCGACCGCCACAAACGTAATCACACCAGAAACACGGTGCAGAATGGACGCTATTGCTGTTACGGGGAACCGGATCGTTTTCAGATCCAGATTGACAGGTCTTTGTTTTTTCACATTTCTTATCATGAATAACGCCCACATGCTGTTCTTATTGTTTCCTTCCTCCGGACTGCGATGCGGGTCAGACAGCGTTCCTTTTCTATAACTGCGCGTCATGCAAAACAGTGCTTCCAGATGCTTAAACGACACATTACAACGCTGGGTGGCTCGGGATTGCAGGGTGTTCCGGAGACCTGGCGGCAGTATAGGCCGTTCACAAAATCATTACAATTAACCTACATACAGTTTGTCGGGTTTTCTCTGGAACAGTGATCAGGGTCACGATAACAACATCTTTTTAATTTTTAATCATCTGATTTGACAAATGTTAAACAATATTGTTACAAACGTCATCAGAAAAGGCATATAATGCGCAAAAGTTATGAGGTCTCTCTTTCACCTGACAAATAGTTATGTAACAGTGTGATGGTATTGACCGAAGTTATCAGGACAGTTATTAGTGATATACAGGTTTGAATAATTCGGACTGCAAAAACGCTGATTTGCTGTTGTTTCACTGATATTTCATTCGTTTACCTGCAAGGCGCCATAGCTCTGTACCCTGGTTTGTCCTCGTGAGCTGAGCGGTAAGCCAAATAACAATCTGGTAACGGTGATTAACAGCTGAAAGCAAATCCGGTAAAGCGCAGTCTTAAGCATAAGGCGCTAAGGAGACCGTAAATGGCTGATACAAAGGCAACGCTCACCCTAAATGGTGACACTGCTATTGAACTGGATGTGCTAAAAGGCACGCTCGGTCAGGATGTTATTGATATCCGTACGCTGGGTTCCAAAGGGGTATTCACCTTTGACCCTGGATTTACCTCTACCGCATCTTGCGAATCCAAAATCACCTTTATCGACGGTGACGAAGGTATCCTGCTCCATCGCGGCTTCCCTATCGATCAGTTAGCCACCGAATCCAACTATCTGGAAGTGTGCTACATCCTGCTGAACGGCGAAAAACCGACGCAGGCCCAGTTCGATGAATTTAAAACCACCGTGACCCGTCACACCATGATCCATGAGCAGATTACCCGTCTGTTCCATGCGTTCCGTCGTGACTCTCACCCAATGGCGGTGATGTGCGGGATTACCGGTGCGCTGGCAGCGTTCTACCACGACTCCCTTGACGTGAATAACCCGCGTCACCGTGAAATCGCTGCTTACCGTCTGCTGTCCAAAATGCCGACCATGGCGGCGATGTGTTACAAATACTCCATCGGCCAGCCGTTTGTGTATCCGCGTAACGACCTCTCCTACGCGGGCAACTTCCTGCGCATGATGTTCTCCACGCCGTGCGAAGAGTACGAAGTGAACCCGGTTCTGGAACGCGCGATGGACCGTATTCTGATCCTCCATGCTGACCACGAACAGAACGCCTCGACCTCAACCGTTCGTACCGCAGGCTCTTCAGGCGCGAACCCGTTCGCCTGTATCGCTGCGGGCATCGCCTCCCTGTGGGGACCGGCGCACGGCGGCGCCAACGAAGCGGCGCTGAAGATGCTGGAAGAGATCAGCACCGTTGAGCACATTCCTGAGTTCGTGCGTCGCGCGAAAGACAAGAATGACTCCTTCCGCCTGATGGGCTTCGGTCACCGTGTTTACAAAAACTATGACCCGCGCGCCACCGTGATGCGTGAAACCTGCCACGAAGTGCTGAAAGAGCTGGGTACCAAAGATGACCTGCTGGAAGTGGCGATGGAGCTGGAACACATCGCGCTGAACGACCCGTACTTCATCGAGAAGAAACTCTACCCGAACGTCGATTTCTACTCTGGCATTATTCTGAAAGCGATGGGCATTCCGTCTTCCATGTTCACCGTGATCTTCGCCATGGCCCGTACCGTAGGCTGGATTGCGCACTGGAACGAAATGCACAGCGAAGGCATGAAGATCGCCCGTCCTCGTCAGCTGTATACCGGCTACGAGCAGCGTGATTTTAAGTCTGACCTGAAGCGCTAAAAGTTAAGCCCGGTGGCGCTGCTGTATGACCGGATACATAGGTGACAGATCAGACCGGGAACATAGGTAACACTT